>NZ_JBHVPG010000014.1:0-166882 GCF_042887545.1 Streptomyces sp. NPDC057939
ACGCCCGGTTACATTCCGAACCCGGAAGCTAAGCCTTTCAGCGCCGATGGTACTGCAGGGGGGACCCTGTGGGAGAGTAGGACGCCGCCGAACAATCATTGTGGGAAAGCCCCGCACCAGGTAACTGGTGCGGGGCTTTTCTGCGTTCAAGGCCTGGTCAGGGACTCCTGTAGGGTCAGGGGGCATCGATTCGACATTTTCTACAGTCACAGTGGAGGCCCCCGGGTGGAGGTCCAGGAGACTCGGGTCCAGACTGACCGAATTTTCACCATTCCGAACATCCTGAGCATGGCTCGCCTCGCCGGCGTACCGCTGTTCCTCTGGCTGATCCTGGCCGAGTACGACGGGTGGGCACTCGCGGTCCTCATGCTCAGCGGGATCAGTGACTACCTCGACGGAAAACTCGCGCGCCGCTGGAATCAGATCAGCAAACTGGGCCGGCTGTTGGACCCGGCCGCGGACCGCCTCTACATCCTGACCACGCTGTTCGGCCTGACATGGCGCGAGATCCTGCCCCTGTGGCTCACCGCCGCGCTCCTGGCCCGTGAGGCAATGCTGCTGGTCATGGTGTGGATCCTGCGCAGGCACGGCTATCCGCCGCCCCAGGTGAACTTCCTCGGCAAGGCCGCGACCTTCAACCTGATGTACGCGTTCCCCCTCCTGTTGCTCAGCGACGGGACCGGCTGGTTGGCCTGGACGGCGTCCGTTTTCGGATGGGCGTTCGCGGGATGGGGTACAACGCTCTATTGGTGGGCAGGAATCCTTTACGTGGTGCAAGTCCGTCGTCTCGTGAAGGCGGATGCCACGGCCGATTGAGCTCGCTCGGCGCCGGTAACTGACGCGGAGGAGTAGCGGAGTCACCGTCCGGGGCGGGTGAGGTCGGCCAGACCGTCATCTCTCTAGGAGGACTCTTCCGACATGAAGGCCGTCGTGATGGCCGGTGGCGAAGGTACGCGGCTTCGCCCCATGACCTCAAGCATGCCCAAGCCGCTCCTGCCGGTGGCGAACCGGCCGATCATGGAGCACGTGCTCAGGTTGCTCAAGCGGCATGGGCTCAGCGAGACCGTGGTCACCGTGCAGTTCCTGGCGTCGCTCGTCAAGAACTACTTCGGGGACGGCGAGGAGCTCGGAATGGAGCTCACCTATGCCAACGAGGAGAAGCCACTCGGCACCGCCGGAAGCGTGAAGAACGCCGAGGAGGCGTTGAAGGACGACACCTTCCTCGTCATCTCCGGCGACGCGCTCACCGACTTCGACCTCACCGACCTCATCAACTTCCACAAGGAGAAGGGCGCACTGGTCACCGTGTGCCTGACGAGGGTGCCGAACCCGTTGGAATTCGGCATCACCATCGTGGACGAGGAAGGGAAGGTCGAACGCTTCCTGGAGAAGCCCACGTGGGGCCAGGTGTTCTCGGACACCATCAACACCGGCATCTACGTGATGGAGCCCGAGATCTTCGACTACGTCGACGCCGACGTCTCGGTCGACTGGTCCGGTGACGTCTTCCCCCAGCTCATGAAGGAAGGCCGGCCGATCTACGGCTACGTGGCCGAGGGCTACTGGGAGGACGTGGGCACCCACGAGAGCTACGTCAAGGCGCAGGCCGACGTGCTCGAGGGCAAGGTCCAGGTCGACATGGAGGGCTTCGAGATCTCCCCCGGGGTATGGATCGCCGAAGGCGCCGAGGTCAGCCCCGACGCCGTCCTGCGCGGCCCCCTGTACATCGGGGACTACGCCAAGGTCGAAGCCGGGGTCGAGATCCGGGAACACACGGTCATCGGCTCCAACGTCGTCGTGAAGAGCGGAGCCTTCCTGCACAAGGCCGTCGTCCACGACAACGTGTACATCGGCCCCCACAGCAACCTGCGCGGCTGCGTCATCGGCAAGAACACCGACATCATGCGGGCCGCGCGGATCGAGGACGGGGCCGTCATCGGCGACGAATGCCTCGTCGGCGAGGAATCCATCGTCCAGGGCAACGTCCGCGTCTACCCGTTCAAGACGATCGAGGCCGGCGCCTTCGTCAACACGTCGGTGATCTGGGAGTCGCGCGGGCAGGCACACCTGTTCGGTGCCCGCGGGGTCTCCGGAATCCTGAACGTGGAGATCACCCCCGAGCTGGTCGTCAAGCTGGCGGGCGCCTACGCCACCACCCTGAAGAAGGGGGCGATCGTCACCACCGCCCGTGACCACTCCCGAGGCGCGCGAGCGCTCAAGCGGGCCGTGATCTCGGCGCTCCAGGCCAGTGCCATCAACGTCCGCGACCTGGAGAACGTACCGCTGCCGGTGGCCCGGCAGCAGACGGCCCGCGGCGCCGCCGGCGGCATCGTGATCAGAACCTCGCCCGGCGTGCCGGACTCCGTGGACATCATGTTCCTGGACGAGCGCGGGGCGGACCTCTCGCAGGCGGGCCAGCGCAAGCTGGACCGGGTCTACGCGCGCCAGGAGTACCGACGTGCCTTCCCGGGGGAGATCGGCGACCTGCAGTTCCCGTCGAGCGTCTTCGACTCGTACACGGGCTCCCTGCTGAGGCGCGTCGACATCACCGGGATCGCCGACTCCGGCCTCAAGGTCGTCGTCGACGCTTCGAACGGAAGTGCCGGTCTGGTGCTGCCCAGCCTGCTGGGTCGGCTCGGGGTCGACGCGCTGACGATCAATCCCGGTCTGGACGAGTCCCGGCCGACGGAGACCGCCGAGTCCCGGCGGGCCGGGCTGGTGCGGCTCGGGGAGATCGTGGCCTCGGCACGGGCCGCCTTCGGCATCCGCTTCGACCCGGTGGGCGAGCGCATCTCGCTCGTCGACGAACGCGGGCGGATCATCGAGGACGACCGGGCGCTGCTCGTGCTCCTCGACCTGGTCGCCGCGGAGAAGCGCAGCGGCAAGGTGGCGCTGCCCGTGACCACCACCCGCGTCGCGGAGCAGGTGGCCGCCTACCACGGGACGCAGGTGGAGTGGACGACGACCTCGCCCGACGACCTGACCCGGGTGGGACGCGCCGAGAGCACCATCTTCGGCGGTGACGGCCGGGGCGGTTTCATCATCCCCGAGTTCGGCAGCGTCTTCGACGGTTCGGCGGCGTTCGTGCAGCTCATCGGGCTGGTCGCGCGGACACAGCTCACGCTGAGCCAGATCGACGCCCGGATCCCGCGGGCGCACGTGCTCAAGCGGGACGTGCCGACGCCGTGGGCCGTGAAGGGGCTCGTCATGCGGCGGGTCGTGGAGGTCGCCGGAGAGCGGCAGGTGGACACCACCGACGGAGTGCGCGTGGTCGAGGCCGACGGACGGTGGGCGCTCGTCCTGCCGGACCCGGCGGAAGCGGTCACCCACCTGTGGGCGGAAGGGCCCGACGACGCGTCCGCGCAGGCACTCCTCGACGAGTGGGCGGAAGTCGTGGACGGCGCGGGACAGCACTGAGCGGCGTCGCGTAACAGCGAGTGGAGCGGGCCGGGACGGGCAGTTGCCCGTCCCGGCCCGCCGTGCGACCGCATTCGGTGGGAGCGGGGGCGACATGCGACGATGTGGTGCATGTCGCAGCCGCCCAACAACCGGAGTTCGGCCACACCGCCCGCGCGCCCGGACGCCTCCATGTCGCTGCTGACGCACGTGATGGACCACAGCCTCGACGAGGGCTATGCGGAAGCGGCGGCCCGGAGCCGGGCGGACGGAACGGCAGGGCTGCCGCGGACCCTCAAGGCGAAGCTGGCGCTCGCCGCCGGGCTCGTCATCGCCGCCATGGTCGTCACGCTCGGTGCCGCCCAGGCGCGCATAGCGGCGCCGGTGCTGGCCAAGGAGCGCCAGGAACTGATCGACCGCGTGGAGCGGGCGGACGCAGGTGCGGACGGCCTGGAACGTGACATCGAACGGTTGCGGACCGAGGTCGCCGACCGGCAGGGCGCGGCGCTCCAACAGCACGGCGGGGACCAGGGCCGGCTCGTCGCCCTGTTGTCGGGCGCGACCGAGGTCCGCGGTCCCGGCGTCAAGCTGGTGGTGGACGACGCCAAGGGCGCCGCCGCAGGTGGCGGCGGACCGCGCGAGAGCGCCGGATTCTCCGACACCGGCCGGGTCCGTGACCGGGACATGCAGCGCATCGTGAACGGACTGTGGCAGGCCGGCGCGGAGGCCGTCTCGATCAACGGACAGCGGCTGACGGCGCTGTCGGCGATCAGGGCGGCCGGTGACGCGATACTGGTCGACAACAAGCCGCTGGTGCCGCCGTACGAGGTCCTTGCGGTGGGGGACAAGAAACGGCTCGGCACCAACTTCCAGGACTCCGTGGACGGCCAGTACCTGCACGTGTTGCAGGAGAGCTACGGGATCCGCTACACGCTGTCCGCCGTGGACGAGGTGAAGGTGCCGGCCGCATCGAGCCTGACCGTGCGTACAGCCACGGCAGAAGAGCCGAAGAAGGGTGCATCGTGATCGCGGTACTGGGCCTGGTGGCCGGAGTGGTGGTCGGGCTGCTGGTCCGGCCCGAAGTGCCGGCCGTCGTCGAGCCGTATCTGCCGATCGCGGTGGTGGCCGCGCTGGACGCGGTGTTCGGCGGTCTGCGCGCGATGTTGGACGGCATCTTCGTCGACAAGGTCTTCGTGGTGTCCTTCCTGTCGAACGTGGTCGTGGCCGCGCTGATCGTCTTCCTCGGCGACAAGCTGGGCGTCGGCGCGCAGCTGTCGACGGGCGTGGTCGTCGTCCTCGGCATCCGGATCTTCTCCAACGCCGCGGCCATCCGTCGGCACGTCTTCCGGGCGTGAGGCCGATGAGCAGCGACAACACCCCGCTGGGGGAGTCCGGGGAGCCCGAGCGGCTCCGGAAGGACGAACCGGCGCCGCAGGCCGCGCCAGAGCCCTCCGAGGGACCTTCCGCGGGCCCCGGCACGACCGAGGAGGAACAGACCGGCAGGCAGCGCCTCGCGGCCGGGCTGTGGCCGCCGCGCGTGAGCCGGGCCCAACTGATCGTCGCGCTGCTGCTGTTCGTCCTCGGCCTGGGGCTGGCGATCCAGGTGCGGTCGAACAGCGACTCCAGCGCCCCGCTGCGCGGTGCCCGTCAGGAGGACCTCGTACGGATCCTCGACGAGCTCGACGGGCGGACCACGCGCCTGGAGGACGAGAAGCAGCGGCTCGACGATCAGCGCAAGGAGCTGGAGAGCAGCTCCAACCAGGCCGAGGAGGCCCGCCGGCAGACCGTGGAGAAGGAACGCCAACTGGGCATCCTGGCCGGTACGGTGGCAGCGCAGGGACCCGGCATCACCCTGCGGATCACCGATCCGCAGGGACACGTGCAGTCCGACCAGCTACTGGACACGTTGCAGGAGCTGCGGGCGGCCGGGGCCGAGGCGATCCAGATCAACGGCGTGCGCGTCGTGGCGAGCTCGTTCTTCTCGGACGAGGGCGGCGGCGTGGCGATCGACGGTAAGAAGATCACACAGCCGTACGAGTTCAAGGTGATCGGCAGGCCGCAGGATCTGGAGCCGGCGCTCAACATCCCCGGCGGTGTGGTGCAGACGCTGGAGAAGGAACAGGCGACGGTCGCCGTCACGCGGTCGGCGAAGATCGTTGTGGATGCCTTGCGGGCTGCGAAGCAGCCTGACTACGCTCGGTCGTCATCGCCGTGATGTCGGGCGTGATGTGGACCGGCTCACGCGGGCGGACGCCTGCGGGGGGTCGACGCACCGAAGTCGCGGTGCGTGGTGGAAACTGTCTGGTGGTTACGGACGTTGTGAGAATGTCCGGGTCGGCAGGTGTGTGCATGCAGAGTTCGTCCTGCCCCACGGGCGGGTCTGTTTCGGTCAAGGGGAATCGCCCGTGAAGTTGTTTGAGAAGTTGTTCGGCAAGAAGAACCGCGAGGAGAGCGGCTCCGCGCGGCACCGCGCGGGGCACGGAGACGGGGAAGCGCAGGGCGACCGGCCGCTCTTCCGCGATGAGGTGGCCGGCCAGGGTGACAATTCGGGCGCGCAGGGCGCGTCGGGTGTTGACCCTGCCGGTTCCGGACGCATAGGTTTCGGTGAACCATCAACCTCAAGTGCGGGTGGAGGGTTTGCGCCCGACCCGTATGCCACCAATGCCTCCGCGGGGCAGCCGCGGCGCGAGGAGCCGTCCATGTCGGCCGAGCAGGTTTGCAGCAGGTGTGGGCACCGCAGCGATGCGGCCAGCCGCTTCTGCTCCAACTGCGGCGCGCCGCTGCGGGCGGGCCTGACGCCGGAGCGTGCCTCGGAGACCACGTCCACGATCTCGATCTCGGGCCTCGAGGCCTACGAGGCCGAGGTGTCGGGACAGCCGCACGCGTCGTCGTCGCTCTCTCCCGAGGCCCAGGCCGCGGTGGAAGCGCTGCCGCCGGGTTCCGCTCTGCTGATCGTCCGGCGCGGCCCCAACTCGGGCAGCCGCTTCCTCCTCGACGGTGAGCTGACCACGGCGGGCCGGCACCCGCAGAGCGACATCTTCCTGGACGACGTCACCGTCTCCCGGCGTCATGTCGAGTTCCGCAGGGGCCAGGAGGGCGGCTTCACCGTCTCCGACGTGGGCAGCCTCAACGGCACGTACGTGAACCGCGAGCCGATCGACGCGGTCGCCCTGCACAACGGCGACGAGGTGCAGATCGGCAAGTACCGGCTGGTCTTCTACGCGAGCCTGCGGGGCATCTGACCCTTCCCCCGGATCCGGTCCGGGGGAACCACAGGGAAGGTTCCATGCTGCGTACCCCCACCGGCGGTGCCCCGAAGAGCGGCACCGCCGGCAACGTCGGCCAGGCCGGGCGGCTGGTGAGCATCGGCACGGTGCTGACCACGCTGCGCGACGAGTTCCCCGAGGTCACGATCTCGAAGATCCGCTTCCTGGAGGCGGAGGGGCTGGTCGAGCCCCGGCGCACGCCTTCCGGATACCGCAAGTTCAGCACCGGCGACGTGGAACGGCTCGGGCACATCCTGCGCCTCCAGCGTGACCACTACCTGCCGCTGAAGGTGATCCGGGAGCAGCTCGACGCGCTCGACCGGGGCGAGCAGATCCGCATCCCCGGACCGGCCGCCCACGGCGAGTCCGTGGATCCCGCGAGCCCGTCCGCCGTGTACGGCGAGGTCGGCCGGGAGCGGCCGACCGTGCCCCGGGTGGGGCGGGCCGAGTTGATCGCCGCCGCGGAGGCGGACGAGGAGCGGCTCGTCGAGTGGGAGTCGTACGGCCTCATCTGCGAGGCCCCCGGCGGCGGGTTCGACGCGGAGACGGTCACCGTCGCCCGTCTGATCGCCGATCTCGGCCGGTTCGGCCTGGAGCCGCGCCACCTGCGTGCCATGAAGGCGGCCGCCGACCGCGAGGCCGGGCTGGTGGAACAGGTCGTGGCGCCGCTGCGCAGACACCGCAACCCCCAGACCAGGGCGCACGCCGAGGCGACGCTGAAGGAGCTCGCGGGCCTGTCCGTACGGCTCCACGAGGCCCTCGTGCAGACCGCTCTCGGCGTCCGGTTGCGCTGACGGCGCTGGTCGGCGTGGGGCCCCGACTACCCAAACCGGCCGGGCAGGTCCTAGGGTTGCTGTGTGAACGAGCTCGACGTTGTGGGTGTCCGGGTGGAAATGCCCTCCAACCAGCCGATCGTGCTCCTGCGTGAAGTGGGAGGCGATCGGTACCTCCCCATCTGGATCGGTCCTGGGGAGGCTACCGCCATTGCCTTCGCCCAGCAGGGAATGGCCCCTGCCCGGCCGCTGACGCACGACCTGTTCAAGGACGTGTTGGAAGCGGTCGGTGAGGAACTCACCGAGGTCCGGATCACGGATCTGCGGGAGGGTGTCTTCTACGCGGAGCTGGTCTTCGCCAGCGGGGTCGAGGTGAGCGCGCGGCCTTCCGACGCCATAGCGCTGGCCCTGCGGACGGGGACGCCGATCTACGGCAGTGACGGTGTGCTCGACGACGCCGGAATCGCCATTCCCGACGAACAGGAGGACGAGGTGGAGAAGTTCCGCGAGTTCCTCGACCAGATCTCACCGGAGGACTTCGGCACCGGCCCACAGTGAGGGTCGTGGTGGAGCGCGGCGTGAAACGCGGCCGCGTCGTCCACCGGGAACTTTCAGCCCATTCGAGTAGCCTTTCCCCGCAATGGGGTACGGGAAACCACTCTCAGGGTGATTATCACTCGGCGTGCCGAGTGTGGCGATCGTTGACGCACCCCTGGTCACTGCCTACCTTCAAGGTGGGCAGGTCAAGGACGGAGGGTCGGCGTGAGGATCACGGGCGACGGTACGACCGGGGGCATCCCCGCACGGAGTGATGGTGGACCGTACCCGCTGCACGGCGGCGCGGCCGGGCCCGCGCACCGTCAGCCGGCGTCCACGCCGGTCGGACCGGTGAGCGACGCCCCGGCGCCCGAAGAGGTCGGCTACCGCGGCCCCACGGCATGTGCCGCGGCGGGCATCACGTACCGGCAGCTCGACTACTGGGCACGGACCGGGCTGGTGGAGCCGAGCGTGCGACCCGCGTACGGATCCGGCACGCAGCGGCTCTACAGCTTCCGCGACGTCGTGGTCCTCAAGATCGTCAAGCGCTTCCTGGACACCGGGGTGGCGCTGCAGAGCATCCGCACCGCCGTGCAGCACCTGCGGGACCGGGGATTCCACGACCTGGAGCGCATGACGCTGATGAGCGACGGCGCGACCGTGTACGAGTGCACCTCGCCGGACCAGGTGGTGAGCCTGCTCCAGGGCGGGCAGGGCGTCTTCGGGATCGCGGTGGGCGTCGTCTGGCGCGACGTGGAGAACGCCCTGTCGCAGCTGCACGGGGAGCGCGTGGACACGGGTGAGACCCTCGTCGGCCACAATCCGACCGACGAGCTGGCCGCGCGCCGGAACCGGGCCGTCTGACCCGGTCGGACCGGGGCGGCCGTCCCGAGCGGCGGAACCCGCCCCGCACGGCCGCGGGGACGGCCGGCGTCGCGTTGGCCGCCGCGATGTCAGTGCCGTAGGGCAGCATCGGGCTGTGAGATCCGCGCCGACCATCCTGCACCTGGACATGGACGCCTTCTACGCCTCCGTGGAGCAGGCGTCGAAGCCCAGCCTGCGCGGGAAGGCCGTGATCGTCGGGGGGCTCGGACCGCGCGGGGTGGTGGCCACCGCCTCCTACGAGGCCCGGCGGTTCGGCGTCCATTCGGCGATGCCGATGGCCCAGGCCCGCCGGCTCTGCCCGAACGGGGCCTGCCTGATCCCCCGCTTCAGCCTCTACCGCGAGGTCAGCGAGCTGGTCATGGGGCTGCTCAGGGAGCTGTCCCCACTGGTCGAGCCGCTCAGCCTGGACGAGGCCTTCGTGGACCTGGAGGCGGGCTCCGCCGCCTTCGACGCGGCCGGGGCGAGGGCCGTGGGGGAGCGGCTGCGGGCCGACATCACGGCCGCGACGGGCCTCAGCGGCTCCGTGGGCCTCGCGGGTTCGAAGATGCTCGCCAAGGTGGCCTCCGAGGAGGCGAAGCCGGATGGACTGCTGCTCATCGAACCCGGCACCGAACGGGAACTGCTCGCGCCGATGTCGGTGCGGACCCTGCCCGGCGTCGGTCCGGCCACCGGGGAGCACCTGCGCCGGGCCGGGATCACCACGGTCGGGGAGCTCGCCGAAGCCGGTGAGGACGAGCTGGTGCGGATGGTCGGCAGGGCGCACGGGGCGGGGTTGTACCGGATGGCGCTGGGGCTGGACGACCGGCCCGTGGTCGCGGAGCGCGACGCGAAGTCCGTATCGGTGGAGGACACCTTCGACGTGGACCTGCACGACCGGGTGCGGATCCGCCACGAGGTGCAGCGGCTCGCGGACCGGTGCGTCGGTCGGCTGCGGGCCTCCGGGCACTCGGGTCGCACGATCGTCCTCAAGGTGCGGCGCTACGACTTCTCGACGCTGACCCGCTCCGAGACCCTGCGGGGCCCGACGGACGACCCGGCCGTGGTGCGCGAGGCGGCCGCGCGGCTGCTGGAGGGCGTGGACACCACGGGGGGCGTCCGGCTGCTCGGGGTCGGGGTGACGGGCCTCGCGGACTACACCCAGGAGGACCTCTTCGCCCAGGTGCGCGCCGCGGAGGCGGACGGGGAAGCGGACGGAGCGGAGGAGAACGGTGCCGTTGCGCCGGACGGGGCGGACGGGTCGTCCGGCGGCGTGGAGGCCGGAGCGGGCGATGGGGTTGAGGGAGCTGGGGAGGCCACGGGTACGGACGGCGCGAGCGGTACGGGCGGTGCTGCGGGTGGAACCGCGGGCGGGGCCGTGGTGACGGCCGTCGGCTCCGAGGGAGGTGTGGTGCGCCACTGGGCGGCCGGGAGTGACGTACGGCACGCCGTGTACGGGCTCGGCTGGGTCCAGGGCAGCGGCGTGGGGCGCGTGACCGTACGGTTCGAGCAGCCCGGGACACAGCCCGGCCGGGTCCGCACCTTCCGGGTGGACGACCCCGAGCTGGAGCCGTCCGATCCGCTGCCCCTGGTGGGTACCGCCTAACTCCCGCCGGCCGGCCGGCCCGCGTCGCGGCGGCGCTTCTTGGCGGGCGGGGGCGGCGGGTGCTGGAACTCCGAGGGGAGGACCACGTCGAGCCCGTAGTGGTGGTACAGCTGGAGCTCCTGCTCGGGGGAGAGGTGACGGCCGACCCCGAAATCGGGGGCGTCCTTGATGAGGGAACGCTCGAACGGCACGCGCAGGGCGTCGTCCACCACCTCGCTGGGCTCCAGCGGGACGAAGGCGTCCCGACCGAAGAGGCCGGTCCGCACGGCGGCCCACTCCGGGACGCCCGTGGCGTCGTCGAGGTAGACCTCGTCCACGGTGCCGATCTTGGCGCCGTTCCGGTCGAATGCCTTGCGGCCGATCAGGCTGCGCGGATCGATGTCGGTCTGCACGGTCCCTCCACTTGGTCGCAACTCCATCCGTAATCACTACAAAAGTGCACATCCGCAGACGGGGCCACTCGAGGGAGGGTCCAGATCCTCGCTGGTAGGCTGGGTGACGGCTGTTGACCCTGTGCGGGAGAGTCCTCCGAATGAGTTGTACGGAGGCGCCGAAGGAGCAAATCCTCCCCGGAATCTCTCAGGCATACGTACCGCACGTGAAGAGGCCACTCTGGAAAGCAGGAGCGGTGCCGGGACGCAGTACCGGCTCCTCTCCTCACCGACGGTGAAAGCCGGATCCCGCGGGCGACCCCCGCGTGGCCCGGTGAAGCTCTCAGGTTGAGATGACAGAGGGGGAGGCCGTCCGGGTGCCCGCGCCGTGGTGCCCCTCGCAGGTCATACGACCAGGAGGCCTCCGTAATGACCGCCAACCGCATTCCGCTCTCCCAGCTGGAGCGAGGCATCCCCTTCGAGCAGCGCCACATCGGCCCGGACGCCGAGGCGCAGGCGAAGATGCTCGCCCAGGTGGGCTACGGCTCCCTGGACGAGCTCACCGCCGCCGCGGTACCGGATGTGATCAAGACCGCCGAAGCGCTGAACCTGCCCGACGCGCGGACCGAGGCGGAGGTGCTCGCCGAGCTCCGCTCGCTCGCCGACCGCAACCAGGTCCTGTCCTCGATGATCGGCCTCGGTTACTACGGCACGTTCACCCCGCCGGTGATCCTGCGCAACGTCATGGAGAACCCGGCCTGGTACACGGCGTACACGCCCTACCAGCCGGAGATCTCGCAGGGTCGCCTGGAGGCCCTGCTGAACTTCCAGACCGTCGTCGCCGACCTGACCGGTCTGCCGACCTCCGGCGCTTCCCTCCTCGACGAGGGCACCGCCGCCGCCGAGGCCATGTCCCTGGCCCGGCGCGTCGGCAAGGTCAAGGGCGGCGTCTTCCTGATCGACGCCGACGCGCTGCCGCAGACCATCGCGGTGATCGAGACCCGCGCCGAGCCCACGGGCGTGGAGGTCGTCGTCGCCGACCTCTCGGACGGCATCCCCGCCGAGATCGCCGAGCGCGGCGTCTTCGGCGTGCTGCTCCAGTACCCCGGCGCCTCCGGCGCCGTGCGCGAGATCAAGCCGGTCATCGACCAGGCGCACGAGCTCGGTGCCGTCGTCACCGTCTCGGCCGACCTGCTCGCCCTGACCCTGCTGACCTCGCCGGGCGAGCTCGGCGCGGACATCGCCGTCGGCACCACCCAGCGCTTCGGCGTCCCGATGGGCTTCGGCGGACCCCACGCCGGCTACATGGCCGTCCAGGCCAAGCACGCCCGCTCCCTGCCGGGCCGCCTCGTCGGCGTCTCCGTCGACGCGGACGGCAACAAGGCCTACCGCCTGGCGCTGCAGACCCGCGAGCAGCACATCCGCCGCGAAAAGGCGACCAGCAACATCTGTACCGCGCAGGTGCTGCTCGCCGTCATGGCCGGCATGTACGCCGTCTACCACGGGCCGGACGGGCTGCGGACGATCGCCCGCCGCACCCACCGCTACGCCGCCCTGCTCGCCGCGGGTCTGACGGCCGGCGGCGTCGAGGTCGTTCACGGCTCGTACTTCGACACGATCACCGCCCGGGTGCCCGGCAAGGCCGCCGAGGTCGTCGCCGCCGCCCGTGAGGCCGGCGTCAACCTCTTCCAGGTCGACGCCGACCTGGTGTCCGTCGCCTGCGACGAGACCACCCTGCGCGCCGACGTCGAGGCCGTCTGGGGCGCCTTCGGGGTCGACGCCGACCTGGAGGCCCTGGACGCGTCCACGGACGAGACCCTCCCCGAGGGGCTGCTGCGCTCGGACGAGGTCCTGACCCACCCGGTGTTCCACCAGCACCGCTCCGAGACCGCGATGCTGCGCTACCTGCGCAAGCTCTCTGACAAGGACTACGCGCTCGACCGCGGCATGATCCCGCTGGGCTCCTGCACGATGAAGCTCAACGCGACCACCGAGATGGAGCCGGTGACCTGGCCCGAGTTCGGCCAGCTGCACCCGTTCGCCCCGGTCGAGCAGGCGGAGGGGTACCTCACGCTCATCACCGAGCTGGAGGAACGACTCTGCGAGGTCACCGGCTACGACAAGGTCTCCATCCAGCCGAACGCCGGCTCCCAGGGTGAGCTCGCCGGCCTGCTGGCCGTCCGCGCCTACCACCGGGCGAACGGCGACGAGCAGCGCACCATCTGCCTCATCCCGTCCTCGGCGCACGGCACCAACGCCGCCAGCGCCGTGATGGCCGGCATGAAGGTCGTCGTCGTCAGGACGGCGGACGACGGCGAGGTGGACGCGGCCGACCTGCGCGCCAAGATCGAGCAGTACCGCGACGAGCTCGCCGTGCTGATGATCACCTACCCGTCGACGCACGGTGTGTTCGAGGAGCACGTCGCCGACATCTGCGCCCAGGTGCACGAGGCCGGTGGCCAGGTGTACGTCGACGGCGCCAACCTGAACGCCCTGGTGGGTCTGGCCAAGCCGGGTCACTTCGGCGGCGACGTCTCGCACCTGAACCTGCACAAGACCTTCTGCATCCCGCACGGCGGCGGCGGTCCCGGCGTGGGTCCGGTCGGTGTCCGGGCGCACCTGGCCCCGTACCTGCCGAACCACCCGCTGCAGCCGACGGCCGGGCCCGAGACGGGCGTCGGCCCGATCTCGGCCGCGCCGTGGGGCTCGGCCGGCATCCTGCCGATCTCCTGGTCGTACGTACGCCTGATGGGTGGTGAGGGTCTCAAGCGAGCCACCCAGGTGGCGGTACTGGGCGCGAACTACATCGCCAAGCGTCTGGAGCCGCACTACCCGGTGCTGTACACGGGCCCGGGCAACCTGGTCGCGCACGAGTGCATCATCGACCTGCGTCCGCTGTCGAAGGCGACCGGCGTGAGCGTCGACGACATCGCCAAGCGCCTGATCGACTACGGCTTCCACGCGCCGACGATGTCCTTCCCGGTCGCCGGCACGCTGATGATCGAGCCGACGGAGTCCGAGGACCTCGCCGAGATCGACCGCTTCTGCGACGCGATGATCGCGATCCGCGGCGAGATCGAGCGGGTCGCGGGCGGCGAGTGGCCGGCGGACGACAACCCCCTCGCCAACTCCCCGCACACCGCGGCGTCGCTGGGCGGCGAGTGGAACCACCCGTACACCCGCGACGAGGCGGTCTTCCCGGCCGGTGTCTCGCCCGCCGAGAAGTACTGGCCGCCGGTGCGCCGGATCGACGGCGCGTTCGGCGACCGGAACCTGGTGTGCTCCTGCCCGCCGCTGGACGAGTACGACAACTGATCCCGCGGGAGCGGTGACGGGCCGCTGAAGTCTGCGGCCGACGCAGAAGGGGCCGTTCCCGGAGTCATGCTCCGGGAACGGCCCCTTCGTTCGGTCCGGTCAGGCCGCCGCGAGCGGGCGGTGCGGCGCGATGATCTGGCCGTCCGGCAGGAGTTCACCGGTGTCCTCGAAGAGGAGGACACCGTTGCACAGCAGGCTCCAGCCCTGCTCCGGGTGGTTGGCCACCGGGCGCGCGGCCTCCCGGTCGGCGGATTCTGATGACGGGCAGGCAGGCTGGTGCTGGCACATGGATGCGTTCTTTCGCTGCGGTGTGGTCTGTTCGCTACGGCTCGATGCGTGATTCATGGCCGTCCCCCTGGGTCGTCCCCGCACCTGCGGGGAGGATGGGCTCAGTCTTCCCCCAGGACGGCTGCTTCGCAGGTATTTCCCGGCAGCTGTCCTCATGGATTGAGGACGCATCACCCGTGCGGGCGGTTCAGGCCAACTCCCCTGTCATTTCGGATGGTTCACGAGTGGCCCGAGCGGACTAGGCCGAATGGGTCATCCGGGTGGCTGTGGTCATGCCGCCGGAGCGGCTACGGGAGGCGGGACGGGAGGGGCCTGACGGGTCAGCCTGTGCGTCAGTACGGGCAGTAGTTCGGACACGGTGTGCGGCCTGAAGGCGGCGATGCCGGGAGGTGCCGGGGCGAGCGGAACCAGCAGGTCGGCGGCGGCGGGCAGGCCGGCCGCCGCGTCGGCGCCGACCGCGCCGTGCAGCCACAGGGTCAGCATGTACAGCTCCGGTACGGACAGCAGGCGCGGCTGGTAGCCCGTCCCCATCGACTCCGCCTGACGCAGGGCGCGTTCGGTGGCGGTGACGTAGGGGCCCTCGAAGAAGTGGGAGAAGGCCCAGCCGTCCGCCGTGAGACGGGTATCGGCCGCGGCGACGAACCGGTCCCCGCTGCGGATCAGGAACCGCCACGCGGTGAGCCGGGTGCGCGGGGGCCTTCCGCCGGCCGTGAGGTTGGACGGGTGGAGCCGGTCGATCACGTGCACCGGAAGGGGCAGTTCGGCGGTCAGGGGGCCCTGGACCGTGCGCAGGGCCGGAGTGTGCGCCTCGTGGACGGCGGTGGGGGAACCGAGTGCCGCGAGGACGCTGCGCAGGGCGGGCGCGGGAGCCGGAGGGACATGCAGCGGCATGGTGGGTCGCCTCTCACTTGGGAGACCTGTGGTGCGGGGGAAGGAACGGGACGGCGCTGTCGCATTCTGGGGTCAGAGGGGGGCTGAGGGGCAATGACCGCGCGCCAACTCTCTGCCTCGATTGCGGAGTTTATACGACACGTGTTCACGCAGTGTTTCGGCTAGCTGTCCCTGCTATTGCCGACAAGTCGCTTACCGGTCCCGCTGCGATGCCATTCGTGCTGCCTGAGCGCAGACCTGACGCGCTGACCTCGGAGGCTACCGGAAGGGGGCTCGGCTGGAAAGCATCGGTTATCCGGAACCGGCAAAGTCGACGCGGAATTTGCATACGACGACTTGCCAGGTGAATGTGCCGAAGCGCCCATCCGGCCATACCGGCGCGCGCTCCTGTCCGAGGGGCGGTCACCCGCGTTATCGATCACGGCGCCTGGGCATCATCGACCGTACATGCGTGCCCGGGTGCACTCGGCCGGGCCTGGAGGAGGGACGCTTCGATGGGGGAGAAGGTCGTGGCAGGCGGATTCGACCTGTCCGATCGGCAACGGTATCGGAGGAAGCTTCACGAGTGCCTGGAGGGACTGGAGCGGCTTCTGGCGGAGAAGAGGTTCGATCGCCCCAAGAACATGATGGGGTTGGAGATCGAATTGAATCTCGCGGGTGCCGACGGTTTGCCGCGAATGGTGAATGCCCAGGTCTTGGAGCGGATTGCCAGCCCCGATTTCCAGACCGAACTCGGATTGTTCAACCTTGAGGTCAACGTACTTCCCCACCGTCTCGACGGCCGGGTATTCGACCAGCTCGCGGAGGAGCTGAGCGCGGGGCTCCACTACGCCCACCGGCAGGCCGCTGAGATCGACGCGGGGGTGGTGATGATCGGGATCCTGCCGACCCTGTCCCGCGCGGACCTGGCGCCGGCCAACCTCTCGGCGGTGGACCGCTACTCGCTGCTGAACGAGCAGATCCTGATGATGCGGGGCGAGGACTTCACCCTCGACATCGACGGCGTGGAGCGGCTGACCTGGAGCACCGGGTCGATCGTGCCGGAGGCCGCCTGCACCTCCGTACAGCTCCACCTGCAGGTGACGCCGGCGCGGTTCGCGGACGTGTGGAACGCGGCGCAGGCGGTGACCGCCGTACAGATAGCGGTCGGCGCCAACTCCCCCTTCCTGTTCGGGCGCGAGCTGTGGCGCGAGTCCCGGCCGCCGCTCTTCACGCAGGCCACCGACACCCGGCCGCCCGAGCTCCAGGCCCAGGGGGTGCGGCCGCGGACCTGGTTCGGGGAGCGGTGGGTGGACTCGGCGTACGAGCTGTTCGCCGAGAACCTCCGCTACTTCCCCGCGCTGCTGCCGATCTGCGACGAGGAGGAGCCGCTGCGGGTCCTGGCCGACGGCGGCGTGCCGAGCCTTCAGGAACTGGTCCTGCACAACGGGACGGTCTACCGCTGGAACCGGCCCGTCTACGGGGTCGCCGACGGGGTGCCGCACCTGCGCGTGGAGAACCGGGTGCTGCCGGCGGGGCCGACCGTCGCCGACGTCGTCGCCAACGCGGCCTTCTACTACGGGCTCGTACGCACCCTCGCCGACGAACCGCGCCCGGTGTGGACCCGGATGCCGTTCGCCGAGGCGGAGGCCAACTTCGACGCGGCCTGCCGGTACGGGATCGACGCCCGGCTGCGGTGGCCCCGCCGCGGCCGGGCCGGGGGCCTGGTGAGCGTACCGGCGGTGAGGCTGGTGCTGGACGAGCTGCTGCCGATGGCCGCGGCCGGCCTGGACGCCTGGGGGATCGAGGCCGCGGACCGGGACCATTACCTGGGGATCATCGAGGAGCGCTGTCGGCGGCGGGTGAACGGGGCGACCTGGCAGGTGGACACCTACCACCGGGCCCGCGCCGGCGGGCTCGACCGGGAGGCGGCGCTCGCCGCGACCACCCGCCGGTACAGCGAGCTGATGCACCGGGGCGATCCCGTGCACACCTGGCCCGTCGGAATCGCGGAACGGGAGGTGGACGCCGCGAGCCTGGCCGGCCGCTGACCGGACCGTTCCGCGCCTGCGGGCCGGCCCCGCGGTCCACGTCCGTCGTTCCCGCACCCCCCGATTCCGCCGCGATCATCCCCTCCGGTCGCCGAGGAGGCAGTATGGGGTGATCGGAACAGGACGTCGCGGCGGGATGGCTCGCAGCGGGACGGCGGGACGGGAGTCGGGCGTGCGCGCGGAGCCGGTGGTGGTGGAGCTCGACGAGGACGGGCGGCGTCGGGGCGTCCTGCGCACCGAGACGCTGCTCGTGCTCGCGCTGTCGTTGGGCGCGAGCGGGGTCTCCGCGCTGATCAGCTTCATCGGCTCGCTCACGAAGCCGGGCGGCCTGAAGGACCAGGCCGCCACGCTCAACGGCTCGTACGCGCCCGGCCGGCCCTGGCTGGACCTCGCCTGGCAGCTGTTCGGCATCGCGTCGGCGCTCGTCCCCGTGCTGCTCGTGGCGCACCTGCTGACCCGCGAGGGGGCGCCCGGGCTGCGGGTCCTGGGCTTCGACCGGACCCGGCCGTGGCAGGACCTGGGGCGCGGGGCGCTCGTGGCCGCCGGGATCGGCAGCGCCGGACTCGCCTTCTACTTGGCCGCCCGCGCGACCGGCTTCAACCTGACGGTCGTGCCCGAGGCGCTGCCCGACGTCTGGTGGAAGTTCCCCGTACTGATCCTCTCCGCGGTGCAGAACTCCGTGGTGGAGGAGGTCATCGTGCTGGCCTACCTGCTGCGCCGGCTCGACCAACTGGGCTGGTCCCCGATGGCGGCGCTGCTGGCCAGCTCCGTGCTGCGCGGCTCGTACCACCTCTACCAGGGCATCGGCGGCTTCATCGGCAACATGGTGATGGGCGTGGTCTTCGTGCTGGCCTACCGCCGTTGGGGCCGGGTGGGCCCGCTCGTCGTCGCGCACGCGCTGCTCGACATCGTCGCCTTCGGCGGGTACGCGCTGCTCGCGGGCAAGGTGGGCTGGCTGCCCACCCCGTAGCCGGGGGTCGGGGGAGCTTCAGGGGGCGGTGAGCAGTTCGCCGTCGAGGACGGTGACGGCGTGCCCGGTCAGGAGGGTGCGCTCGCCGGCCAGGGTGACGCGGACCAGACCGGTACGGGCTCCGCCCTGCAGGCCGGTCATCCCGGTGCGGCCCAGGCGCTCGCCCCAGAAGGGCGCGAGCGCGGTGTGGGCGCTGCCGGTGACCGGGTCCTCGTCGATGCCGACGGCGGGGAAGAAGCCGCGCGAGACGAAGTCGTAGCCGAGGTCCGGGTTCTCGGCGGCCGCGGTGACGATCACCCCGCGGCGGGAGTGGGCGCGCAGGGCGGCGTGGTCGGGGGTGAGTTCGCGCACGGCCCGCTCGTCGGCCAGCTCGACCACCAGGTCGCCGATGTGGGCGGACGTGTCGTGCACCGACTTGATCCCGGCGCCCAACGCGCGGGCCACCGCGGGGTCCGGGTCCACCGGCGTCAGCGATGACGTCGGGAAGTCCATCGTGATCGAGCCGTCGTCGCAGGCGCGGGCGGTGAGGACGCCGCAGCGCGCGTCGAAGCGGATCAGGCCCTCCGCGAGCCCGTTCGAGGCGAGGACGTGGGCGGTCGCGAGGGTGGCGTGTCCGCACATGTCGACCTCGGCGGCCGGGGTGAACCAGCGCAGCGCCCAGTCGGCGTCCCCGCCGGGCGGCAGGGGGCGGGCGAAGGCGGTCTCGGACAGGTTCACCTCGGCGGCGACCCGCTGGAGCCAGGCGTCCGGGGGGAAGGGTCCGTCCAGGAGCAGGACTCCGGCGGGGTTCCCGTGGAAGGGGCGGTCGGTGAAGGCGTCGACGATTCGGATGCGCATGGATCCGACGGTAGGGCGGTGCGCCGGAACCGGACAAAGGCCAATCGGGGCCGACTGGCCTGGTCGCCGCCGGGGGATCGCCCGCCCGGGGCGGACGGGGGCCGGATGCCCCCGGTTCCGTCCCGGCCGGTGGGCGGCGCACCACGGTCGGAACCGCGGTGGGCCCGGCGACGGTGACGCGGTTCGCGTCGAGGATCCCGCGCGCGGCCCGCCGGGTCGATCCGAGCCGGGATCGGCTCCTGACCGGGGCTTCCCCGCGCGGTGGCGCCGGAATCGGGGCGGCCCGCGTGCGGTCGCGATCCGGCACGTTCCCAACCATGGCGATCCCGTCCATGGGCGAGTGTCGGCGATAGTTTCCGATATATCGTTGACGCATCGCGATGGATCAGCGATAGTGAAGGAGTCGAAAGACGACGACCGCAATGACAAGCGATGACGAAAGGAGCGCAGTGATGCGTTCACGTGGACAGCACGACCATGGACAAGGGCATGAGCACGGGCGGGGTCACGGCCACTGCGGGCCCGACCGTCGGGAGGAGTTCCGGGAGCGGCGTGCCGCGTTCGGGCCGTTCGGCCCGCCCTTCGGCGGCGGCCCCTTCGGGGGGCGCGGCGGCCGCGGTGGACCGCGGGGTCGGGCGAGGCGCGGTGACGTGCGCGCCTCGATCCTGGCGCTGCTCACCGACCGGCCGATGCACGGCTACGAGATGATCCAGGAGATCGGCGAGCGCAGCGGCGGGGCGTGGAAGCCCAGTCCCGGCTCGGTCTACCCGACCCTCCAGCTCCTGGAGGACGAGGGCCTCATCGTCAGCGAGAGCGAGGGCGGCAAGAAGCTGTTCACCCTCACCGACGCCGGCCGCGCCGAGGCCGAGTCCGGTCCGGACGCCCCCTGGGCGGACGCCGGGAGGGGCTTCGACTTCGAGGCGATGCACGAGGTCCGCACGGCCGGGGTCGGTCTGATGGAGGCCTTCGGGCAGGTCTTCAAGACCGGCTCGCCCGAGCAGCGGGAAAAGGCCCTCGCCGTGATCAACGACGCCCGCAAGAAGCTCTACCTGATCCTGGCGGACGAGCACTGAGCCGCCCGGCGGCCCCCGGCCCCCGTCCGACGGCCGCCCCGGATGCGAACGACGGCGCGCCCCGCGAGAAGCCTCGCGGGGCGCGCCGTCATGTCGCCGTCCCGATGCATCGAACCGGCTCCGTACGGATGGAACCGGCCCGTGGGGATCGGGCGGGCTCCGGTGGGCGTTGGTCAGACGACCAGGCCGGCCAGCTTGCGCAGCGACTCGTTCAGCGCCGCGGTGGCCGAGTCCTTGAGCTTGCCCGCCATCAGGGACACGGCCGCGCCCGTGAACTCGCCGTCGATGCGGACGGTGGTGGCGTCCCCGTCCTCGGTCAGGGTGTAGCGGGTCAGGACGGCCACGCCCATGGGGCCCTTGCCGGTGATGGCGAAGAGGCGTTCGTCCTCCAGTTCCGAAACGGTCCACAGCACCTCGGCGGGGAAGCCCATCATCTTCATGTTCTCGGCGAAGGTGGCGCCGAGCGCGAGGGTCTCGGGTCCGCCCTTCGGGAAGTTGGTGTGGGTCATGCTCCACTGCCCGTACGCGTCCCAGTCCGTCAGCTGGGCCCACAGCTGCGCGGCGGGCGCCTCGATGCGTGATTCCGCGGTGACTTCAGCCATGCGTCCACCCCTTCTCGTCGGGTACGTGCGGCGGAAGGTAGTCCCGGCGACCCCAACATTCAATACTGACGACCTGTCAGATACGAAGGATCGCCGGAGCCCCGGTCTCGGCTGCGTCTCAACAGGCGTCATAGGCGTGACGGTGCTGACCGGTCCTGCCATGATGGCCGGATGCAAGCGTCAGGGAAGAACGCCGGACTGGGCCTCGCCCTCGTCTCGGCGTGCGCGTTCGGTGGTTCGGGGGTCGCGGCGAAGCCGCTGATCGAGGCGGGGCTGGACCCGCTCCACATGGTGTGGCTCAGGGTGGCCGGGGCGGCGCTGGTGCTGTCCCCCCTCGCCTGGCGGCACCGTGATCTCGTACGGCGCAAGCCCCTGCTCCTCGCCGGCTTCGGGCTCATAGCCGTCGCCGGCGTGCAGGCGTTCTACTTCGCCTCCCTGTCCCGGATCCCGGTCGGCGTGGCCCTGCTCCTGGAGTACCTGGGGCCGGCCCTCCTGCTCGGGTGGATCCGCTTCGTCCAGCGCAAGCCCGTGACCCGGGCCGCCGCCGCGGGGGCCGCGGTGGCCGTCGTCGGCCTGGCCTGCGTGGTCGAGATCTGGGCGGGTCTGAGCCTGGATCCGCTCGGTGTGCTGCTCGGTCTCGCCGCCGCCTGCTGCCAGGCCTGCTACTTCGTCTTCGCGGACCAGGGGGCCGACGGGGACGACGTGCCCGACCCGATGGGCGTGATCGCCTACGGAATGATCATCGGCACCCTGGTGATGACCGTGATCGCCCGGCCCTGGAACATGGACTGGGGGGTACTGGGCGGGGACGCGGCCCTGGGCGACCTGGCGGTGCCCGCGCTCGCCCTGCTCGGTTGGGTGGTGCTGGTCGCCACCGTGTTCGCGTACGTCACCGGAGTGGTCTCGGTGCGCAAGCTCTCCCCGCAGGTGGCGGGCGTGGTGGCGTGCCTGGAGGCCGTCATCGCCACCGTCCTCGCGTGGATCCTGCTCGGCGAACACCTCTCCCTCCCGCAGATCGTCGGCGGGGCACTGGTCCTGAGCGGCGCCTTCATCGCACAGTCCGCCCGGCCGACCCCGCCGGCGGCGGCCGACCCCGCCGTGCTCGACCTGGAGCACACCCGGGTGTGACGCGGCCGCCGGGCGACCGGCCTGGTCAGGTCGGTGGAGGAGCCCGTAGGGTACGGACCATGCCTTCGACCGTGCTTCCGCCTCCCGCCGCCTAGGTCCTGTCCGGACGCTCCGCGGTGCCCGCCCGTCGTGCGGGTGCCCGCGGGGATTCCCGCGCAGGACCGGGCGGGTGGCTGCTCCCTTGAGGACCCACCCGTCCCGGCCGCCCTCCGGCGGCCCGGGGCGGGTTCGTGCTGCCCGCGAAGCGATGACCCGCTTTCCTCATCCTTCACGCATGCGCGGAGAACCACGTGTCGAACCATTCGCCCGCCACCGGGCGCGATCTGCTGTACCTCGTCGTCGCCGGAGTTGCCTGGGGCACCGCCGGGGCCGCCGCCTCCCTCCTCTTCCTGGCCAGCGACCTCGGCCCGCTCGCCCTGTCCTTCTGGCGGTGCGCGGGCGGGCTCGTCGTGCTGCTGGGGGTGCTCGCCGTACGCCGCCCAGGAGCCCTGCGTCGTTCCGGAGCCGTACGTCGATCCGGAGTCGGCCGGCGTCCCGCAGCCGTCCGCGGCCGGGGCCGGACGCACCGGCCCTCCGTCGCCTCGCTCATCGGGACGGGCCTGATGTTCACCGTGTTCCAGGCCGCGTACTTCGGCGCCGTGCGGGAGACCGGCCTGGCCGTCGGCACCGTCGTGACCCTGGGGGCGGGGCCCGTGCTGATCGCCGTCGGCGGCCGGTACTGGATGGGCGAGCGGCTGGGCCGGGGCGGATCGGCCGCCGTCGGCGGCGCCCTCGCCGGGCTCGCCGTGCTCGTCCTGGGTTCGGGCGGCGGGGAGGTGCGGCCGCTCGGGGTGTTCTGGGCGCTGCTCTCGGCCGCCGGCTACGCGGCGATGACCCTGCGGGCGCGCTGGCTCGGACGGCGCGGGGAGGGCGGCGACCCGCTCGTCACCACGGCGTGGTCGGTCGGCGTGGGCACGGTGTGCCTGCTGCCGCTCGCGGCGCTGGAGGGGCTGGTGCCGCACACCGCCGACACGGTGCGGGTGCTGTGGCTGCTGCTGTACGTCGCCACCGTGCCGACGGCGTTGGCGTACGCGCTCTACTTCACCGGGGCGGCGTCCGTCCGCGCGGCGACCGTATCGGTGATCATGCTGATCGAGCCGGTGAGCGCCGCGGCGATCGCGGTCGGGGTGCTCGGGGAGCACCTGACCGGGGCCGTGGTGCTGGGCACCGTACTGCTCCTCGCGTCCGTCGGCGCGCTCATCGGCGCCGAGGCGCGCAGGCCCGCGGACGAGCCGGAGGACGAGCCGGCGGAGGTCCGGCCCGCCCCCGGGGTTCAGAGCGCGGCGAGGTAGTCCGGAGCGGCGATGCCCGGGGCCAGGTCGGCGGCCGGGACCGGCGTTCCGTAGGCCGGGGCGACCGGGACGACGCCCGACCAGAACGGCAGGTCCAGGTCCTCGGCGTCGTCGTTCGGCCCGCCGGTGCGCAGCTTCGCCGAGACCTCCTCCAGGTCCAGCCGGATCACGGCCGTCGCGGCGAGTTCACGGGCGTTCGCGGGCCGGGAATCGGCGGAGCGGCCGGGTACGACGTGGTCGACCAGGGCGTCCAGCGCCATCCGGCACTCCGCCTCGTTGGTGACCTGCCGGGCGACGCCGTGGACGACCACCGAGCGGTAGTTGAGGGAGTGGTGGAAGGCCGAGCGGGCCAGCACCAGGCCGTCGACGTGGGTCACGGTGAGGCAGACCGGCAGCCCCGGGTCGGTCCTGCCGGCGGCCAGCAGCGGGCGGGAGCCGGTGGAACCGTGGACGTAGAGCGTGTCACCGACGCGCCCGAAGAGGGTCGGGAGGACCACCGGCGCGCCGTCCCGGACGAAGCCGAGGTGGCACACGTAGGCCTGGTCGAGTATCGAGTACACGGTCTCCCGGTCGTAGCGCGCCCGGTCGCGGGAGCGGCTGGGGACGGTGCGGTCGGTGGGCTCGTAGGCGGCGGGCGTGGTGGTCATGGTGCGAACTCCGTTGTACTAGTGCATAATGTTGTTTGTGCTAGGAGAGTATCGGATCAGTGGGCGTCGCGCATCGGAAATCGCGGCCAGTGTCGAAGCGGGCGTCGGATCGGGCGCCCTGGAGCCGGGAGCGCTGTTGCCCGCGATGCGGGAACTGGCCGGTGAGTTGGGGGTGAATCCCAACACGGTGGCCGCCGCGTACCGGACGTTGCGCGAGCGCGGGGTCATCGAAACGGACGGCCGGCGCGGCAGCCGGGTGCGGCACCGGCCCGCGACCGCCCCCCGGAGCTCGCTGCGCACGGCCGTGCCCGATGGGGTGCGCGACGTCGCGCAGGGCAACCCGGACCTGTCCCTGCTGCCTTCGTTGGAGGGGCCGCTGGCGGCGGCCGCCCGGCGGTACGCGCAGGCCCCGACCCTGTACGGGCAGGACCCCGTGGTCCCCGAGCTCGCCGCCCTCGCCCGGGCCGGTTTCGCGGCGGACGGCGTTCCGGCCGGGGCCCTCGCCGTGACCTCCGGCGCGCTGGACGGGATCGAACGGGTGCTGGCGGCCCACCTGCGGCCCGGCGACGCGGTCGCCGTCGAGGACCCGGGCTGGGGCAGCGTGCTCGACCTCGCCCCCGCGCTGGGCCTGAGGGTGCTCCCGGTCGCCGTCGACGACGACGGCCCGCTGCCGCACGCGGTGGCCGGGGCGCTGGCCGAAGGAGCCAGGGCCCTGGTGGTGACGGCCCGCGCGCAGAACCCGACGGGCGCGGTGGTCGGCGCGCAGCGGGCGGAGCTCCTGCGGGAGTTGCTGGCGGCCCACCCCGACGTGCTGGTCATCGACGACGACCACGGTCACGGGATCGTGGACCTCCCGCTGTGCGCGCTCGGCGGCGTCACCCGGCACTGGGCACTGATCCGCTCGACGGCGAAGGCGTACGGCCCGGACCTGCGGCTGGCCGTGCTGACCGGCGACGCCGTGACGATGGACCGGGTCCGCGGCCGGCAGGGGCTGGGCCCGGGTTGGGTGAGCCGGCTGCTCCAGTACGCGGTGGTGGAACTGTGGACCACCGGCGCGGTCGACCCGGCGACGGTGGCCCGCTCGTACGGGGTCAGGCGGGACGCGCTGGTCGCCGCGCTCGCCGAGCGGGGGGTGCGGGCTCACGGGCGCAGCGGAATGAACGTGTGGGTGCCGGTGTCCGACGAGACGGCCGTGGTGACCCGGCTGTTGACGGCCGGCTGGGCGGTGACGGCGGGAGCCCGGTTCCGGGTGAACTCGGGGCCGGCGGTGCGGATCACCGTCTCCGGGCTCGCGCCGGCCGAAGTTCCCCCGCTGGCCGACGCAGTGGCCTCGGCGGTGCGTCCCGTACTCGGCGGACGCCGGGACTGAGACCAGGGGCCGCGGGCCGGGGCGAGGCGCCCGGACCGGGACGAGGGGGGCGGCCCCGCGCGGGGCCGCCCCCCTCAGCTCGCGTATTCGACCAGGGACACCAGGAGGAGGACGAAGCCGGCGGAGCCGATGACCCCGCCCAGGAATCGGTAGACCCCGGCGGACATGATCTGCCGGGGCGGGCCGAGGTCGCCGCGCGCGTGCGCCGTCAGCTCGGCGGCTGCGGCCGCGCGCCGCTCCAGGGCGTCGGCGGAGCCGCGCAGGTTCGTGGCCACCCAGGTTCCGCAGACGAGCGCGACGGAGCCGAGTGCGAACAGGGCGAGGGCTGGGCTCAAGGTGTCCCCCCGGAGAGACGTGCGGTGATCATCGCCGCCAGGGTAGGGCCGCCCGACGGACCCGCTCCGGGCGGGGGGCCTTTGGGTCGCGGGTCCTCGGGCGGGCCTGGGTGAGGGCGGCGCCGGCCAGGACGACGGCCGCGCCGACCGGGGTGTTCCAGTGCAGCTGCTCGCCGAGGACCAGGACGCCCGCCGTGGTCGCGATCACCGGGATGAAGTAGGTGACCATCTGGGCGGTGGTCGGGCCGACCTCCGTCACCAACCGGTACTGCATCTGCAGGGCCATGCCCGTGCCCAGGGCGCCCAGGGCGATCACCGAAAGGGTCGGCCACAGCGGGAACGAGACGGGTACCGAGGTGAACGCCGCGCTGACGGCGGCCAGTTGGACGGTCGAGATGAGCAGCTGGGCTCCGGTGAGGGCCACCGGGGAACCGGGGGCGCCGGCCAGCGTCCGGCGTACGTAGATCCAGCCGATCGGGTAGCAGAGCGCGGCCAGCAGGGCGAGCGCGGTGCCCTTGGCGTCGACCCCGGCGAAGCCCTGCCAGGCGCCGAGCACGGTCAGGACGCCGAGGAAGCCCAGCCCCAGCCCGGCGAAACGGCGCCGCGTCGGACGGTCCTCGGAGAGCGCGACCAGGGACAGGGCCATGCCCCACAGCGGGGAAGTGGCGTTGCAGATCCCGGCCAGGCTCGACGGGATGCTGAGCTCCGCGTAGGCGAAGAGCGAGAACGGGACGGAGTTCAGCAGCAGCGCCGCCACCGTCAGGTGGGCCCAGGTGCGCGCGGTGCGGGGCAGCGGCTCGCGGCGCACCAGCAGGACCGCGAGCAGGGCCAGTGCTCCGAAGAAGACCCTGCCCAGGGCGACCTGGAAGGGGGCGAACGCCTCGGTGCCCACCTTGATCAGCAGGAAGCTGAAGCCCCAGATCACCGAGAGGAGGGCGAAGCGCAGCCGCCAGTCCAGCCGGGAGCCGGCGGTACGGGGCCGGCCGGGAGGGGGCGCGGCCTGCGCTGCGGCGGGGGAGGGTCGGGGAGTGGGGCGGGAGGGGGCGGGTGCGCTCATGCGGTTTACTCTCCTGCGCGCGACCTCGTAGGACAAGCGAGACTTCTTGCGGGCGACGCCGTAGCATCGCTTACATGTTGAACCTGGAGCGCCTGCGCACCCTCGACGCCCTCGCCCGCCACGGTTCGGTCAGCGGGGCCGCCGGTGGTCTGCACGTGACCACCTCCGCCGTCTCCCAGCAAATGGCCAAACTGGAGCGGGAGGTCGGGCAGCCCCTGCTCGCCAGGAACGGGCGCGGGGTCCGGCTCACGGACGCGGGGCGGCTGCTCGCGGACCACGCGGCCCGGATCATCTCGCAGGTCGAGCTGGCCCAGGCCGACGTGGAGGCCCAAAGGGGTTGCGCCGTGGGGGAGTTGCGGGTGGGCGCCTTCCCGACGGCCATGCGCGGTCTGCTGCCCCGCGCCCTGACGTCCCTGCGCGAAGGGCACCCCGAACTGCGGGTGCTCGTACGGGAGCGGGAGCCCGAGGAGAGCATGGCCGCCGTCGTGCGCGGGGACCTCGACATGGCCCTGGCCATCGACTGGCACAACAAGCGCATGCCGGTCCCGGGCGAGCTGACCCGTACCCACCTCCTGGACGACGGCGTCGACATCGCGGTTCCCGCCGGACACCCGCTGGCCGACCGCACCGGAATCTCCCTCGCCGACTTCGCCGACGACGACTGGATCTCCTGGAACGAGGGGCAGTTCTGCCACGAGTGGCTCGTCTTCACGCTGCGGGGCACCGGCATCGAGCCGCGCATCCGTCACATCGCCGAGGAGCACCACACCCAGCTCGCCTTCGTGGAGGCCGGGCTGGGCGTCTGCGTGACGCCCCGGATGGGCCGGGGCCCCGTACCGCCCGGCGTCAGGCTGCTCCCCGTCTGCGACACCGTACGACGACACGTGTACGCCGTCTGGCGGGCCGACGCCGGCCGCAGGCCCTCGATCCGG
Source organism: Streptomyces sp. NPDC057939 (assembly GCF_042887545.1). Taxonomy (NCBI): domain Bacteria; kingdom Bacillati; phylum Actinomycetota; class Actinomycetes; order Kitasatosporales; family Streptomycetaceae; genus Streptomyces; species Streptomyces sp. NPDC057939. The sequence continues at coordinate 27,616 of NZ_JBHVPG010000014.1, forward strand.
GCCGCCGTCGAGGCGCTGCGCGAGGCGGCCGCGCAGGTGCGGGAGGCGCCGGTCGGTCCGGGGGCGCCGGTGGGTCCGGGAGTGCCGGCGCGGGCCCGGCCGTGAGGGATGTCGGCCTCCGGCGGTCGTCCGGGACCGGGCGCCCCCGGCCGAACTCGCGCTCGGAAGGTCCGGGTTCGGGGGCGGGGGCTGCTCGGGCCCGGAGGGATCGGGGCCGCGCGCCGTCAGATCTTGCGGAAGTCCCAGGACACCACCGAGTCCGGGGTGAGCCGGATCCATGCGTGCCGACCGTCGTGCGGCATCTCCTCGATGCCGAAGTTCTTCACCGGGAAGAGCCGCTCCGCCTCGGCCAGTTCCGGGCAGGGCTCCCCGGTCCGGGGCGCCTCGCCGACGAAGGTGACGCTGCCGGACAGCTCCACCCCGCGCAGTTCGTCGTACGCCTCCCCGGAATCGACGACCACCGAGATCCGGGGATCCGCGCGCAGGTCGGACCAGCGCCGGCTGCGCGTGATCGAGTACAGCCACAGCGACTCGCCGTCCCAGACGAACCACAGCGCGCCCACGTGCGGGCGCCCGTCGGGGGAGACCGTGGCCACCCGGCAGGTCCGCTGTTCGCGCAGGAAGGCGTCCACCTCCCCGTCGGTCATCATGATGCGGCGTCCCCGCCGTTGGGTGCCGTCCATCCGCCCACGTCCCTTCACATCTGACTATGTGTCAGGAATCATGGGGGCTCTTCCGTCGCCGCACCAGGGGGAGCCATGCCGGATCTCGATCCCGCCACCACCGCGCTGCTCACCGTCGAATGCCAGAACGGCGTCGTCGGCGAGGAGAGCGCCCTGCCCGAGCTGGCCAAGGAGGCCAGGGACTCCGGGATGCTGGGCCGGGTGGCCGCGCTGGCCGACGCCGCGCGCGCGGCAGGCGTGCAGGTGGTGCACGCGGTCGCCGAACGGCGGCCCGACGGACGCGGGGCCAACGCCAACGCCCGACTGTTCCGCGCCGCCGGGAAACTCCCCGTGCGCCAGCTGACCGGAACCGGGGCGGTGGAGATCGCGCCACCGATCGTCGTGGCGGAGCAGGACCTGGTGGTGCGCCGGCTCCACGGGCTCTCCCCGATGGCGGGTACCGACCTCGACGCGCTGCTGCGCAACCTCGGAGTCCGCACGCTCGTCGTCACCGGGGTCTCCTCGAACATCGCGATCCCGAACACCGTCTTCGACGCCGTGAACCTCGGCTACCGGGTGGTCGTACCGGCCGACGCCATCGCGGGGGTGCCCGCCTCCTGCACCGCCGAGGTGATCCGCAACTCGCTCGTCCTCGTCGCCTCCGTCGTCACCACCGACGACCTGCTGGAACAGTGGGCGGCCGCCGCCGCGCGATGACCGCGAGCAGGCCGCCGCCCACGAGCCGGCCGTCGGCGTGGCCGTGGGTGTGGCCGGTCGCCGTTCAGGTGCGGCGTGCCGCGTCCCACGAGCGCCAGAGGGCGGCGTAGGCCCCGTCGGCCGCCAGGAGTTCGTCGTGGCTGCCCAGCTCGACGATCCTTCCGCCGTCCATGACCGCGATGCGGTCCGCGTCGCGCACGGACTCCAGTCGGTGCACGATCGAGATGACCGTACGTCCCTCGATCAGGGCGGCGAGCGAGCGCTCCACCCGGCGCGACGCCGTGGAGTCCAGCAGCGCGGTGGCCTCGTCGAGGACCAGGGCGTACGGGTCCGACAACAGCAGCCGGGCGAGCGCCAGTTGTTGGGCGTGGGACGGGGACACCAGGGCCGCGCCCGGCCCGATGTCGCTGTCCGGGCCGTCGGGCAGGGAGCGCACCCAGTCCGCGAGGAGCACGGTTTCCAGCGCCTGCCACAGCCGCGCGTCCGCAGCCCCGTCCTCGCCCTCGTCCCCGGCGCCGTCGTGGGCCAGCAGCAGGTTGTCCCGCACCGTCCCGGTGAACACGTGCTGTTCCTGGGTGACGAGCACGATCTCCCGCCGCAGCTGCTCCACCGGCAGGGTGGTGACGTCGGCGCCGCCGATCCGCACGGTCCCGCGCGTGGCGTGGTGCACGCCCGCGAGGACCTTGCCGAGGGTGGACTTGCCCGCGCCGGAAGCACCCACGACCACCAGGCGTTCGCCGGCGGCGACTTCGAGGTCGATGCCGGTGAGGACCTGACGGCCGGCCCCGTAGCCGAAGTCCACCCCCCGCAGGCTGATGGCGTGGCCGTCGGTGGCCGCCGGCGGCTGCGGCACCTCGCGGGGCAGGCGTTCCACCCCGAGGATGCGGCGGAGCGCGGCGTTGCCGATCTGGAGTTCGTCGGTCCAGGTCAGCAGGTCGTTCAGGGGCTCGCCGAGGGCCTGCACGTAGAGCACGACCGCCGTCAGCTCCGCCAGCCCCACCTCGCCCCGCTGGTAGGCGAGTCCGCCGATCAGAAGGGTGAGCGCCATCGGGACCATCGTGGCCAGGTCCAGGCTCGGGAACCAGATCGTCTGGAGCCAGGTGGTGCGCTGCCGGGTGCGCACCACCCGGTCCACGGCAGCGCCGTGGCGCCTGATCTGGCGCCCGCCGAGCCCGAGGGCCTCGACGGTGGCCGCGCCGCGCGCGGTCTCGTGGGTGACGGCCAGTACGTCGGCCTCCTGCGCGAGGAGCCGCTCGTAGGCCCGGGTGGCGCGCGGCCGGTACCACCACGTCGACAGGACGGCGAACGGTACGCCGGCCAGCAGGCCGAGGGCGAGGAGCGGCGAGGTGAGCAGGATGGCCGCGAAGGTGAAGACCAGGGTGACGGCGGCCAGCGCGATGCGGGGGACGGCCTGCCGGATGCTCTCGTTCAGTCGATCGGCATCGGTGGTGGCCCGGCTGAGCAGGTCGCCGGTGCCGACCGCCTCCACCTCGGACAGCGGCAGTCCGAGGATCCGGCGGACGAAGTTCTCGCGGGTGCGGGCGAGGACGCGTTCGCCGAGCAGGGTGGCCCGGGTGCGGGCGGCGCGGGCGAGGAGGGCGTGCCCGACGAGGACGGCGACGAAGGCCAGGGCCAGCACGTCGACCCGGCCGGTGGTGGTGCCGTCCTTGACCGACTCGACCAGGTGCCCCAGGAGCCGGGGGCCGACCAGGCCGGCCACCAGGGCGGCGGCGAACAGTGCGAAGGTCAGGGCCAGTCGGCGGGCCTCACCGCGGAGGAAGGCGCCGACCCAGGCCCGGACCTCGGCCCGGTCGGCGAGCGGCAACCGGCCGCCGGGGCCACCGGTGGGTTGCGGGTCGGTGTCGGCGCCGGGCCCCGGGGCGGGTGCCTGGACGGGGGTGGTGGTCATGAGGGCACTCCCGCGGAGCGGTCGGGGCCGCCGGTGGCGGGTTCGGCGTCGAGGCGGACCACGTGGTCGGCGGCGCCCCGCCACAGCGGGCTGTCGCTGAACACGACCGTGGTGCGGCCGGCGCGCAGGGCGGCGACCCGGCCGACGATCCGGGCCTCGGTGTGCGCGTCGACGGAGGCGGTCGGATCCTCCAGGACCAGCAGGTCGGTGTCCGCGAGCAGGGCGCGGGCGAGGACCAGCCGCTGGCGCTGCCCGCCGGAAAGGGTGCGGCCCCCCTCGTCCAACCAGGCGTCCAGGCCGCCGGGCAGCAGGCCGACGACGTCGGCGGCGTCGGCGGCGAACAGGGCCCGGGCCAGGGCCTCCCGGGACCGGGCGGAACCGGCGGTCAGCTCCTCCCGCACGGTGCCGCTGAAGAGGACGTCGGCCGGTCCCGAACGCAGCAGCCGCGCGGAGAGCTCGTCGGGATCGGCCCGTTCCAGGGGTACGCCGCCCAGCAGGACGGCCGGGGCGTCGGCGGCGCCGGGCCGGCTCAGCCGGTCCGCCAGCCGACCGGTGCGGTCGGCGGGCGCGGTGACCACGGTGAGCCGGCCGGCGGCCGCGCTGATGCCCGTGGCCGGGTCGGTCAGCGCGAGGGCGCCGGCCGGCAACGGTTCGGGTCGCTCGGGGCGGACGGAGCCTGGGGCCCGCCGCAGCAGCGCGCAGACGCGGCCGGCGGCGACCTTGGCGAGGCTCAGGGTCTCGGCGGCCTCGGTGGCCGTGCTGACGGGAAGGGTGAGGAAGGCGGAGGCGCCGTAGAACGCGACGAGTTCACCGGCGGTGATGGCGCCGTCCAGCGCGAGGCGGGCACCGAGCCAGACGATGCCGACGGTGACCAGACCGGGAAGGAGGACCCCGGCCGCCTGGAGCCAGGCCTCCATCCGCCCGGCCGACTCGCCCGCCCGCCGGACCCGCTGACTCGTGCGGCGGAAACCCTCCGCGAAACCGGCCTCGCCGCCGATGCCGCGCAGGATGCGCAGGCCCGCCACGATGTCGCCGGCCTGCGAGGTGGCGATGCCCATCTGCTCGCGCTGGGCCTCGTCGCGCTCCTGGAGCGGCCGCAGCAGCGGGCCGATCCCGAGGACCGCGGCGGGGACACCGATGAGCACGGCCAGCCCGAGTACCGGCGAGGTGACCGTGAGGGCGACGGCCACCAGGACGGCCGCGACGACCGCCCCGATGGTGCGGCCGACGACCTCGAAGGTGTTGCCGATGCTCTCCACGTCGGCTGCGGCGGAGGCGGCCACGTCCCCCGAGCGGGCCTCGTCGCGCAGGGTGGCGCCGAGCCGTACGACCTGCCGCACCAGCACGCGGTGCGTGACCGACAGGGCGTGGGCCTCGGCGCCGACGGCGGCCTGGATGAGGCCCGCGCCGGCGACGGCCTGGAGGATGCCGAGGCCGAGGGTGAGCAGTGACCACAGGTACAGCCCGGCCTGCCCGCCCGACTCGCCGGCCTCGTCGATGGCGCGTCCGATGACCAGCGGTATCAGCGCGAGGGGGACCATCCAGAGGGCGCCGAGCACGGCGGCGAGGACGAGCGGCCAGGGGCGGATCCGGGCCAGCCACCACAGGTACGCCCAGGGGCCGCGGACGTCCGCCTCGGGCAGGTCCGCGGGGTCGACGGAGGCGTCGAAGAGTCGGTTGCTCACAGGTACCGGTCCCGGGTGCCCGCGCGGTCGACCTTGCCGGTGCGGGTGTGCACCAGCTCGGGCACCGCGAGGATCCGGTCGGGTACGAAGGGGCCCGGCACGGTGGCCCGCAGCCGCTCGCGCAGGGCCGCCGCGGCGGCTTCCGGTCCCGCCCCGCCGGCGGCGTCCCGTACGTCGGGCTCCGGGGGCGCCAGGACCACGAAGGCCACCAGGGCCGTGTGATCGCCCTTGGCGTGCGCGGCCGCGGCGACGGCCGTCACACCCGGGAGCCCGCCCACGGCCCCTTCGACGTCCAGCAGGTCCACCCGGTGCCCGCGGATCTTGACCTGGTGGTCGATGCGGCCGTGGAAGACGAGCGAGCCGTCGGCCGCCTCGGTGACCAGGTCGCCGGTGCGGTACCACCGCTCGGTGCCGCCGCCCGCGTCGGTCTCGACGAACCGGGCGGCGGTGCGCTCCGGATCGTCGACGTACCCGGTGGCCAACTGCGGACCCGAGACCAGGAGTTCACCCGGACCGTGCGGGGCGTCCGGCCGGGGCTCGACGGTCTGCCGCACGGAGGGCAACGGGCGGCCGATCGGCAGTCCGTCGGGGAACCCGGCGGGGGCGCCCGGCCCGGCGAGGACGGCGCTGTGGGTGACCAGCGTCGTCTCGGTGGACCCGTAGGTGTTGAGCAGGACGACGTGATCGGCGCCGAGCCGCCGCCAGCGGTCCAACATGTCGGGGCGGACGGCCTCGCCGCCGATCACGACGGTCTCGACCGAGCGGGGCAGGGGGCGGCCGGTGTCCAACAGGTGGCAGGTGTAGAGGTGCCAGTAGTCGACGGGCAGGTTGACGAGGGTGACCTCGTGATCGGTCAGGACCCGGTCGAGGTCCGCCTCGCTGTCCTCGTCGAGGACGACGAGCCCGCCGGACAGCAGGACCGGCAGGATCTCCTCCAGGCTCGTGTCGCCGTCCACCCGGTGGAAATTGAGCGCGACGGTGCCGGGACCGACGCCGTACTGCCCGCGCAGGTGCGGCAGGACGGCGTGCAGCGCGCCGTGCGGGACCACGGCCGCCTTGGGGGCGCCGGTGGAACCCGAGGTGAACAGGACGTACGCGGGATCCTGCGGCCGGACCGGCTCGCCGGCCGTGCGCAGCGGGTCCTGCGAGCGGCCCCAGTTGGGCCGCAGGACGCGGTCGAGGGCCGGTAGCCGCTCGGTCCCGGCGGTGGCGACGATCTCCCGGCAGCCGAGGGCGAGCAGGGCCCGGTCGGCGTGCCCGGCCGGGCCGTCACCGACCGGGACGTAACCACGGCCGGCGGCGAGCGTACCGAGGACCGCCGCGATGTCGCGGACGCTGTGGTGCGTGTGGATGGCCACCGGTGGCGCGCCGGCCGCCGGGCCGCGGGTGGCCACCAGATCGGCCACCGCTCCCGCCCAGCGCGCCAGTTGGCCGTATCCGACGGTCACTCCGTTGTCGACCACTGCGGGCCGGTCCGGGTCCGCGTGGGCGATGGCGAAGAAGGGGTCCAGCACACTGGGCAGGGTCATGGCAGGCGTCTTCCGGTCCGTCCGTGGGGTGTTCAGCGGGTGCCCGGGTCGAAGGGGACGACCCGGCGAGGTCCGAAGGCGTCGACCCGGGCGGCCTCGTCGGACCCGGCCAGGGCGTGGAGGAGGGCGGTGAGGGCCTCCCGGTGCCGGGAGGCGAGATCGCGCACGGTCGTCTCCCCGTACAGGGCGGTGGAGTACCACCACTCGACGCGCAGCGTCCCGTCCTCGGTGGTGGCGATGACCTCGACCGGGTGCGGGCGCGTCCAGTGCGGGGCCGTGATGTCGCCGACCGGCTCCGGGGCCACGTCCGGCAGCAGGGTGCCCAGGGGCAGCGCGTCGGCGTCGTCGCCCTCGAAGTCGAAGGAGACGTTGCTGGGCGGGGCGGCCCGCAGGACCGCGGCGATGCGCGGCCGGCCGTGTCGCGCGAGCGCGCCGTGACCCACGCCGCCGCCCGGGAGGGCCGCGAGGTGGCCCACGGTCCGGGCGAGACGCTCGGCGGGAGCGCCGGGCGCGAGATCGAGGCGGACGGGCACCGTGGTGGTGAACCAGCCCGTGGTGCGTGCCAGTTGCGTGTCGCCGACGGCCTCCTCGCGGCCGTGGCGCAGGACGTCCACGCGGACCGCCGGTTCGTCGAGCCGTTCGGCCAGCACCTCGCCCAGGGCGTGCAGGACGAGGTCGCCCGGGTGGGCGCGGTGGGCGCGGGCCGCCGTGTGGAGCCGGGCGGTGAGCTCCGCGGGGAACTCCTCGCGGTGGGTGGCCGCGGTGGCGGCGGTGTTCACGGCCCGCGCGTCGGCCACGGGGCGGTCCGGGGGCAGGGCGACGGGCGTTCGGGCCACGTCCGTCCACCACTGCGCCTGCTCCTCCGCCTCGGGGGTGCGGGCGTGGGCCGCGAGGGCCCGCGCCCACTCGGGGTAGGAAGTGCCCTCGACGGGCCACACGTCGGACCGGCCCGCCTCCAGCGCCGCGTACACCTCCTCCAGGTCCGCGAGCAGCACGGACCACGAGACCATGTCGATCGCGAGCTGGTGGACGACGATCAGCAGCCGGCCGGGCCGGGACGGGCCCGCGTCGAAGCGGACGAAGCGGGCCACGCGGCCGGCGTACGGGTCCGGGCAGCGCTGCTCGACCGCGCACCGCAGGGTGATCGCGGCGGCGAGGTCCGCGTCGGCGACCTCCCGCACGTCGACGGTGTCGAGCGCCGGGCCGAGCGCCGCGTCCGCGGGGTCGTCCGTGGACAGCGCCGCCGTCCGTTGGCGGGGCCGCCGGGCCGGGCGTTCCTCGACGACGAGGCGCAGTGAGGCGTGTCCGGCGACCAGGCGTCGGACGGCCTCGGCGAAGAGGTCGGGGTCGACGTCCGGCCGGGTGGTGAGGAGCAGGGCCTGGTTCCACTGGCCGCGCTCGCCCGTCTGCTCCTCCCAGGCCTGTTCCTGGGAGGGCGTGAGGACGACCGGGGCGTGGGCGGCGCCGGGCGGCGCGGCCTCGGTCGCACCGCGCAGGGCGGCCCGTTCGGCGACCAGCGCGGCGAGGCGGGCGGTGGTCAGCTCGGGGGCGAACAGCTCGCGCAGCTGCACCCGGACACCGAAGGCCGACTCGACGCGACGGGCGGTGCGGATCAGGTCGAGGGAGTCCACTCCGAGGTCGCGCAGGGGGGCGCTGAGGTCGGCGTCGGGGGTCAGGACCGCCTCGGCGAGCCATTCCACGAGCCTGACGCGGACCTCCTGCGCCGACGGGGCGGCCGGGTCGGAGGTCGGGGTGTGCGGTGGTGACGCTCCGGTCGCCGGGGCCGGGGCCGGTCCGGTGCCGTGCGGACGTACGGGGGCGGTCACGCGCCGGCCTCCCCGAGGGATCCGGGGGAGCGGCGTATCAGGAACGGCCCGAGGGCGAGGGCGTCCAGCGGCAGCCGGTGGAAGGTCGCCAGTGCGTCGCGCGGGCCGCACACCACCGGCTCGTCGCGCCCGTTGAAGGAGGTGTTCATGATCACGGCGGTCCCGGTGTGCCGGCCGACCTCTCCGATGAGGCGGTGGTAGAGCGGGTCGACCGCCGCGGAGACGGTCTGCGGCCGGGTGGTGCGGTCGCTGTGGACGACGGCGGGCATGGCCGCGGCCCCGGCCTCGGTCACCGGGGTGGTGACGATCATGTACGGCAGCGGGGTGGAGGTTCCGATGAGGGCCTCGGCGGCCTCCTCCTGCATGCTGGGGGCGAACGGGCGCCACGCCTCGCGGTCCTTGATGCGGACGTTGACCCGGTCGCGGGTGGACTCGGGGTCGGGCACGGCGACCATGCTGCGGTGGCCCAGCGCACGGGGACCGCCCTCGGCGCGGCCCTGGAACCAGCCGCAGACCCCGCCCGCGGCCAGTACGTCGGCGGTGGCGGCGGCTATGTCCGCGGGCTCGGAGTAGGCGGTGCCGGAGGCGTCCAGGACGTGGCGCACCTCGTCGGGGGACCACTGCGGTCCCCAGGCGACCGAGCCCGTCATGGGGAGGATCCGGTCGCCCTCCTGGGCGGCGACCCAGACCGCTGCGCCGAGGGAGACGCCCTGGTCGCCGGCGAGGGGCTGCACGAAGAGGTCCCGGACCTCCGGCATCCGCATGATCTTGCCGTTGAGGGTGGCGTTGAAGCCGACACCACCGGCGATCAGGAGCGTGGTCTCACCGGTCTCCCTCAGGAGTCCGCGCACCAGGCCCATGACGGCCCGCTCCAGCGCGGCCTGCGCGGTGGCGGCGACGTCGCGGTACTCGAAGGGGTCCCGATCGGTGACCTTGACGTAGTGGCCGGCGCGCGCGTCGAAGCGCCGCACCACGCGGTTGGGCGCGGCGGGGAGGGCCTTCTCCAGGTGCTCCAGCCAGTACCGGATGGTGGCCGTCTCCTCGTCCGTCGTGCCCGTGGAGCGCAGGTCGGGCGGGACGACGCCGATGGTGAAGTCCTCGTCGGAGAAGCCGATGGCGCCGGCGAAGGTGAGGTCCCCGGGGGTGCCGTAGGAGGCCAGGCCCATCATCTTGCCCGCGGCGTCCGCGCCGAGCCCGGCGTACTCGCAGACGGCGGCGTAGAAGTAGCCGAGCGACCAGCCGGGGGAGTGGGCGCGCAGCGTCTTGATCTCGCCGTCGATGCCGACGGCCAGGGTGGTGCTCTCGTTCTCGCCCTGGCCGTCGAGGACGAGGATCGCGCCGCGTTCGCGCCCGGAGAGGTGGTAGGCGCTGGCGGCGTGGGCGATGTGGTGGCCGACGAAGGTCAGCCGCGGGTCGCGGGAGCGCGGGAACAGTGCCTTGGGCAGCAGGTGTTCCAGGCAGTCGGCGTCGGTGTCGAACCAGTCCAGACCACGGTCCGCGAAGAGGGTGGGCAGGTCCCACCCGTGGGCGACCACGTCGATGTCGTCCAGGGTGAGACCGCCCTCCGCGAGGCAGTAGGCGGCGGCGTTGAGCGGAGCTTCCCCGTAGGCGTGCTTGTGGCGGGTGAAGCGCTCCTCCTCGGCCAGGGCGATGACTTCGCCGTCCACGACGAGGCAGGCCGCACCGTCGTGGCTGGCGCCGGGCCAGCCGTTGACTCCGAGCACACGCATGTCAGTCCCCAAAGGTCGGTCGGGATCCGCCGGTTCCGCCTCGGGCCCGCAGGGCGCTCGGCGTCCGGTCTCGCCTACGGATCTTGTCGCCCGTCCGGGTTGTACACGACCTGAGAGTTTGTGCGGAGATCCGCCGCGAAGATCGCCGATGCCGCCTTCAACACCGCGTTGGCGTGCCTGAGTTGCTCCACCTCGCTGCGCAGCCGCCGCAGCTCCGCCCGCTCGCCGGCGGTCAACGCGTCCCCGGCGGGCCGGCGCGCGGCGGCGACGGGCGGGGCCACGGCCCGGGCGGCGGCACGCGGCTCGGGCCGACGGGTCGTCGTGGGGGCCTCGCCCGGCCCGGGACGGCGGCCGCCGCCCGGTGCGGAGTGAGCGGGCCGGCCGGCGCCGCGCGGCTGGCCCCGGGCGGGGTTGTCGCGCGCCTCCAGTTCGCTGCTGAGGCGGTGCCAGCGGCGGGTCCACGGCTCCGGATCGCCCCCGCAGGCGGCCACGTAGGCGAGGGTCACCTTCAGGGAGGGCTTGTGCAGTCCGCGAGCCGCCTCCGAGAGGGTGGCCACGGAGTAGTGGGCACGTTTCGCCATGGTCCGGTACGAGGGGTTGCCGGCCTGCCTCCGCAGGCCGCGCAGTGTGTGGGCGAACTCCTCCAGCGGTCCGGCTGTGGGGTCTAACAACCGCTCTGGCCTGGGCATGCTTCTCCCCTGGTGATGAATGGTGACGAGCGAAGCGCATGTTCTGTGGTGCCGTACAACCTGGTCAGTGGCGCACGGGTCCGCGAAGAGGACCGGTTCGAGGGCCCGGAGGCGACCGAAAGACACCGCACCGGACCTCTCGGACATTGGTACATGCCACTGACATTTCCATCAATCGGCAGTCGATGGATCCGGCCACTCGGAGGGCGGGTTCGTCCTAATCGGGCCGGGCCGGCCCGCCGTTCCGGACAGCCCGTCCCGGGGCGTTCCCCGAACGTTCCGCTTCTTGTCGCGACACGTTGTGCCGTACAGGATCGCCGCCGTTCGTTGGCCGTACAACCATCCGCCTTCGGCGCCATGTTGTACAGGGGCAATCGACCCCAGTGCCCCGTACAACACGCCCTCGTGTACAACGCCGGGGCTCTGCAAGATCGGTTCCCGTAAGCCGATACGGCCGAAACCGACGGGAATGGGTGGCGGGCTGGTGGACACAGCACACGTCCAGACGGAGTCAGCGCGGCTCGAAGGGGTCTACGAGTACCGGAACAGTCCGCTCGTGGAGCCGGATTGGCGGCGCCTGCCCGGATGGCGGGCGGTCACCGAGGCCGAGTGGGCGGACCCGCAGTGGCAGCGCGCCCACTGCGTCAAGGACGCGAAGGGACTGCGCGCCGTCGTCGGCGACCTGCTCGACGAGCGGTTCTACGAGGACTGGGAACAGGACCGGCTGCACCGGGCCACCATGTCGGTGCTGCTGCCGCCCCAAATGCTCAACACCATCGCACCCGACACCGCGGCGGCCCGCCCCGGCGAGCTGACCAAGGCCTTCTACGACGACCCGGTACGCCGCTACATGCTGCCGGTGTTCTCCGACCGGCATCCCCGGTGGCCCTCGCACCCGATGGCCGACCGGGACTCCCTGCACGAGCAGGACATGTGGGTCGTGGAGGGCCTCACCCACCGCTACCCCACCAAGGTGCTGGCGGAACTGCTGTCGACCTGCCCCCAGTACTGCGGGCACTGCACCCGCATGGACCTGGTGGGGACCTCCACCCCCCAGGTCACCAAGAACAAACTCCAACTCAAGCCGGTCGACCGGGCCGACCGGATCCTGGGCCACCTGCGTTCATCGCCCGGCATCCGGGACGTGGTGGTGTCCGGGGGCGACCTCGCCAACCTGCCCTGGCCACGACTCGAACGCTTCGTGGACGGCCTGTTGGACATCGACTCGATCCGCGACATCCGGCTCGCCAGCAAGGGGCTGATCGGCCTGCCCCAGTACTGGAACTCCGGCCCGGTGCTGGACGGCGTCGAGCGGCTGGCCCACAAGGCCCGCGCCCGCGGCGTCCGCATCGCACTGCACACCCACGCCAACGCCGCGCAGCAGGTGACGCCCGCGGTGGCGCGGGCCGCCTGGGCCCTCCTCGGCGCCGGCCTGCACGACGTGCGCAACCAGGGCGTGTTGATGCGCGGCATCAACGACAACGCCCACGACCTGCTCGACCTGTGCTTCGCGCTCGTCGACCACGCCGGAATCACTCCGTACTACTTCTACATGTGCGACATGATCCCGAACGCCGAGCACTGGCGGGTGCCGCTGCACCGCGCACAGCTGATCCAACGTCAGATCATGGGCTACCTGCCGGGATTCTCCACCCCGCGCCTCGTGTGCGACGTACCGATGGCCGGCAAGCGGTGGGTCGACCAGGTCGACGCCTACGACCGCGACCTCGGGGTGTCGCACTGGAGCAAGAGCTACCTCACCCCGCTGGAGGCGGCCGACCCGGACGCCCACAGCGGCTCCTACCACTACTACGACCCCATCGACACGCTCCCGCTCTCCGGGCAGCGCTGGTGGCGGGAAGCCCGTCAGGGGTAGAGAAGGGACAGTTGCACAGCCATGAGCAGTCTGCGTCCGCGGCGTGAAGAACCCCCGGTGCTGGAGGAGTGGTACCGCCGCCACCTCGGCCCCGACATCCACGACATCAGCTCCAGCGGCGTCCATCCCTACACCTTCGCCGAGATACGCGACCTGTGCCGGATCCCGGTCGACGACCTCGACGCGATCGTCATGGACGACAGCGTCTCCCAGGGCGGCGCCGGCATCCGCCGGGCCGTCGCCGACCGGTACGCGGGCGGCGACGCCGACCGGGTCCTGGTCACCCACGGGTCCAGCGAGGCCATCTCACTGACCCTGAGCACACTGCTGGGACCCGGCGACCGGGTCGTCGTCCAGGAGGGCATCTACCACTCCCTGGGCCACTACCCCCGGGCGGCGGGCTGCGACGTGGTCGAACTGCCGGCGCGCGCGGTGCGCGACGGCGGGATCGACCCCGGCGTGCTGGCCGACGTCATCACGCCCGGAACCGCGGCCGTGATCGTCAACTTCCCGCACAACCCCACCGGCGTGACCCTGTCCACCCAGGGACTCAAGGCCCTGACGGAACGGACCGCCGAGACCGGCGCGGTGCTCGTGTGGGACGCCGCCACCGCCGAGATCGCCCACCGATGGGAGGTGCTCCCCGACCCCGGGGCCGACGGCGGGCACACGGTGTCCTACGGCACCTTCTCCAAGACGTTCGGCCTGCCGGGCCTGCGCGTGGGCTGGGCCGTGGCGCCGAAGGAGCTGATCACCGCCACCTTCCCGCTGCGCGACCGGACCACCCTGTTCCTCTCGCCGCTGGTCGAACTGATCGCCGAGCGGGCCATGCGCCACGCCGACGAGCTGATCGGCACGCGGGCGGCCGAGGCCCGGCGCAACCTCGCGCACCTGACGGACTGGATGGCCCGGCACGCCGACCAGGTCCGCTGGACGCCGCCCGAGGGCGGTGTCTGCGCGCTGCCCGTCTTCCGCGAACTGGAGCGCGCGCAGGCCGGACCGGAGGCGGTGGAGCGCTTCTGCCTGGAACTGCTCGCCCGCCACCGCACCCTGCTGGTGCCCGGCACCGCGTTCGGCATGCCGCACGGCGCCCGGCTCGGTTTCGGCGGCCCCGAGGAGGACTTCCGGGCCGGTCTCGCCGGACTGTCGGACTTCCTGCGGACCCGGGGGGCCCGACGGTGACGGCCGTGACCGGGCCCGACGTGCTCGACCGGTGGGACCTCGCGGTCCGCGACCACGCCGACGGGCCCGCCCTCGTGACCCCGCGACGGGTGCTGTCCTACCAAGACGCGGACCGGCTCACCGACACCTGGGCGGCCTCCCTCGCCGGGCGCGGCGCCGCCCCGGGGAAGCTGGTGGGCCTGGCCTTCGGCGACCCCGCGCGCACCGTGCTCGGCATGCTCGCCGCCCTGAAGGCCGGAGCCGGATTCACGGTTCTCGACGACCGCCTGCCTCCGGCGGCCCGCGCGGAGCTGGTCGTCCGTACCGCCGCGACGGTGTGGCTGGGCGACGGCCGCCACGCACCGGAGGGGGCGTACGTACCCGACGGGGCGTACGTACCCGACGGGGCGTACGTACCCGACGACCCGGACGGGGACGGCGGCGGATCCGGGGCCGGCGCCGCGGACGGGACTCGGCAGGCTCGGCGCGCCACCGGGTCCGACGTGGCGTACGTACTGTTCACCTCCGGCTCCACCGGCCGGCCCAAGGGCACCGTCATCGAGCGGGACGCGCTGAGCCGGTTCGCGCACGCGGTCGCGGAACGGCTCGGGCTGACACCGGGCGACCGCTGGCTCCAGGTGGCCTCGCTGGGCTTCGACGTCCTGATCGAGGAGGTGTTCCCCGCCTTCGCCGTCGGCGCGGCCGTCGTGTGCCGCGAGGACACCCGCGCCCTCGACGCCGAGGAACTGCACCTCACCCTGGCCCGGACCCGGACCACCGTGGTGGAACTCTCCACCCAGTACTGGCTGGAGTACGCCCGCTGGCTCGACACCCGCGGCGCCACCACACCCGGGACCCTGCGCACCGTCGTCGTCGGCGGCGAACGGATGGACCCCCGCCGCTACCGGGACTGGCAGGCACGGCAGCCCGCCGCCCTCGCCCACGTCTACGGACTCACCGAATGCACCGTCAGCTCCACCTTCCACACCGGGCCGCTGCCCGCCGACGCCGAGGAGGTGCCGCTCGGCACGCCCCTGCGCGACGTCGACATCAGCATCCGCCGGGACGGCCGGCCCGTACCGGACGGCGAGAGCGGGGAGATCCACATCGGTGGCCCGCTGTTGGCGCGCGGCTTCCTCGACGACGAGGCGGCCACCGCCCGTCGCTTCGTACCCGACCCGTACGCCGCCGACCCGGGCGCCCGCCTCTACATGACGGGTGACCTGGGCCGGATCGACGCCGACGGGCAGTTGGTCTTCCTCGGTCGGGTCGACGACCAGATCAAGATCCGCGGACACCGGTTGGAGCCGGCCCGGGTGGAGCGCGCCCTGTGCGAGGCGGCCGGCGTCGACCAGGCGGTGGTCTTCCCCGATCCGGGGACCGGCACCGTCCTGTGGGCGTTCACCGTGCCGGCCGATCCGACGACGGCGCCGCCGCCCGGCGAGGCCGTACGCCTCACGGGCACCGGTCGGGACGCGCTGGTGGCGCCCCTGGAGGCACAGCTGCCGGACTGGGCCGTGCCCCGGGTGCTGTACCGGGTGTCCGTCCTGCCGAAGAACCCGCACGGCAAGGTCGACAAACGGCGGCTGGCCGCATGGGCGACCACGGCGGCCGCCCGCACCGACGCCTCCACGCCGACGGCGCCGCCCGGGACCGGATCCGGATCTGGACCCGGGACCGGACCTGGACCCGGATCGGTGATCGGGGCGGATCCACCGGCGACGCGCACACCGGACGGCGCAGCGGAATCCGGTGCGGGGGAGCCCCTGGACACCGTACTGGCGCTGTTCCGCGAGGTCCTGGACGCGCCCGGACTCGGACCCGACGACGACTTCTTCGACCACGGCGGGCAGTCCCTGCTCGCCATGCGCCTGCTCACACGGCTGCGGGAGGTCCGTCCCACCGCCGGCGGGCTGCGGGCGAGCGCCCTCTTCAGCCACCCGACCCCCCGCCGGCTCGCCGGCGCACTCGCCGACCGCGCGACCGCCCGGACCTGACCGCCGCGTCACCCGACCACCGAGCGATCGGCCACCCACACGGCGGACCACCCACACACGGCGGACCACCCACACCGCGGCCCGTCCACACCGCGGCCCGTCCACACCACCGGCCGTCCGCGTCGCGGGCAACCCGTGTCACCGGACGGCACCCACCACCCGAGGGCCCGCACTTGAGGACCCCCACTTGAGGGCCCGCACCACCCCGAGGGCCCGCGCGTCCGGCTCCGGCCGCCCGCGGGCAGCAACCCATCCCGACCACTCAGCGAGAGTTGGCATGTCGAACCTCACCGACCAGTCCACGCCCGGCTACACCCTGACGCCCGACGAGGCCTCCGCCATCGCGGAACTCGGCCTCGAACTGGCCGCCCACTACCCGTCCTTCGGCGACCCCGTGCTACTGCGCGACCTGCCGCGGCTCGCCGCCCGGCTGCCCGAAGGCGTGCAGCGGTTCCTGCGCGAGTTCAAGCTGGCCGACCGCCAGGGCCACACCGTGATCAGCGGGCACGACTTCGACCAGCAGCGGATCGGCCCCACCCCCGACCACTGGCGGGGCCGCGGCCGGCCCGGCCCCGAGTTCCCCGAGGAGCTGCTGCTCATGCTCTACTCGGCGCTGCTCGGCGAGCCCTTCGGATGGGCCACCCAGCAGGACGGCCACCTCGTGCACGACATCTTCCCGATCCGCCGGCACGAGAACGACCAGCTCGGGATGGGCAGCAAGGAACTGCTCACCTGGCACACCGAGGACGCCTTCCACCCCTACCGCAGCGACTACCTGATCCTCGGCGCGCTGCGCAACCCCGACCACGTGCCCACCACGGTCGGCGAACTCGACCTGTCCTCGCTGTCCGTCGAGGACATCGACATCCTCTTCGAACCCCGCTTCCACATCGCCCCCGACGAATCGCACCTGCCGAAGAACAACACGATCGCCTCCGCCGAGGAGGCGGCCCGCTTCGCCACCATCCAGCGGATGATCGACGAGCGGCCGCTCGCGCCGCTGCTCTACGGCTCCCGCCTGGACCCGTACATGCGCCTGGACCCGTACTTCACCTCCGTGCCCGAGGAGGACACCGAGGCGCGGCGCGCCTACGACGCGCTGTTCAAGGTCGTGGACGCCGGGATGCGGGAGGTCGTCGCGGACCGGGGCGACGTCCTCTTCATCGACAACCACCGCGCGGTGCACGGCCGGCTGCCGTTCCAGGCACGCTACGACGGCACCGACCGCTGGCTCAAGCGCGTGTGCGTCACGGCCGACCTGCGCCGCTCCCGCGAGATGCGGGCCACGGCCGACACCCGGCTGCTGGGCTGACGCGCGGGTGCCCACCACCCTGACCGACCTGTCCCGGGACCCGTGGCTGCTGCCCGAGGTGGACGCCCTCATCGGCGCCAACATGCCGGCCTTCATGAGCTGGGAGTCCCCCGGCAACTGGCGCTGGCACGGCATGTACGACCGCTACCCCGCCCATCAGCTCTGCCTGGTGGACGGGGACGGGCGCCTGGTCGCGGCCGCCAACGGGCTGCCGGTCCGCTGGGACGGCAGCGCCTCCTCGCTGCCGTCCGGCAGTGACGACGCCCTGGTGGCGGGCGTCGACCACGCCCCGCCGGACCGGCCCGACGCCGTGTGCATGCTGTCCGTGTCGGTGGATCCCGACCACCGGGCCGAGGGGCATGCGGAACGACTGCTCACCGAGGTCCGGCGGCGGGCCGCGACCGACGCCCCCCGCGGGGTGGTCATCCCGGTGCGACCCACCCGCAAGCCGCGCTACCCGTTGATCCCGATCGGTGAGTACGCGGCCTGGCGTCGGCCCGACGGGCGCTGTTTCGATCCCTGGTTGCGCACCCACTTCGACCTCGGGGCCCGGCAACTGGGCATCGCGGAGCGGTCCTTGGTGATCCGTCAGCCGGTGTCCCGATGGGCGGAGTTCCTCGGGCATCCGTTGCCCGGACCGGGGGACCACCTGCTGCCCGGCGCCCTGGCGCCGCTGCGCGTCACCGAGGACGGCCACGGCACCTACGTCGAGCCCAACGTGTGGGTCCACCACCCCGCCGGCCCCGACACCCGGTGACGGGGCCCGACCCGCCCCGCACGTCCCGCCGGGTCACCTTCCCTCCGGGACACCCCTCCCTGTCACACCCCTTCGACGAATCCAGGAGAGACCCATGCCTCCCGTACGCCTCGCGATCATCGGGTGCGGCGCCGCCGCCCGTGGCTGCCACCTGCCCGCCCTGCCCCCGCTCAAGGGCGAGGTGCGGCTGACCGCGCTCATCGACCACGACCCCCGCCAGGCCGAGGCCGCCCTCGCCCTGTACCGCGAACTCGGCGGCACCGACGCCGACGCGGTGGTCCTCGCCGCCGACCCGGCCGAGGTCGCCGACGCCTTCGATGCCGCCGTGGTCGTGGCCCCGCACACCCTGCACGCGCCGATCGTGCGGGCGCTGCTGGCTGCCGGCAAGCACGTCCTGCTGGAGAAGCCCATGACCACCACCGTCGAGGACGCCGAGGGCCTGGCGGCAGCCGCCGCGGCCGCCGGCGCTCCGGTGCTGGCCATGGCCCACCCGAGGCGGCTCTTCCCCGCCTACGCCTGGGTCAAGCGGCTCATCGACGACGGCGAGCTCGGCGAGGTGGTCCGCGTCGACTGGTCGGAGGGCCACCCCTACGCCCACGAGCCCGTCTCCTGGTCGATGTTCGACCGGCGCCTCGCGGGCGGTGGCGTGCTCACCGACACCGCCTCCCACGTCTTCGACACCCTGCTGTGGTGGTTCGGCCCCGAGGTCGAAGTGGTCCGCCACGAGGACAACTCCCTCGGCGGGGTGGAGACGGACGCCTCCGTCCACCTGCGCTTCGGCGCCGTCGACGCCCACTGCGACTTCAGCCGACTGCGCGACCTCGGCATCAGCTGCAAGGTCACCGGAACCAGGGCCACCGTCACCATCGGCACCGACTTCCCGGCGGGGGAGTGCACCCTGATCACCGCCGACGGGAAGGAGCTGCACCGGGGCGACGTCGAGGCCGTCGCCCCGGCGCAGGACGAGTGGGAGCTGCTCTTCACCGAGCAGCTCGCCAACTTCGCCGCCGCCGTGCGCGGAGCCGCTCCCGTCCACTCCACCGCACAGGACGGCGTGCACGTCGTCCGGCTGATCCAGGACTGCTACGGCGGCGCCGCCCGCACACCGTCCGCGCAGCCGTGGACCACGCGCGACGACGGCGCCGCCGGCGCGAGCCCCGCGCTGACCGGCCGCACCGTGGCGGTCACCGGCGCGAGCGGGTTCATCGGCGGCAGGCTCGTCGAGCGGCTGGTCCTCGGCACCGAGGCCCGCGTCCGACCCGTGGTCCGCGGCTTCGGCCGGGCCGCGCGGTTGTCCGTCCTGCCGCAGGACCGGCTGGAGTTCCGCCGGGGAGACCTGTTGGACCCCGACACGCTCCGGACCGCCTTCGAGGGCTGTGACACCGTCGTCCACTGCGCGTTCGGCAGCTCCGGCGACGAGTCCGACCGTTGGGACGCCTCCGTCCGGGGCACCGCGAACGTCCTGGCGGCCGCCCGCGCCGCCGGCGTCCGCCGCGTCGTGCACCTCAGCACCATCGACGTCTACGACCCGGCCGTCACCGGCGCCCTGACCGAGGACTCCCCGGCGCGTCCGGCCGACGCCGCCGACCGCGAGTACGAGCAGCAGAAGCTCGCCGCGGAGCGGCTCGTCCTGGACGCCCACGGCGACGGCCTGGAAACGGTGGTCCTCCAGCCGGGCGTCGTCCACGGCCCGTGGGGCGGCCAGTGGACCACGGTCCAACTGGAGCGGGCAGAGGGCGACTTCACGCAACTCCCGACGGGCGGGGGTGGGGGCGTGTGCAACGCCGTGTACGTCGACGACCTGGCCGAAGCCGTACTCCTGGCCGTGGACACCGGGGCGGCCGCCGGCGAACGCTTCCTCGTCGGCCACCCCGAGGAGCTCCGCTGGGGCACCTTCTTCGACGCCGTCCGCACGCTGCGCGGCCTCGACGGTCCTCCGACGCCGGCCGGTGACACGGCTGCCGCCGGTGAGCCGGTCGCCGACTGGGAGCTGGAGCTGTACCGCTCGACAGCCCGCGCCGACCACGACAAGGCCCGCCGGATCCTGGGCTTCACGGCGCGCACCTCCTTCGCCGAGGCGACCCTGCTGACCGGCAGCTGGGCACGCTGGGCGGGCGAACTGCCGGGAGCCGACGCGTGACGGGCGTCACCGACGTCCTCGTGGTCGCGCCGCACCCCGACGACGACGTGATCGGATGCGGCGGGTCCATCGCCAAGCACGTGCGGGACGGCGCCCGGGTGACGGTCGTCATCGTCATCGGCCGCGAGCGCAGCGCCCTCGACGACGCGGTCGGTGACGCCGAGTTCGCGGCCGAGACCGAGGCCGCCGCCAAGGCCCTGGGCGTGCACCGCTGCATCCGCTTCGACGAGCCCTCGCGGGACTTCGTCCTCTCCCGCCGGGTCCACCTGGACCTCGTCCGGGTCCTGCGGGAGGTGCGGCCCCAGGTGGTGTACCTCCCGCACGACAACGACGACGACGTCGAGCACCGCATGGTGCACCAACTCACCCTCGAAGCTTTGTGGATGGCCCAGTCCGAGTTCTTCCACGAAGCGGGCGGCCCGCCCAGCCCGGCACCCCGGCTGGTGCTCGGCTACGAGGTGTGGGCGCCGATGGCGCGCTTCCAGTACGTCGAGGAGATCGACGGGCAGATCGAGACCAAGGTCGAGGCGATGCGCGCGTACGTCTCCCAGCTGCGGCACGCCGCCTGGGACGAGGGCATTCGCGGACTGGCCCGATACCGGGGCGCGGTCTCGGCCGGATCGGGGCACGCGGAGGTGTTCCAGGTGCTCGGCCTGGGCGCCGCGCCCGCCGCGGCCCCGATCGCGGTGGGCCCGGAGGGAGGCGGTCATGACTGACCGCCTGCTGGTCTGCGGGCTCGGCTCCGGCATGGACCGTTCCCTGATCGAACTGCGTTCGCCCCGCCGGGAACTGGTCGTGGTCACCGACCATCCGACGGACCGGGCCCGGGCCGCCGCGGACCGCCTGCTCGTGTGCGACCCGAACGACGCCGTGGCGGTCCTCGCGGAGCTGTCGGCGGCCGGCATCGACCGCATCGACGGGGTGTTCTCGCTGGGCGCGGACAACCCGCCGGTGATCAGCGTGCTCGCCCGGCGGTTCCGCTGCCCGGGGCTGCCCCTGGAGACGGCCCTCGACTGCACGCTCAAGGACCGGCGGCTGAGGATCCTGCGCGCCGCCGGGCTCGACCTGCCCCGGTTCGCCACCGCCGAGAGCGTCGGCGAGGCGGTCCGGGCGGCCGCCGACATCGGCCTGCCGGTCGTCATCAAACCCAGCGACCAGACCGGCTCGCTGGGCGTGCTGAAGGTGGAGGGCGCCGGGCAGCTCCGCACCCTGGCCGAGGAGGCCCTGCGGCTCAGCCCGGGCGGCCGGATCGTCATCGAGGAGTTCCTGGAGGGCACCGAACACACCCTCGCGGCCTTCATGGTCGACGGGGAACTGCACCGCTTCGGGTTCGCGGACCGGGAGTACGGGCGCAAGGAGGAGTTCGCCCCCCACTTCTTCGAGGGCGGCGACACGCTGCCCAGCCGGCTGACCCCGGAGCAGATCGAGGAGGTGACCGACACGGTCCGGCGCGGGGCGCGCGCCCTGCGCCTGGACCCGGCGGTGATCAACACCGATGTCCTGCGCACCCACGACGGACGGGTGATCCTCCTGGAGATCACCTGCCGGCTGACCGGCGCCCGGATCGCCACCGAGGTGATGCGGCTGGCCACCGGGGTGGACCCGCTGCCCAACGTGGTCCGACTGGCCCTGGGCCAACCCCTGCGACCGGCCGAACTGGCCCCCCGGCAGCTGCGGGCGGTGGTGCAGCGCTTCGTCCCGGCGGACGGCGGCGTCGTCGAGTGGGTGGGCGACCCCCGGGACGTCACCCGCCGCACCGGCGTGCACGACGTGTTCTGGGGCCTCGACCTGACCCCCGGCACGGTGGTCCCGCCCTACCGCGGCGGAGCCGAGGTACTGGCCGGGGTGATCGCCCACGCCGAGCGGCCGGCGGAGGCCGAGGCCATCGCCGAACGAGCCCTGCGCGCCCTGCCCCTGCGGTTCGAGGCCGCGTCCCCGTGACCGCGCACGCGCGGCGGGAACCCCGTACGCACACGAGTTGACGAGGGAGAACAGCAATGGCCACCGACATGGTGGACGAGGCGGCGGTCGACAAGGGCATCGCCCGGACCGCCGTGGTCATCGCCCTGCGCGACGACCTGCGGATCGCCGACTGCATCGCGTCGATCGAGGAGGACGTGGAGATCGTCCTGGCGCTCAACGGGCCCAGCGACGCGGTACTGAAACTGATCGCCGACCACCCCCGCCCGCTGACCGTCACCGAGATCGAGGACGTCGGCAACCTGGGCGCCGCCTACAACGCGGGGGCGGCCGCCACGGACCGGCAGTACCTGCTGCTGATGGACTCCGACTGCACCTTCGCCCCGGGGGTGGTCCGCGCCATGGTCCGCGCGGTGCTCACCGAACCGGTGGTGAAGGGGCAGGTGGTGTACGGCGAATCGGACGGTCTGCTCAGCAAACTGACCGCCCGGGTGAGGGAGTTCGACGAGGGGGACTACGTCAGCGCGCTGTCCCCGCCGCTGATCTACAACCGGGACATCGTCGACCACATCGGCGGCTACCACTTCGACGAGCTGATCCACTGGTGCGAGGACCGGGAGTTCGACTTCCGGCTCCAGCTCGCGGGGATCCCCGTCGTGTACCTGCCGAAGGCGCGGATCTTCCACGACGCCCAGCACGGCTTCGCCAACATGCGCAGCTACTTCCGGTACGGCGTCGGCGAGGGCATCGCCCAGGAGACCGGCGTGTTCACCACACCGGCGGTACCCGTCGTGTGGCGGGTGTTCGAGGCCTCGCGCACGCTGGTGCACTGCGCCCGCGACAAGGGCGTGGCCGCGGCGGCCTACTACGCCCTGCTCAAGGCCGCGTTCCACACCGGCACCGCCCACCACCTGCTCAACGACCCCTACCGGGTCCGCGACCGCTACCCCGGACCGGCCAAACGGGCCCGGATGGTCCGGTCGATCCCGCAGCACAGCACCAGGCTGACCGGCGCCCAACTGCGCCGACTGCGGCGGGCGCACTGGGAGGCGGGCCGACGGATCGAGAAGGTGGCCGACCTCTCGGTCTTCCACCCCGACGCCGCCGGCCCGGGCCCCTCGTCAGCCGCCGGGCAGCCTCCGCAGCAGCAGGCGTGAGGGATGGTCGCCGCCGTGGTGGACGGTGTGGTGGGCGAGGACCGACGGATGGACGTCGAAGCGCGGGGTGTTGCTCGCCGCGACCTCCAGGCGTATCCGGTGGCCCGCCCGGAACACGTGGCAGACCGCGCCCAGTTCGACGGTGACCTCGACGGGCCCTCCGGGAGCGGACGCCGCGTCCGCTCCCGGAGGCAGCCGGCGCACGCCGTCGCACAGCAGCTCGGCCCGGCCGTCGGGGTGGACGTCGACGAGCTTGCCCGTCACGTCGGCGCCCGCGGCGTCCGGGGTCACGTACACCTTCAGGAAGGTGTCGCCGACGACGGTCAGCGGCGCGGTGAGCGGCCCACCGGTGAAGCACAGGACGTCGGCGCGCCGCTCCACCTCACGCTGGTCCAGCGGACCGCAGTCACCGCCGGTGAACTGGCCGGGCAGGGCGGTGGCCCCGCCGGTGGTGGGCACGGGGTCGGTCGGGTCGTGCCGGAGCCGGTCGGCCCCCGGGACCCGCGGGGCCGGACCGGAGGTCAGGCCCCGGCCCCGGAGGTGCAGGACCAGCTCCCCGGTGCCGGGCACGGGCCAGTCCGGGAAGGTGCGCCACTCGTCGGCGCCGGTCACGAACAGCCGCACCCGGTCCGGCTCCGGACCGCTGTCCCCGAGCCCCCGCAGATGGCGGTCGAAATGGTCCAGGTGCAGCCCGGTGACGTCGATGCTGCGTTCGTCGGCGGCCGTACCGTAGCGGCGCTGCGGGAATATCCCGCCGGTGACGCAATGGGACCACGGTCCGACCACGAGTCGCGACGGAACTCCGCATTCTCGAATTCCCCGGTAATTCTCCAGGGCGCCGGCCAGGAATATGTCGTACCAGCCGGTGAGATGGAGCGCCGGGACCTCGATCGCCGGATACGAGGCGCGGGGCGCCGCGCGCCGCCAGTACGGGTGGCCGCCGGGGTGCTCGCGCCACCGCCGGTGGTACGGGGCCAGCCGGTCCAGGAGCTCCGAGGCGGCGTCGGGGTCACGGTAGAGCTCGTCGATCCCGTCGACGGCACGGGTCACCTCGGCCAGATCGGACCCGGTCAGTCCGGCCCCCTCCAGCAGCAGGTCGTACAGCACCCAGTACAGGACGAAGCCCAGCTGGAAAGCCCCGCCCTGGCGGGTCCAGCCCTCGTCGAAGCCCGATCCTGCCACGTGCGGGGCGATGGCCCCGAGGCCGGGCGGGCGTTCGGCCGCGGCGAGCAGAGCGGCCATCGCCTCGTACGAGCGGCCGAACAGCCCCGCCGAGCCGTCGCACCACGGCTGCCCCACGGCCCACGCGACCGTGTCCGCGCCGTCCGCGGCCTCGTGCCAGTACGGCTCGAAGGTCCCGCCGGAGTCGAACCGGCCGCGCACGTCCTGCACCAGCAGGGCGTACCCGGAACGGACCAGGCGCAGGCCGTCGACGGAGGCGCCCCCCGGGCTGCCGGATTTCCCGTAGGGCGTCCGACGCACCAGGACCGGCACCGGATCGGGGATATCCGGCCGGTAGAGGTCGGCGCTCAATAAGGTGCCGTCGCGCATGGGTATTTTCAGATCGTGTTCCACAACAATTCGCACCCGCCCATATTCCATCAGGACGAGGGAATTCACAATGCAGTCCTCCGGAATCTATTTCCTGAAACCGTTCTTCAGGACGGCGCGTACGGATCCGGGCCGCCCGGCCGTGATCGACAACGGACTCGTGATCGGCTACGGCACCCTCGCCGCCTGGGTGCTGGACGTGGCCCGCTCCGTCGAGCCCCGCACCGGGGGCCCGCAACCACCGGTCGGGGTCGTCGTGCACCACTCGGCCCGCGACGTGGCGGCCCTGCTGGGCGTCCTCGCGGCGGGCCGCGCCTACGTGCCACTCGAGGCGGAACACCCCGCACCCCGGCTGGAGTCGATCCTGGACCGGCTCGGGGTCCACGAGGCCGTGGCGACCGCGGACGGCGGCTGGCAGCCGCCCGTCGCGAAGGTGATCCGGCCCCGCTGGGCGCCCGCCGGCCCGACCCCCCTCGCGGCCGACCCGCTCCCCGACCCCGGCGTACGGCCCGAGGACCCGGCGTACGTGTTGTTCACCTCGGGATCCACCGGCGTGCCCAAGGGGGTCGTGGTGCCGCACGGAGCCCTGGCCGCGGTGGTGCCGCCGCTGCGCACCCTGTACGGCATCGGCCCGGACTCCACCGTGCTGCACTTCCACGGCGCCGGCGGCGACACCAGCCTGGAGGAGATCCTCCCCACCCTCACGGCCGGCGCCGGCCTCGTCGTCGACGACGCGGCGCGCGAGGGCTTCGCCCAGGTCGCCGAGGACCAGGAGGTCACCGTCGCGGTGCTGCCGACCGGTTTCTGGCACGGCCTGACCGGTGACCTGCTGCACGGGGGCGCGGGCCTGCCCCCGTCGCTGCGCACGGTGGTGATCGGGGGAGAGGCGGTGCGCCGCGACATGCTGGAGCGCTGGCGGCGCCTCGGCGCCGACGGCGTGCGCCTGCTCAACACGTACGGGTCCACCGAGACGGCGCTGGTCACCCACGCCGTGCAACTGGCCGGGCCGGACGCCCCCGAACTGCCCGGGACCGGCGGAGACCTGCCCATCGGACTGCCCCTGCCGCACGTCGGCCAGCGCGTCGACGAATCGGGCGAACTGTACGTGTCCGGCCCCGGACTGGCCCTCGGCTACCACGACGCCCCCGGCGCGACGGCGGCCCGGTTCGCCGAACACGCGGGCATCCGCTGGTACCGCACCGGGGACCTGGTGTCCGTGGCACCCGGGGGCGCCCTGGTGTTCCGGGGCCGCTCCGACCACCAGGTCAAGATCCGCGGCCACCGGGTGGACCTGGTCGAGGTGGAGGCCCTCGTCGGGAGCTGCGAGGGGGTGCGGGAGGTGGCGGCCGCCCGGGTGGACCGGGCGGAACACACCACGTTGGCCGCCTTCTTCGTGCCGCTGCCCGACCACGACCCCGACGGGGTGGCGAACGGCGTCCGCGCACGGCTGGCCGCGACCGCCGCCCCGCACCTGGTGCCCAGCCTGCTGATGCCGGTCGCGGAGCTGGAGCGCACCCACACCGGCAAGGTGGACCGCACCGCCACCAGGAACCGCCACCTGCCGCCCACCGGGGACGACCTCCCCGCCACCGGGGACGGGCACCTGCCCGCCACCGGGAGCGGTCTGCCCGCCGCCACCGCGGAGCGGCACCTGCCCGCCACTGCGGACGGGCACCCACCGGCCACCGGGGACGGGCACCTGCCCGCCACCGGGGCGGGCCGATGAGCGCCCCGGCGGGCGCCCCGGGGGTCGCCGACCCGACCGGCCTCGCCGCGTACGCCTCCCGGAGCCTGGGCCTGCGCCTCGACCCCGCCACCGCCCGCGCCGACGACAGCGGTTGGGACTTCCGGGTCACCCACATCCGCGCGGCCGACGGAGCCTGGTGGATCCTGCGGCAGCCCCGCCGGCCCGAAGCCGCCGAGCGGCTCGCCTTCGAGGGGGCCGTGCTGGCCGCCGTACGCGACCGGATGCCCGTGCCGGTCCCGCACTGGCGCCTGCACACGGCGGACCTGGTCGCCTACCCCCGGCTGCCCGGCGAGCCGGCCGGCACCGAGGACCCGGACACCCTCGTCTACGACTGGTCCACGGACCCGCTGGCCCACCCCGGCCACTACCTGGAGCCGCTCGCCCGGGCCCTCGTCGCCGTGCACACCACCCCGCCGGACATCACCCTCCTGCCGGGCCGCGCGCGGCCGGACCGGGACGCCGAAGCGGTCCGTTCCCGCATCGCGGACCGGCTCGCCCGGGCCCGTGCCGAACTACCCCTCCCGGCGGGCGGCCTGCGCCGCTGGCAGGCCTGGCTGGACGACGACCGCCTGTGGCCCGAGAGGCTGACGCTCGTCCACGGCGACGTGCACCCCGGCCACACCCTCGTGGTGCGCCCACCGTCCGGCCCGCCGTCCCTGTCCGGCCTCCTGGACTGGGCCAACGCCGATGTCGGCGATCCCGCGGTCGACTTCGTCGACATGCTGTACGCGGGCGGCACCGACGTCCTCGACCGGCTCCTGGAGGCCTACCGGGCGGCGGGCGGCGAGGTGCGCGACGGCATGCGGGCCCACGTCCTGGCGCGGGCCGACTTCCTGTGGGTCCACGTCGCGCTGCGCGGCATCGACACCGGCCGCGCGGCCTGGGTGGAGACGGCGCTGCGCAGGATGGCGGCGTGAGCGGCCACCGGCCGGGCCCGGGAAGCCCGGAATGCTCCGCGCGGACGACGGGACGCACGCCCGCGGGCACGGCCTACACCCTGCACGGGACGGACGGGCCTCCGGTGGTGCTGGTCGCGGGCGCGGGCGGCGGCGGACGGATATGGGAGCACCACCAGGTACCCGCACTGACCGCGTCGGGCCGCCGACCGGTCACCTTCGACCACGGGCCCGCGACCACGGGACCACACGAACTCGCCTTCGTCATCCGCGAGTTGATGGAACAACTCGCACTGCCGGCCTGCCCGCTGATCGGCCACTCGCTGGGCGCCCTCGCCGTCCAGGAGCTGCTCCTGACCGCCCCGCACCTGGCGAGCGGGGCGCTGCTCGCGGCGACGCGCGGCCGTCCCGACGTGGTGGGGGAGGCCCTGGCACGGGCCGAGGCCGCGTACCTCGCGGCGGGTGTCCGGCCGCCACCGGAGTACGAGGCCTTCGTCGGCCTCGTGCACAACCTCTCTCCCCGCACCCTGGCCGACGAGGAGGCGACCGCACAATGGCTCGACTTGTTCGAAATCGCCGCGCTGACCGGTGGATCCGCCGCCCTCCGGCCGGGCGCCCCCGTCCGTGACCGGCTCGCCGACTACGGCCGGATCGGCCTGCCCGTGCACATCGTGGGGTTCGCCGACGACGTGCTGGCGCCCGCGCCTCTGGGCCGCGAGGTCGCCCGCGCGATTCCCGGGGCCCACTACACGGAACTGCCGGACGCCGGACACCTCGGCTTCCTGGAACGGCCCGAGGCCTTCAACGCCGTACTGCTGGACTTCCTCGCCACCCTGCCCCCGAACCACCCAGGAGCGCCCCGTGTCCCATGAACCCGCCGCACCCGCCTCCGTCGCCGCCCCCGCGCCCGGGCGGCCGGAGGTACGGGTCGTCCACGTCGGCCAGGAGCCGCCGGAGTCCTGGGCGGCCGCCGTCTACCTGTGCGGCCCCACCCCCGCCGATCCCGCCGCGCCGTCGTGGCGCCCGGACGCCGTCGAGGCGCTCCGGTCCGGCTGGTCCCGTGCCGGGCGCCTGGTGGTGTTCCTGCCCGAGCCGGCGCCGGGCGA
Source organism: Streptomyces sp. NPDC057939 (assembly GCF_042887545.1). Taxonomy (NCBI): domain Bacteria; kingdom Bacillati; phylum Actinomycetota; class Actinomycetes; order Kitasatosporales; family Streptomycetaceae; genus Streptomyces; species Streptomyces sp. NPDC057939. The sequence continues at coordinate 55,983 of NZ_JBHVPG010000014.1, forward strand.
CGGCTACCCGGAGTACCCCGACCAGGTGGCCTGGGAGGAGGACGCCATGCGCCGCTGCGACGTGATCCTGTTCTGGATCCCGCGGGACATGGCCCGGCTGCCCGGACTGGTCTCCAACATCAAATGGGGTGCCTGGTGCGACTCGGGCCGCGCGGTCCTCGGGACACCGCCGGAGGCCGAACGCATGGACTACCTGCTCCACTTCGCCGAGTCCCTGGGCGTGCCGGTCGAGCGGACGCTGTCCGGCGCGGCCCGGGCCGCCCTGCGGGAGGTCGGGCCGGGAGCCGTGCGCACCGGGGGCGAGCGGGCGGTGCCGCTGACCGTGTGGCGCACCGAACCGTTCCGGAGCTGGTACGCCGAACGCGCGCGGACCGGGGACCGGCTGCTCGACGCGCGCGTGGAGTGGTACGCGCCGCCGGCCGGGCCGGAGGGGGCCGCGGCCTGGCTGCTGACGGCCACGGTCGTGGAGCGCGCCGGCGCCGGTCCCGGCCCCTCGGTCGTCCGCGTCCTGGCCGCTCAGGGGCAGGGCATGCTCATGTAGAGGGCGTGCTCGCCCTCGGATTCGGTCCCCTGGTAGAGGCTGGTGTCCAGTCCGCAGAAGGCGAAGCCGAGGCGCCGGTACGCGTGGATGGCCGGGGCGTTGATGTTGGTCACCTCCAACCAGACGTGCCCGGCGCCCCGTTCGCGCGCGAAGTCCACCGCGTGTCCCATCAACGCCCGTCCGAGGCCCCGGCCCCGGTGGTCCGGGGCGACCTCGATGTCCTCGATGGTCAGCCGCCGGTTCCACGGGGAGTACGAGACCTCGGCGAAGCCGGCGAGTCCGCCGTCGGCGGCGACGGCCACGAACGTCCGGCTGTCGCCGTCGGCGGGGTCCTCCCCGTCCTCGTCGCCCGCCGCGCCGTCACTGCCGTCGTCCTCCGGGAACACCTTGACCAGCGGCGGATCCACCGGCACCTCGCGAAGGGCGAAGCCCTCGCCGGTCACGGTCACGGAGAAGACGGTGGCGGTGGTGAAGGAGCCGTCGATGCCTTCGATGGCCCCGGTGTCCGCGGGCCCGGCGATCCGGAACTCGTACGTCGTGTCACTGGTCGTGGTCATGTTCCGAGGCTATGGCCGCTCTGCCCGAAGGAGGGCTGATTTCAGCCGAATTGCTTCCGGTGGCCGCCGCCGGAGCGACACCGGGGCCGCCCGTCCGCCGGCGGTCCGTCATGCCCTTGGCGAAGCCCCTCGTGGCGAGCCCGAACAGCACTCCACCGAGGACGAACCAGGGGTTCCACACGGTGAGCGTCCAGAACCTCTGGGTGGCGCTGACCCCTCCGACGGCGGGGACACCGGCGATGAGCAGCACTTCGACGAGGAGGCCGCGAACCAGTAGCAGCAGGGAGATGGCCGGTCCGAGGAGTCGCAGGCCGCGCCACGCGGGCCCGCGCACACCGCGCCTGCGCAGGCCCAGGGCCACCACGGTGCCGATCAGGCACAGGAAGCCCACGCCCCAGAGCCCTCCGGCCACGAACCGGGCCGGTCGTTCGGACGCGAGCCGCTTACCGGACGAGACGTCCAGCCCGACCTCCCCGCCCAGGGCCCAGACCGCGCCCGCGCCCGCGACGACGAGTGCGACGACGAGTGCGACGGCGCCCCGCCGCGGACGCGCGTCGACCCGGACGGTGGGATCGCCCGCACCGTCCTGCCGGGCCCTCCCGGACCCGGCCTGATCCGGTGGGCGACGGCGCCGGGGAAAACCTTGGATGGTGAATCCGCCTCGCCGGATAGCCTGGGAAAATGCTCACAGAAGTGATTGCGACCCGCTACGTCACGCCCCTGCGTGAGGGCGGCTCGCTCCCGGGAATCGTCGAGGCCGACGACCTCGGTACCTACGTCATGAAGTTCACCGGCGCCGGACAGGGACGCAAGACCCTGGTGGCCGAGGTCATCTGCGGACGCCTCGCCCAACGGCTGGGCCTGCGCGTCCCGCGCCTGGTGCAGATGCAGTTGGACCCCGTCATCGGGCTCGGCGAGCCGGACCAGGAGGTCCAGGAGCTGCTGAAGGCCAGCGGCGGCCTGAACCTCGGCATGGACTACCTCCCCGGCTCGATCGGGTTCGACCCGCTCGCCTACCGGGCGGATCCCGTCGAGGCGGGACGCGTGGTCTGGTTCGACGCCCTGATCAACAACGTCGACCGGTCCTGGCGCAACCCCAACCTGCTGGTCTGGCACGGGGACCTGTGGCTCATCGACCACGGCGCCACCATGATCTGGCAGCACAACTGGCCCACCGCCCCGGCCGCGGCGGCCAAGCCCTACAACGCCTCCGACCACGTCCTGGCCCCCGTCGGCCCGGACATCGCCGCGGCCGCCGCCGAACTCGCCCCGCGGGTGACCGAGGAACTGCTCACCGAGGTCGCCGCCGACGTCCCGGACGAGTGGCTCGTCGACGAGCCCGGCTTCGACACCGCGGACGCGGTCCGGCGCGCCTACGTGGAGGCGCTGCTGCCGCGCGCGGCCACGATCCACGAGAGGATCTCGTTGGAGGCGGAGGTGAAGGCTCCGACGGGTCCGCCCGGCTGGCTCACCGACCACCTCCCCGAATGGCCCCACAAGATCAACAAGAAGACGAGCGACGACGAGTGACCGAGCGGGACGTGTTCGAGTACGCGCTGGTGCGCGTGGTGCCCAGGATGGAGCGCGGCGAGTGTTTCAACGCCGGCGTCATCGTCTACTGCCGGGCGCGCTCGTACGTGGCCGCCCGCATCCACCTCGACGAGGCGAAGCTCCTCGTCCTCGACCCGGAGGCCGACGTGGCCGGCGTCCGGGCGGCCCTGTACGGGGTCGAGGGGATCTGCGCGGGCGGGGAACGGGCCGGGCAGGCGGCGGACAACGACGCGGGGCGACGGTTCCGCTGGCTGATCGCCCCCCGCAGCACGGTCGTCCAGCCCGGGCCGGTGCACACCGGCCTGACGGCCGACCCGGAGGCGGAGGTGGAGCGCCTCCTTGACCTGCTGGTCCGCTGACCGGCCCGCCCGGAGCCCGCCCGTTCCCCTCCCGGTGCCGCCCGTGGAAACCGCCCGGGGCCCCGGGCGGGGAACCGCCCGCGCGCGGCGCGCGCCGCGCGCCGGGAGGGCCCCCGTTGACACCGGGTGCCATGCCTCCTAGCGTCTCCTCAGCTGAAGCTACTAAGCGGTTGCTCACCTCCGGGCGGCCGTTTCTCGACGGCGAGGAGATCCAGCATGTCCACCACCGAGCAGCGCGTGGCGATCGTGACCGGGGCGGCCCGGGGCATCGGCGCGGCCACCGCCCTGCGTCTGGCCGCCGAGGGCCGCGCGGTCGCCGTACTCGACCTCGACGAGGCGGCCTGCAAGGACACCGTGGAGGCGATCACGGCGGCCGGCGGCAAGGCCCTCGCGGTCGGCTGCGACGTGTCCGACAGCGCCCAGGTGGAGGCGGCCGTCGAGCGCGTCGCGAGCACCCTCGGCGCCCCGACCGTCCTGGTCAACAACGCGGGCGTGCTCCGCGACAACCTCCTCTTCAAGATGAGCGACACCGACTGGGACACGGTCATGAACGTGCACCTGCGCGGTGCGTTCCTGATGGCGCGGGCCTGTCAGAAGTACATGGTGGAGGCCAAGTTCGGCCGCATCGTGAACCTCTCCAGCAGCTCCGCCCTCGGCAACCGGGGCCAGGCCAACTACGCGGCCGCCAAGGCCGGTCTGCAGGGCTTCACGAAGACCCTGGCCTTCGAGCTCGGCAAGTTCGGCGTGACCGCCAACGCCGTCGCCCCCGGTTTCATCGTGACCGAGATGACCGCGCAGACGGCCGCCCGGATCGGCATGGGCTTCGAGGAGTTCCAGACCGCCGCCGCCTCCCAGATCCCGGTGCAGCGCGTCGGCCGCCCGGACGACATCGCCAACGCCATCGCCTTCTTCACCGGCGAGGCCGCGGGCTTCGTCTCCGGCCAGGTCCTGTACGTGGCCGGCGGCCCCCTCAACTGACCGGCTCACGAGAGACAGGGCGTACGTCATGACCTACAACGGCATCGACAGCGGCAAGGCAGCGCTGGTCACCGGCGCGAGCCGGGGCATCGGATACGGGATCGCCGAGGCGCTGGTCGCCCGCGGCGACCGGGTCTGCATCACGGGACGCAACGAGGACGCGCTCAAGGAGGCCGTCGAGCGCCTCGGCGCGGACCGGGTGATCGGCGTGGCGGGCAAGGCGCACGACGAGGCCCACCAGGCCGTCGCCGTGGAGCGCGCCATGGAGGCCTTCGGCCGCTGCGACTTCCTGATCAACAACGCCGGCACCAATCCGGTCTTCGGGCCGATCGCGGACCTCGACCTCGGGGTCGCGCGCAAGGTGTTCGAAACCAACGTGATCTCCGCCCTCGGCTTCGCCCAGCGCACCTGGCACGCCTGGCAGAAGGACAACGGCGGCGCGATCGTGAACATCGCCTCCATCGCGGGCGTCTCCGCCTCGCCCTTCATCGGGGCCTACGGGATGAGCAAGGCCGCCATGGTCAACCTCACCCTGCAGCTCGCGCACGAGATGGCCCCGCAGGTCAGGGTGAACTCGATCGCCCCGGCCGTCGTGAAGACGAAGTTCGCGCAGGCGCTCTACGAGGGCCGGGAGCAGGAGGCCGCGGCCGCCTATCCGCTCGGCCGGCTCGGCGTGCCGGAGGACATCGGAGGGGCCGCCGCATTCCTCACATCTGCACAAGCGGAATGGATCACAGGACAAACTCTCGTCGTTGACGGAGGAATCTTCCTCAATGCCGGAGTCGGCTGACCGATATTCGGACGCATTTGCCTCCCCCGAGGAGGCAAATGCGTACCGAATGTGCATGTAATCGGTCAAGTGCCTCACGAAACCTACCCCTTGGATTTGTGATGCACTGCGGTAGGGTCTGCCGCATCCCTGGCTGATCGAGGAGCGTGCACGTGTTCAACCGGACCAGATGCCTGCGGATCACTGCGGCCCTTGCGTCCATATCCCTGCTCGCCGGGTGCGGTCTGTTCTCGGACGAGGGTGGTGGCGAGGCGAAGAGGATCGTCGTCGGCACGACGAGTGCGCCGAGCAACCTCGACCCCGCCGCCGCCTGGGACGGTTCCTGGGAGCTGTACCGGAACATCTACCAGACCCTTCTGGCGTTCCCCACGGGCAGCACCAGGCCCCAGCCGGACGCCGCCCAGAACTGCGAGTTCACCGACTCGGCGAACCAGTCCTACCGCTGCACCCTGCGCAAGGGACTCAAGTTCTCCAACGGCGAGACGCTCGACGCCAAGGCCGTCAAGCACTCCCTCGACCGCATCCGGAAGATCAACCACAAGTTCGGGCCCAGCGGCCTCTTCAACAGCCTGGACAAGATCGAGACCCCGGACGCCCTCACCGTCGTCTTCCACCTGAAGGCCTCCGACGCGACCTTCCCGTACGTGCTCGGCTCCCCGGCCGCCTCGCTCGTCGCGCCCGGTGAGTACCCCGCCGACAAGGTGCGGGACGACGGCAGGATCACCGGCTCCGGCCCCTACGTCCTCGACTCGTACAAGGAGGGCGGCGAGGCCGTCCTCGGCCGCAACGAGACCTACTCGGGCTTCGCGGACCGTCGGAACGACGGCGTGACGATCCGCTACTTCTCCGACTCAAAGAAGATGGTCGCCGCGCTCAAGGGCAAGGAGATCGACGCGACCTACCGAGGCCTGTCCGCCGCGGAGATCAAGGACCTCCAGACCCCCGAGTCCCACAACGCGGGCGTCCAGGTCGTCGAGAACGTCGGCGCCGAGATCCGCTACCTGGTCTTCAACCCCCAGGACCCGCAGGTCAACAAGCTGCCGGTGCGCCAGGCCATCGCCCAGATCCTCGACCGCGGCGCGATCGTCTCCAAGGTCTACCAGGGCACGGCCGAACCGCTGTACTCGATGGTCCCCAAGGGCGTCGTCGGCCACAAGACGCCGTTCTACGACCTGTACGGCCAGCCGGACGTCAACAAGGCCAAGAAGATCCTCAAGGACGGCGGGATCACCCAGCCGGTCGACCTGACGTTCTGGTACACCACGGACCGCTACGGCGCCTCGACCGCGGACGAGTTCACCGAGATCAAGCGCCAACTGGACGAGACCAACCTCTTCCGCGTCACCCTGCGCGGCAAGCCCTGGAAGGAGTTCCAGGAGGGCTACAAGAACCGCGAGTACCCGGTCTTCGGCCGCGGTTGGTTCCCCGACTTCCCGGACCCGGACAACTTCATCGCGCCGTTCGTCGGCAAGGAGAACGCGGTCGGCACCCCGTACGAGCCGGCCGACGTCCTCAACGAGGTCCTGCCCAAGTCCCGCCGCGAGGGCGACCGCTCGGCCGGCGTCAAGGAGTTCGAGCGCGCCCAGCAGATCTTCGCCCAGGACGTCCGCCTGCTGCCCCTGTGGCAGGGCAAGCTGTACGTCGGCGCCCGCGAGGACATCGCCGGCGCGGAGCGGGCCCTCGACCCGCAGACCGCCATGCAGATGTGGGAGCTGTACCGCAAGACCAGCTGGTAGCAGACAGGACGGGCATCCGGATCACGTCGATGTCAGTGGCCCCCGGTAGGTTCTTGAGCAGTTGCACGAACTTGTACCGGAGGTTGTCGACGTGACCCAGATGCTGCCCGAGTCCTGGCTCCCCCCTCTCGGCGGGGAGCTGGAGCAGCCCTACTTCAAGGAACTCACCGAGTTCGTCGAGAAGGAAAGGGCGAACGGGCCGGTCTACCCGCCCCGCGAGCAGGTCTTCGCGGCCCTGGAGGCCACTCCGTTCGACAAGGTGAAGGTCCTGGTGCTCGGCCAGGACCCCTACCACGGCGCCGGCCAGGGCCACGGCCTGTGCTTCTCCGTGCAGCCCGGGGTCAGGACCCCGCCCTCGCTGCGCAACATCTACAAGGAGATGAAGGAGGAGCTCGGCCTCCCCGTCCCCGACAACGGGTACCTGATGCCGTGGGCCCAGCAGGGCGTCCTGCTCCTCAACGCCGTCCTCACCGTCCGCGAGGCCGAGCCCAACTCGCACAAGGGCAAGGGCTGGGAGAAGTTCACCGACGCCGTGATCCGCGCGGTGTCCGAGCGCCCCGACCCCGTCGTCTTCGTCCTCTGGGGCGCCTACGCCCAGAAGAAGATCCCGCTCATCGACGAGGAGCGGCACGTCATCGTCAAGGGCGCGCACCCCTCGCCGCTGTCCGCCAAGAAGTTCTTCGGCTCGCGGCCCTTCACGCAGATCAACGAGGCCGTCTCCGCCCAGGGCCATGAGCCGATCGACTGGCGCATCCCCGACCTGGGCTGACGCCACCCCGCGCCTCGGCGCCAGAGGGGGTGCCTCCGGTTAGCTTCTTGTGATCAGGCCGTACCAGGTCTGCGGAGCAAGCCGGAGGCCGCGTTGACGGAGCAGCAGGAGGCGTCGGAGGACGCCGTCATGACGAGGATCGGCCAAGCGGTCATCCTGCTGCACGCCGGCGACCGCGAGGAGGCCCGCAACCGGCTCGGGGAGATCTGGACCGAGATCGGCGAGGACGGCGACTCCCTCCACCGGTGCACCCTGGCGCACTACATGGCCGACGCACAGGACGACCCCGCCGACGAACTGGCCTGGGACCTGCGCGCCCTCACCGCCGCCGACGGACTCACCGCCGACGGACCCGTGCCCGACGGACCCACGACCGACGGTCCGGCGGGCCGGGCGGGTGAGGTGCTCCCCGCCCGGCGCCCCGGGGACGGGCCGGGGTGCCGCGAGCCGCAGCGGGCGGTGCGCGTCTTCTACCCCTCGTTGCACCTGAGCCTGGCGGCCGACTACGTCAAGCTCCGGCGCCCCGAGGCGGCCCGGGTGCACCTGGCGCGGGCCCGCGCGGCCACCGGAGCCCTGTCCGACGACGGGTACGGCAACGGGGTGCGGGCCGCCATCGCCCGGCTGGAGCGCCGCCTGGCCGCGGAACCGGGCACGCCCCACAGGCCGTTCCCCGAACAGTCCCCCTAGGACCTGTCGTCGAACTCCCGTCTGCCTCGCGGCGTCCGGCACGCACTCCCGCCGCCCCGAGTGCGGCGGCGGCGCGCCCCCGTCGTGGTCAGCCGCCCTGGACGCCCGCGCAGATGCGGGCCTCGGGGCTGTCCGGGTGCCAGCGTCCGTGCCGACGGCCCAGCGCGCACACGTCAGCCGGCCGCACCGGCAGCTCCCGCACCAGCTCGCGCGGAACCCGAGCGCCGGGCCGCACCGGGTGCGGGCGGGCATCGGGGCGCTCCTCGGCGTGCCGCACGGGCTTCGGCGGCTCCGGGATGTCGGGTACCGGCGGCACCACCTCCCGCTGCGCGGCCGGCGCCGCCGCCGACCCGCTGTGCGCCGTCGTCGCCCGGTGCGGGGCGGCCGGGGAGGAGTGCGCGGTGCCCTGCCCCGGCACCGTCCGCAGCGCCTCCAGGGCGGGCGCCTGGACGACCACCGGCAGGGTCCCCGGCCCGCCGCGCGGCCCGTGCCGCGGCGGCGCTCCGGTCGAGGGCGTCGACGCCGACGGCACGGGCCCCGGCGTCACATTCACACAACCGGAGACGGCCGAGACGGCACAGGCCACTCCCAGCAGCAGTTTCGTGGAGGTTCGGGTTGGATGCACCCGCGCAACTCTGCTGTGCGAGGACCCCGTTGCGAAAACCCTGGACGCATAATGCCCCCGCACGGGTGACGGCCGGCCGGACCGGCCCCGAACTCCGGGTCCCGGCGCCGGCGACTAAGCTCGGGCCTCCCACAAGGAACACACCTGGAGGCTTCCGGTGAAGATCGGCGTCATCGGACTCGGAGACATCGCCCAGAAGGCGTACCTGCCGGTCCTCACCACCCGCCCCGGGATCGAACTGCACCTGCAGACCCGAACCCCCGCGACGCTGGAGCGGATCGGCGAGCTCCACCACGTCCCCGCCGAGCGGCGGCACACCACGCTCGACTCCCTGATCGCGCAGGGCCTCGACGCAGCCTTCGTGCACGCTCCGACGGCCGCCCACCTGGAGATCGTCGAGCGACTGCTGGAGGCGGGCGTCGCGACGTACGTCGACAAGCCGCTGGCCTACGAGTTCGACGCGTCACGGCGGCTGGTGGAACGGGCCGAGGAACGCGGGGTCACCCTCTTCGTCGGCTTCAACCGCCGCCACGCGCCCGGTTACGCGCAGTGCGCCGACCACCCGCGCGAGCTGATCGTCCTCCAGAAGAACCGGGTCGGACTTCCCGAGGACCCGCGCACCCTGGTCCTCGACGACTTCATCCACGTCGTCGACACGCTGCGCTTCCTGCTGCCCGGCGAGGCCGACCACATCGACGTCCGGGCCGTGGTGCGCGACGGGCTGATGCACCAGGTCGTCCTCCAGATGTCGGGCGACGGGTTCACCGCCCTCGGCATCATGAACCGGCTCTCCGGTTCCACCGAGGAGGTCCTGGAGGTGTCCGGCCAGGACTCCAAGCGGCAGGTCGTCAACCTCGCCGAGATCATCGACCACAAGGGCCAGCCGACGGTCCGGCGGCGCGGCGACTGGGTGTCCGTGGCCCGCCAGCGCGGGATCGAACAGGTCGTCGACACCTTCCTGGAAGCAGTGGAGAGCGGCAGGACGCTGAGCGCCCGGGACGCCCTGCTCACCCACGAGCTGTGCGAGCGGGTGGTCCTGACGGCTCTGGAGCAGGCCTCCCGGACCTGACCGCCCGGGCCGTCCGCGCCGCGCAGTACACCAGCAGCACGGCCAGGGACGCCCCGGCGGGCCAGTTGCCGAAGCGGGCGTAGGGCGTCGTACTGGAGGCGAGCGGCACCTCGTACACCGCCGCGGCCCCGGCCGTCGACGCGGGCAGGGCCGGGCCGATCCGGCCGCCCGACGGCCCGTGCACCACGCTGACCCCGGTCAGGGTCGCGTGCACCACCGGGCGGCCGGTCTCGGCCGCCCGCAGGGCCGCGAGCGAGGCGTGCTGGGCCGGAGCCCAGCTCTCCTGGAACGTCGAGGTCGCCGACTGCGCCACGATCAGCGAGGCCCCCTCGCGGGCCAGGTGCCGACTCATGTCGGGGAAGGCCGACTCGAAGCACACCAGCGGACCGACGCGCAGCCCTCCGGGCAGGTCCATGACCACCGGGGCGGCGCCGCGCATCCGGTCCTCACCCGCCGCCTTGCCGACCGAGGTGGCCCAACCCAACACCGACCGGGCCGGCACGTACTCGCCGAAGGGGACCAGCCGCATCTTGTCGTAGCGCTCCCCGGTGGGCCCCTCGGGCCCGATCAGCAGCGAGCTCTTGTAGATCCCCGGCCGGTCCGACCGGCGGGCGTCCACGTTGACCAGCAGCGGCGCCCCCACCCGCGCCGACAGGTCCGCAAGCCGGCGCGACAGGTCGGGCCGGGCCGCCAGGTCCGCGCCGACGCTGCTCTCCCCCCACACCACCAGGTCCGGGCGGGCGCCGACGACGCCCAGCGTCAACCGTTCCTCCGCGTCGAACCGCCGTTCCGCGCCGTCCGCGCCGCCCACCGGGCCGGGCTGCACGACCGCCACCCGCAGGACGCCCGTCACCTCCGGACGCGGCAGCCACAGCCACACGGCCCCCGTCAGCACCGCGCAGCCCGCCACCCCGGCGACCGCCGGGGCCCGCGCACCCGGCACCGCGATCAACAACACCAACGCACAGTTGACGGCCACCACCAGCAGGCTCACCATCCACACGCCGCCCACCGAGGCCAACAGCAGCGCCGGCGGCACCTGCCACTGACTGGCCCCCAGCAGCCCCCACGGCCCGCCCAGCCCCTGCCAGGACCGCACCAGCTCCGACAGCAGCCAGCCCGCCGGGACGACGACCAACGCGGCCGCGGCCCGACCCCGCGCCGGCGCCCCGCCGAGCAGCTCCCGCACCAGCAGGGCCCACGGGATCCAGAGCACCCCGAGCAGCGCCGCCAACGGGATCAGGAACACGTGCAGGCTCGGCAGCAGCCAGTGGTGCACGGCCACGATGAACCCCGCGCCCCCCAGCCAGCCCTCCAGCGCCGCCCGCCGCCCGGAGGGGGCGGACCGCAGCAGCAGCATCCAGGGCACGAGGGCGACGTACGCGAACCACCACAGCGCCGGGGCCGGGAACGCGAGACAGGGCAGCGCGCCGGCGGCCACCGCGGCCGCCGCGCGCCCCCACCGGGTCCGCTTCGTGAGCATGGGGCGCCTCCGGTTCCAGTGTGGGACGGCATCGGGCCGGGCGCGGCTCAGGCCGACATGTGGCGCCACTTCTCGTGCACGGTGACCCCGGTCAGCCGCCAGCCGTCCCGGGTGCGGACCAGCGTGAAGGTGTAGCGGCCCGCGGCGACGAAGTTGGGGGCCGTGACGGTGCCGTCGAAGTCGGCTCCCGCGAGCCGCATCGGATTGAGGAAGTCCGCCCGGACCTGAGCCGTGTCCCCCGGAGCCCCGCCCTCGTCCTCCAGCCGCACCAGCCGGTTGACGATCAGGTGCTGGCGCACCGGGAACAGCTTCATCGTCCCGGCGAGCCAGTCCGCGACCTCCGCGGCCGGGCCCGCCACCCCGCCGGCCGCGCTGTAGTCGGCCCGGCCACCGGGCGCGAACAAGGCCCGGTAGGCCTCCCAGTCGCCGTCGTCGACGGCGACCGCGTACCCCGAGACCACCTCGTCGATGGCCAACCGGTCCATTACCGTCGCGAGGTCCACACGCTGCGTCATCGGGTCAGTCTGGGGCTGTCCGCCCCCGACGCCAAGGGGCGTGCGCCGACCGGGTCATCCACGGACGATCAGTGACCGGAAAGAACCTCCCGCCGGCGGACCACGACGAGGAAGGCATCGCTGTCGAGATCCATCACCACCTCCGCCGCGACGCCCTCGCGCTTGCGCTGCGCCGCGTACTCCTCGGCCGGCCAGCTTCCCCTCGGACTTCCCGCCGGAAAACGCTCCAGTACCACGCGTCGCATGGGACACCCCCTCCGCCTGCCGGGTCCCTCCCGGCACACCTCTCTACGGGGACAACGACGCGGAGGCCGCCCGGGAACGTTCCCGAGCGGCCTCCGGTTCACGCGAAGTGGTGAGCGTGCGGCCCGCTAGGAGCCCGACTCGCCCGCGTGCGGGCTGAGCACGTCCGTGCCGATCAGCACGAACAGCGCGATGCCCAGCACGATCCGGTAGATCACGAACGGCATGAAGCTCTTGGTGGAGATGAACTTCATGAACCACGCGATGACGGCGTACCCGACGAAGAAGGCGATCACCGTCGCGAAGACCGTCGGCCCCCAGGAGATGTGGGTCGGGTTCTCCATCACGTCCTTGATCTCGAACGCTCCCGACGCCAGCACGGCCGGGATCGCGAGGAGGAAGGAGTAGCGGGCGGCCGCCTCGCGGGTGAAGCCCAGCAGCAGACCGCCGGAGATCGTCGCACCCGAACGGGAGACGCCGGGGATCAGCGCCATCGCCTGGCAGAGGCCGAAGATCAGACCGTCCTTGACGCCCAGTTCCTTCAGCGTCTTGCGCTGGACGACCACCCGGTGCCGGCCGCCCTCCTCGTCGCGGGAGGCCTGCCAGTCGGCGAAGCCGAGGACCAGACCCATCACGATCAAGGTGGTGGCCGTCAGCCGCAGGTCACGGGCCGGACCGGTGATCTGGTCCTTGAAGAGCAGGCCCAGGATGCCGATCGGCAGCGAGCCGACGATCACCAGCCAGCCCATCTTGGCGTCCTGCTCGGAACGCAGGGCCTTCGTGTACAGGGAACGGAACCAGGTGGAGACGATCCGCGCGATGTCCTTGCGGAAGTAGATCAGGACGGCGGCCTCGGTGCCGATCTGGGTGATGGCCGTGAAGGCCGCACCGGGGTCGTGCCAGCCGGCGAACGCCGCGGTCAGGCGCAGGTGGGCACTGGAGGAGATCGGGAGGAACTCCGTAAGCCCCTGGACGAGACCGAGGATTAGGGATTCGAACCAGCTCATGTCGGGGTGCGCTCGTCCTTGTGATCGTCGGGCAGTTCGGGTCCGATGCTAGGGCCCGTGGGAAGCGGCCGTGACCACAGGGGGGTGTTGGGGCAGCGGCTCGTACGCGACGACCGGCGCCAGGCGGTGCCGCTTGCGCCACGCGACGACCGCGGCGATCACCCCGGACACCGCGATGAACCCGAACGAGACGAGGAACGCGGGCGATCCGGGCGAGGAGGCACTGGCACCCGCGATCACGTAGGCGGCGGTGTTCGGGACCGTGCCGAGCGCCGTCGCGCACAGGAACGGCGCCCAGCCGCACCGCGACACCGCCGCGATGTAGTTGGCCGCCGCGAACGGCACCCCGGGGAAGATCCGCACCGCGATCATCGACCGGAAGCCGTGCCGGCTCAACTGCGCGTCGGCCGCCTTCAACCAGCGGCCGCGAAGGTACGGGCGCAACGCCTCCTGACCCATGGCCCGGCCCAGACCGAAGGCGATGCCCGCCCCCACCACCGTCCCCGCGACGGCCGCGACCAGCCCGAACCAGGTCCCGAAGACCGCCCCCGCCGCCAGGTTCAGCAACGGCCGGGGCACGAACGCCGCCGTGCACAGCCCGTACGCTCCCGCGAACACCAGCACCGCGACGCCCACCGGCAGTTCCGGCGGCCAACCCTGCGAGAGCAGCCGCTGCGGCTCGTACAGCACCACGCACGCGCCGGCCGCCAGCAGCAGCACGACGAGCAGCGACAGCCGGGTCCGCGGCGCGAGGAGGAGGGACATTCCGGGAGACTAACCGACCTGTGCGACGCACCGCCGTAATCTGGGCCTCATGCGGCCGAACACCCGACGACCCCCGGAGATCCCGCCCAGCGCACTCGCCGACGTCCTCATGGAACGACTCACGGCCGCGTACGGCGCCGCCGCCGATCCGGCGCAGGCCGGACCCATGACCGCGTACATGAAGGACGTCGCTCCCTTCCTCGGCATCCGCACCCCGCAGCGCCGCGCACTCTCCCGGACAGTGACGAAGGACACTCCGCACCCCTCCGAGAGGGACTGTGCTGCCCTCGCGCTGCGCTGCTGGTCGCTCGCGGAACGTGAGTACCACTACTTCGCCGTCGACTACCTGCGCCGGCACGTGCGGCACTGCTCCTCGGCCTTCCTGCCGGTGGTCCGCCACCTGATCGTCACCACTTCCTGGTGGGACACCGTCGACCTGCTCGCCGCCCACACCGTCGGACCGCTCGTCGCGGCCGACCCGCGGCTGGGGGCCGCCATGGACGAATGGACCGGCGGGGAGGACCTCTGGCTCGCCCGCGCGGGACTGCTGCACCAGCTCACCTACAAGTCCGCCACCGACGGCGACCGGCTCTTCGCCCACTGCCGCACGCTCGCCGGACACCCCGACTTCTTCATCCGCAAGGCCGTCGGCTGGGCCCTGCGCGAGTACGCGAAGACGGACCCGGACGCCGTGCGCGCCTTCGTCACCGCCGAACGGACCCGCCTCGCACCGCTGTCGGTGCGCGAGGCGCTCAAGTCCCTCCGGAACAACTGACACCCGGCACCCGACACCCGACTCCTGGCAGCCGACGGCACCGGTATCGGTGGCCGCCGGGACGCCGACCGAGGTCGACCGGCCCCCGCTTGTGGTGGCGGCGGCCGTGCTGCGTCAGACTGCCGTCACCACACGGCGGGACACGACGGGCAGGACGGGGACGGGCCATGAGCGGCGACACGGCGCTGGTACTGGGCGGCGGAGGACTCACCGGCATCGGCTGGGAGACCGGGATCCTCTACGGGCTCGCCCGCGAGGGTGTCGACCTGACCGGCGCCGACCTCGTCGTCGGCACCTCCGCCGGCTCGGTGGTGGGGGCCCAGCTCACCTCCGGGCTGCTCACCCCGCGGGAACTGTACGAACGCCAGCTCGGCGACGCCGCCGGGGAGGCCGTGGCCAGGTTCGGCGCGGGACTGCTCGCCCGGTACGCCGTCGCGATGGCCCGCTCGCGGGACGCCGCGCAGTACCGCCGGCGGATCGGCGCCATGGCCCTCGCCGCCGACACCGGTCCGGAGGGCGTGCGCCGCGAGGTGCTGAAGGCCCGCCTCGTCTCGCACGAATGGCCCGAGCGGCGCCTCGTCGTGACCGCCGTGGACGCGCTGAGCGGCGAGCTGACGGCCTTCGACCGCGACAGCGACGCCGGCCTCGTCGACGCGGTCACGGCCAGCTGTGCGGTGCCCGGGGTGTGGCCCCCGGTGACGGTCGCGGGCCGCCGCTTCATCGACGGCGGGGTCCGCTCGGCGACCAACGCGGACGTCGCAGCCGGCTACCGACGGGTGGTGATCATCGCGCCGATGGCGCTCGGCGCCGGAAAGATCCCCTCGCCCGCCGCCCAGGCGGAGCGGCTGCGCGCGGCCGGCGCGCGGGTCCTGCTGATCACCCCCTCCGCACAGGCCCGCAAGGCCTTCGGGCGCAACGTCCTGGATCCGGCCCGCCGGGACCCCGCCGCCCGCGCGGGGCTGGCGCAGGCCCCCGCGCACGTGGCCGGCGCGAAGGCGGTCTGGAGCGGCTGACCCGCGCCCGACAATGGAGGGGTGAGCGACGAACAGATCCCGGTGATCCGGGACGTGGGCCAGGGCACCGCCAAACTGATGCCGGACGTGGACCGGGACCGGGCCTGGTTGCTGACCGTGGACGGTGCGCCGCAGTCGTACGTCGACCTCGACGACCCCGAGCACCTGGAGTTCGAGTACGTGCGCCGCCTCGCGCACGTCCTGGACTGCGCGGCCGAGCCCGGCGCCGCCCCGGACGTGCTGCACCTGGGCGGCGGCGCGCTGACCCTGCCGCGCTACGTCGCCGCCGTCCGGCCCGGTTCCCGGCAGACGGTGGTGGAGTTCGACGCCGCCCTGGTGGACCTGGTCACGGAGCACCTGCCCTTGGCCGCCGGGGCGGAGGTGACGGTGCACGCCGCCGACGCGCGGGCCTGGCTGGCGGCCGCTCCGGCGGCGAGCGCGGACGTACTGGTCGCCGACGTGTTCGGTGGCTCGCGGGTACCGGCCCGGCTGACCTCGGTGGAGTACGCGAGGGAGGCGGCCCGGGTCCTGAGGCCCGGCGGCCTGTACGCCGCCAACCTGGCGGACGGGGCGCCGTTCGATTTCCTCAAGGCACAACTGGCGAACTTCGCGGCCGCCTTCGGGGAGTTGGCGCTGATCGCCGAACCGGCGGTGCTGCGCGGCCGGCGCTTCGGGAACGCGGTGCTGCTGGCCTCCGACTCCCCGTTGCCGGTGGCGGCCCTGGCCCGGCGGTGCGCCGGGGACGCGTTCCCGGCCCGGGTGGAGTCCGGCCCGGGGTTGGCCCGTCTCATGCGGGGCGCGCGGACCGTGCCGGACGCGGAGGCGGTGGCCTCGCCGGAGCCGCCGCAGGGCGCCTTCAGCCTGGGGTGAGGCCGCGGGCCCGGCCCCGGTGGCGGGGCCGGGCCCGTCTCACACCGCGGCGGGGCTGGGGCTCTCCGTCGTGGTCGGCAGCTGCGGGGACTTCGCCGGAGGGGGCTTGCGGGTCATGTTCCGCACGTCCGGGACGAAGAGCACCGCGGCCGTGCCGACCACCACCAGTGCGGCGCAGCCCCACAGCGAAGGGGCGCGGCCGAAGGCCGACTCGGCGGGGCCGGCCAGGGCGGTGGCGAGCGGCAGCATCGACACCGAGCCGAACCAGTCGTAGGCGGAGACCCGGGAGAACTTCTCCTCGGGGATCTCCTGGTGCATCGTGGTCATCCAGTTGACGCCGAACACCTCGATGGCGGCGCCACTGACGAACATCACCACGCACAGCGCCCACACGGGCAACGGCACCGCCAGCCCCGCCGACGGCAGCGCCAGTGGGAAGACGCACAGCGTGCCGACCAGCAGCAGCCTGCGGGGTTTCCACACCATCATCAGGACGGCGCCGGCGATGGTCCCCACCCCGAAGAGGGCCAGGGCCAAGCCCCACGGCGCGGGACCGCCCAGCTCGTCGCGGGCGACGAGGGGTCCGTAGACCGCCTCCGCGGCGCCCACGACGGCGACGACCACGGAGAACTGGAGCACGATGCTCCACAGCCAGGGGCGGGTCCTGACCTCCACCCAGCCCTCGCGCAGGTCGGCCAGCAGGCCGCCGCCGGGAGCCCGGTCGGCGACGTGGCCGACGTCCAGGAACGCCCGCAGGGCGCCCGCGAGGGCGAAGGCCAGGGCGTCGACGGCCAGCACCCAGCCCGGTCCGATGGCGGCGATCATGGCACCGCCGAGGGCGGCGCCGCCGATTCCGGCGCCGTTCATGGCCATCCGGAAGAGCGCGAAGGCGCGGTTGGCGTGTTCGCCCGAGACGCTGGAGAGCAGCATGCCCTCGGCGGCCGGGTTGAAGAAGGCCGTTCCGGTGCCGCACAGCGCGGTGAGCAGCATCATCTGCCACAACTGGGGGTCCCCGGCGAGGACGAGCAGCGCGAAGGCGCCTTGGGAGACGCAGTTGAGGGCATTGGCCGCGACCATCACGCGGTGGCGCGGCAGCCGGTCGGCGAGCGCGCCGCCGATGAGCAGGAAGAGGACGAGGGGCAGCGTACGGGCCGCCGCGACGAGGCCGACGTCCCCGCCGGAACCCCCCGACTCCAGGACGGCGAAGGCGGCCGCGATGAGCGCGCCGTGGCTGCCCAGGTTGGTGATGACCGCGGCACCCGTCAACAGGGTGTAGTTGCGGCCGGCCCACGCGGGCCGACGGGGCGCGCGGACGGGGGAGAGGAGGTCAGGGGGTGGACTCACCCGTGGACTCTCCCCGCTCCGGGCCGGAAATCCAACCGAATTATCGGAAAGCGGATCTCCGGCCCGGAGCGGGGAGCGGGGTTCAGTTCGCCGGCGTGGCCTCGGTCAGCCGGACCGTGCTGAGGATCTTCTCGTACGTCGCCTGGTCGACCTCGCCCGGGACGCCCGCGGCGCCGTAGAGGACCCAGGTGGAGAAGTCACCGTTGGCGGTCTTGAAGCTGAACGCGATGCTCTTGCCGTCGGAGTCGCACTTGTTCTCCTTGGGCACGCCGGTCACCGTCGCCGAGGTGACGTGGCCCTTGAGCCCGGAGGTGGAGGTGTACTCCTTGGGCTCGGTGAACTTGACGATCTCCTTGGGCTGCTTCTGGGCGTAGCCGCCGTAGACCCAGGTGCCGGCCTCGCTGCGCGAGGCGGAGGCGGTGTCCTTGGCGCCCTGGCCGCCCTTGGTGCCGGTGCCGGCGAGGGAGGTCGTCTCCTCACTGCCGTTCTTGTCGGAGTCGACCTTGCACCAGTCCTCCTTGAGGTAGGCCGGCGCGGTCATCATGACGAAGGGGCCGCCGTCGGTCTTGCTCGCGTCCTCGAACCCGATGGACGTGCCCGAGCCGAGGACGTTCCACTCCGGCGGGACGTCGAAGGCGGTGCCGTACTTCGGGTTGATGACCACCTTCCAGCCGGCGATCAGCGGCTTGAGGTCCCCGCCGGAGCGCGGGTTCCCGCTCGGTGCGGGCGGAGCCGCCGGGGAACTGGCGGGGGCGGAGGGGGAGGCGGCCGGCTTGTCGTTCGCCTCGGTCTTCTTGTCGTCGTCCCGGGTCAGTACGAAGGCCCCGGTCACGGCCGCGGTCACGATGACCGCCGAGGCCGCGACGATGGCCACGGTCCGCGTGGCGAAGGGGCTGCCGCCACCGCCCGGCGCGGGGGCCGACGGCTGCTGGGGCTGACCCCACGGCTGGACCGGGGGCGGCGTCTGGTAGCCCGCCTGCGGGTATCCGTAGCCGGGCTGCTGCTCGCCGAACCCCGGTTGCGGTTGCTGCTGGTACGGGTTCGGCTGCTGCCCGGGCTGCTGCTGGTACGGGTTCTGTCGCGGGTCCTGGGGGTTCTGCTCGCCCCCGGGCTGCTGCTGCTGTCCTGGCCACATGGCCGGTAACGATAGTGGGCGCGGCCTCCGGGAGCCACGGCCGCCCCCGGAGCAGGTATGGCCAAGGTCTTCTACTCGTGAGTAACATCGCGTGCCATGAGCGCAGAACAGATGAACGTGGGCGAACTGCTCGCCCGGACGGTGCCGATGGCCCGCACCCTGAACCTCGAATTCCTGGAGACCACCCCCGAGCGCGCGGTCGTCCGCCTGCCGGACCAGCCCGACTTCCACAACCACGTCGGCGGCCCGCACGCCGGTGCGATGTTCACCCTCGCCGAGTCCGCCAGCGGCGCCATCGTCCTGGCCGCCTTCGGTGACCAGCTCTCGCGCGCGGTGCCCCTCGCCGTCAAGGCCGAGATCGGTTACAAGAAGCTCGCCAAGGGCGTCGTCACCGCCACCGCCACCCTCGGCCGTCCCGCCGCCGACGTCGTCGCCGAGCTCGACGCGGGCGGGCGCCCCGAGTTCCCCGTCACCGTCGCCATCCGGCGCGAGGACGAGGCCGTGACCGGCGAGATGACGATCCTGTGGACCCTGCGGCCGATCGCCGCCGGCTGACGGGCGCAGACGCGTCCGGGGCCGGGTCGACCCGGCCCGCGGCACGGGGGGTCACCGCCACGACCGATCGGCGGTGATCCCCCGCGCGCGTCGTGGGGCAGGCGATCGGGGCCCGGACGGTCCCACCGGGCCGCCGCAGGGCTGAACCCGGGGCGCGGCGGGGCGCGTCCGGCCGGGCCCCGGGGTCCGGGCGCGCACAGTGGGGCCCGGGAGCGGTCCGGCGCGGGCCGCTCCCGCCCACCGATGCCGAGGCCGGCGCCCGGGCGCCGCCGCAGGGGAGCGCCCATGAGCGAGGCCGTGTCCAGACGTTCCGCGATCCGGCTGCTCGGCGCGGTGGGCGCCGCCGGAGGCGCCCCGGCCGCAGCGGGCTGCGTGGCCACCGTGCCGCCCGGAGCCCTGCCCCGCAAGGCGTCACCGGCCCCGGCCGCCGCCGGGAAGCCGGCCGTCGGGGCCCGCGTCGACGCCCTGCTGGACCGGCTCACCCTCGACGAGAAGACGGCCCTGCTGCACGGCGCCAAGGACCCGGACGCCGACGCGGACCCGCGCGGCCGCGCCGGTTACGTGGCGGGCGTACCGCGCCTGGGCATCCCCGCGCTGCGGCTCGCCGACGGACCCCTCGGCGCCGGGGCCGGCGTCCGGGCCGGGGGCGGTGTCGGTGCCGGTAGATCCGCCACCGTGCTGCCCGCCCCCGTCATGCTCGCCTCCGCCTTCGACCCCGTGCTCGCCCGCGAGTACGGGCAGGTCCTCGGCCGCGAGGGCCGCGCGTACGGCAGGGACGTCCTGCTCGGGCCGCGCGCCAACCTGATCCGCACCCCGTACGCGGGCCGCAACTTCGAGACCTTCGCCGAGGACCCCCGGCTGACCGCCGACATCGTCGGCCAGGTCGTCCGGGGCATCCAGGACGAGGGGCTGATCGCCGCCGTCAAGCACTTCGCCCTCGACGACCAGGAGCTCGGCCGCGACACCGTCGACGTGAGCGTCGGCGAGCAGACCCTCCACGAGACCGCCCTGCGGGGCTTCGAGGCGGCCGTGGCCGCCGGGGCGGGCGCCGTGACCGCCGTCCGGTACAAGATCAACGGCGTCCACGCCGGCGAGAGCGGCCCCCTGCTCGACGAAGTGCTGCGCGGCCGCTGGGGGTTCGACGGATGGGTGCTGTCCGACCCGGACGCCCTCCACAGCACCGTCGCCTCGATCACCGCCGGCCTCGACATGGAGATGCCCGGCGGCACCCACTTCGGCGGCCCCCTGCGCGAGGCCGTGCACGGCGGCTCCGTCCCCCAGGAGGCCGTGGACCTGGCCGTACGCCGCGTCCTGACCACCCTGGACCGGTTCGGCCTGCTCACGGACCGACCCCCGGCCCGCCCCGCTCCCAACGCGGCCGCCGGCGCCCGGACGGCCCGCAAGGTGGCCACCGCCGGCGCGGTGCTGCTGCGCAACGAACGCGGCACCCTGCCCCTGACCGGCGTCGCGGCCCGCTCCATCGCGGTCATCGGCCCCACCGGCCGGGTCCCCCTCGTCGCGGGGCCCGGCAGCGCGCGGCCGGCGCCCGACGGGCACCTCTCCCCGCTCACCGCCCTCACGCGGCGCGCGGGCAAGGGCGCCGCCGTTCGCCACGCACTCGGTGAGGACCCGTACGGCAGGGCATTGCCGCCCGGGCTGCTGACCCCGCCCGCCGCGCTCGACGACCGACGGGTGGAGGCCGGC
Organism: Streptomyces sp. NPDC057939; assembly: GCF_042887545.1. NCBI lineage: Bacteria > Bacillati > Actinomycetota > Actinomycetes > Kitasatosporales > Streptomycetaceae > Streptomyces > Streptomyces sp. NPDC057939. Next base: position 77,054 of record NZ_JBHVPG010000014.1, read on the forward strand.
CGGTCCTGGAGCCACGAGGGAACGTTCACGCTGGCCGCCGACGACGAGTGGACCCTGCTCGTCCACCACACCGGGCAACGGCCGTCCGTCCGGCTCGACGGCGAGGAACTGTTCCCCGTCCGGCCGGGGACGGCCGAGCCGTCCGGCGGGGCCCTCCTGGGCCACGCCCCCGACGGGCTGCACGTGGGGCGGCGCACGCTCGCACTGAAGGCGGGCGTCCACCGACTCGCCGTCACCGCCGAGGGCGGCGCGGGCGGGCAGCGGTTCCGCCTGCGGCACACGACCCGGGCCACGCGGGCCGCGGACGTCGCCGAGGCCGTGAGGGCCGCCCGGGCCGCGCACAGCGTGGTGCTGTTCGCGTACGAGGATGCCACCGAGGGGCACGACCGGACCTCGCTGGGGCTGCCCGGCGCACAGGAGGCGCTGATCGAGGCGGTGACCGCGGCCAACCCCCGGACGACCGTGGTGCTCAACACGTCCTCGTGCACGACCATGCCCTGGCTCGCCCGCACGGGCGCGGTCCTCCAGATGTACTACCCGGGACAGGAGGGCGCCGGCGCGACGGCCGACATCCTCTTCGGGGACGTGGACCCGGGGGGCCGACTGACCCAGACCTTTCCCGCCGACGAGCGGACCACCCCGGTCGCCGGGGACCTCCTGCGCTACCCCGGAGTGGGCGGACGACAGGAGTACGGCGAGGGCGTGCACGTCGGCCACCGCTGGTACGACGAGCGCGGGGTGACCCCGCTGTTCCCCTTCGGGCACGGGCTCTCGTACACGACCTGGGCCTACGAGAAGCTGACCGTGCGACCCGAACGCGGCGGCCTCCGCGCGGAGTTCACCGTGCGCAACACCGGCCGCCGCAAGGGCGTCGAGGTCGCGCAGGTCTACCTCGGGCCGTCGGAGCGACTCGCGCTCGACCAGCCGGTGCGGGTGCTGGCCGGATACCGGCGGCTCGTCCTGGCGCCGGGGGAGTCCCGACGGGTCACCGTGGACATCGACGTGCGGACGCTGTCGTCCTGGGACGCGGAGCGGGGGGCCTGGGTGCCCGGTACCGGTCGCCGGGAAGTCTTCGTCGGCCGGTCGTCACGCGAGTTGACCTTGCGGGCGAAGGCGGTCGTGAGGAGCCGATAGGCTGCCCCGTCCGGCGCGTCACGGGAGCCCGCCGGCGAGAACTCGGGAGGACCAACCGGTGCACATCCAGGAATGGCTGGAGACGATTCCGCCGATCAGCGTCTATCTCCTGGTGGGTCTGGTCATCGGGCTGGAGAGCCTGGGCATCCCCCTGCCCGGCGAGATCATCCTGGTCAGTTCGGCCCTGCTGGCCTCCCAGCACGGGGAGATCGACCCGGTGGTCCTGGGCCTGTGCGCGATCGCCGGTGCGATCATCGGCGACTCGATCGGCTACGCGATCGGACGGCGCGGGGGCAAGCCACTGTTGGAGAAGCTGGGGCGGCGCTTCCCCAAGCACTTCGGGCCCGAGCACGTGGCCCTCGCGGAGCGCTCCTTCGACAAGTGGGGCATGTGGGCCGTCTTCTTCGGCCGGTTCGTGGCCCTGCTGAGGATCTTCGCAGGGCCCCTGGCCGGCGTCCTGCGCATGCCGTACTGGCGGTTCCTCGTCGCGAACATCCTCGGCGGGATCCTCTGGGCCGGCGGCACCACCGCCGTCATCTACTCGGTCGGCATCGTCGCCGAGCCGTGGCTGAAGCGGTTCTCCTGGCTCGCGCTCGCCCTGGCCGTGGCGGGCGGGCTCGTCGTGACGCTCGTGATCCGCAGCCGCATGAAGAAGGCCGCGGCCCGGATCCGCGAGGACACGGCCCGGGACGCGGACCAGGCCCCGGCACCCGTGGCGGCGGGCGTCGCGGACTGACGCCACGGGCCGATGTCCCCGGGTCCGCGACGGGCCCGCCGGGACGGCTCCCGGGCCCGGTACGCACCGGGCTCCGCGGGCCGTCCCGTGCGTCAGGCCGAGGTCACCGACGCGCGGTGCTGCTCGGCGAGCGCCGTGTACATCGCGGCGTTGACCTTGATGCCCTCGCGCTCCTCCTCGGTGAGCTCCCGCCGAACCTTCGCGGGCACGCCCGCGACCAGGGAGCCGGGCGGGACCACCATGCCCTGGGGGACGAGGGCCTGCGCGGCGACCAACGAACCCGCGCCGATCACGGCGCCGTTCAGCACGGTCGCGCCCATGCCGATGAGGCAGTCGTCCTCCACGGTGCAGCCGTGGACGACGGCGTTGTGGCCGATGGAGACGCGCTCGCCGATGGACACCGGGAAGCCGGGGTCGACGTGGACGGTGCAGTTGTCCTGCACGTTGCTGTCCGCGCCGAGCGTGATCGGGCCGCAGTCGGCGCGCAGCACCGCCGAGTACCAGATGCTCGCGCCGGCGCCGAGGGTGACGTCGCCGACGACCACCGAGGTGGGCGCGGTGAAGGCCGTCGGGTCGACGGTCGGCTGCTTCCCGCCGACGCCCGCGATGAGTGCCTGGCCCGCCTGAAACGTCATGATCTCTTCCTCTGCTTCCGGATGCCGCGCTACCGGCACCGTAGGGCACGCGTCCGGCCGGTCCGGTGATGGGGTGAAGATCACAGGTCGGGGGTCCCGACGCCCGGCGCGCGGACCACTACCGTGGCCGGGTGCCGAAGAACCAGAACACGTTCTCATCCCTGACCGCCCTGCGCCGCCGCGTCGCGGGCCGGGTGGCGCACGCGGGATGGCGCTGGATGCAGCAGGCGGGCGCGATCACCGCACAGACCCCGGGGCGACTGCGCTTCGACGCCATCGGCGACGGCACCCGGCTCGCCTTCCCGCAGGGCACCGTCTTCGGTGAGCGGTGGATCCGGCTCGGCGCGCACTGCATCATCGCCGAGCAGGTGACCCTGACCGCCGGGATGATGCCCGACCTCGACCTCGGTCGGGAGCCGGTCCTCGTCCTGGGCAACGGGGTGGTCCTGGGCCGGGGCAGCCACGTCATCGCCGACACCCGCATCACCATCGGTGACGACACCTTCTGCGGCCCCGGCGTGTACATCACCTCCACCAACCACAGCTACGACGACCCGAACGAGCCCGTCGGCCGGCAGTGGCCCCGCAGCGCGCCGGTGGAGATCGGGTCCGGCTGCTGGCTCGGTACGGGCGCGGTGATCCTCCCCGGGGCCCGGCTGGGCCGCAACGTGGTGGTGGCCGCCGGATCCGTCGTCCGCGGCGAGGTGCCCGACCACGCGGTCGTGGCGGGGGCGCCGGCCCGGATCGTACGCCGCTGGGAGCCCGCGACGGGCTGGCAGCCGCCGCTGCGGACCCCGGCGCCGGTGCCGATTCCCGACGGGATGACACCGGAGCAGTTGCGCGGGCTGGCGCAGTTGGCGGAGGCCGAGGCGGGCGGGGCCTGACGGCCTCCGCCGCCGGACGGACGGGGGGTTCGAGGGCCTCGGCCCGCGGACCGGCCGGGGTTCGAGGGCCTCAGCCGGCGGCGAGCAGGACCGTTCCGGCCAGGGCCAGACCGGCGCCCGCCGCCTGGATGCCGCGCAGCCGCTCCTTGAGCACCGCGAACGCGGCCAGCGCGGTGACCACGGGGTACAGCGAGGAGAGCACGGCCGCCACGGTGACGGGGCCGTTCTGCGCGGCGATGGAGTACGTCCCGTTCGCCGCGACGTCCGCGAGGCCGACGAAGGCCAGGGCGGGCAGCATGCCCCACAGGACGCGCGGCCCGGTGCCCTCCGGCAGCGCCGGCACGCCCCGCCGGGTCTGCGCCCACAGGGCGGCGCCGCCCACGGTGACGTTGGTGACCCGCTGGACGAAGAGGGCGAGGAACAGGCCGGTCACGGTCGTGGAGGCCTCCGCGATGAGGGCCATCACCGCGCCGAATCCGAAGGCGGCGACGAGGGTGAGCACCACGGCCCTGCGCTGTACGGGCGCTCCGCGCAGTTCGGGTCCGCCGGCGAGGACGATGCCGACCACGGCCACCGCGATGCCCGCGAACTGGCCGGGGCCGGGCCGCTCGCCCAGCAGCAGCCCCGCGCCGACCGGCACGACCACCCCGACGGAGCCCAGCGGCGAGACCACGCCCATCGGGCCGAGGGCCAGCGCCTTGTAGAAGCTCAGCATGGCCACGGGCCCGACGAGACCGGCGCCCACCGCGAACCACAGCTGGGGGCCGGCCTCCCGCCAGGCGCCCGTGCCGATCACCACGGCGCCGAGCACGACGACCGCGACGACCTGGGACACGACCACCACCGTGAGCGCCGGTATCCGGCGGGTCAGCAGTCCTCCGCCGAAGTCGGCGAGTCCCCACAGGACGGCTGTGGCCAGGGCGAAGAGGGCGGTCATGGCAGGGGCCTCGCAGTACAGTGCGGTGAACGGTGGGGTGCAGGATCGAGTACGCCGTAGGTTAGTTCACTTTGTTGTACTGCGTCATCCAAAATATTGGACGGAATGGTGTCGGACCTCGAACAGCTCACCCAGGCTCTCGCCCGGAACCTCAAGCGGTGGCGCGGCGAGCGCGGATTCACCCTCGACGCGCTGGCGGCCCGCGCGGGGGTGAGTCGCGGCATGATCATCCAGATCGAGCAGGCGCGGACCAACCCCAGCGTCGGCACGACCGTCAAACTGGCGGACGCCCTCGGCGTCAGCATCACCACGCTCCTGGACCACGAGCGCGGCCCCCAGGTACACGTGGTGCCGCCGGGGCAGGGGGTGCGCATGTGGACCGGAGGGGCCGGCAGCGAGGCCCACATGCTGCTCGGCGACGACCGGCGCGGGCCGGTCGAGATGTGGACCTACCGGCTGGAGACAGGGGACGGGACCGCCTCGGACCCGCACCCCGCCGGAACCTTCGAGATGCTGCACGTCACGGCGGGCGAGCTGACGCTGGTCATCTCGGAGGAGCGCTACACGGTGCCCGCGGGCGGAGCCGTCTCCTTCGAGGCGAACGTCCCGCACGCCTATCGCAACGAGGGCGCCGTGCCCATGGAGATGACCATGGCCGTGTCGATCCCGCCGGTCCACGGTGTCAACGGGCACCACTAGCCCGTCCCTTTCGGATCCTGCCGGGTCCCTCCCCGCGCGGGGAGGGACCGTCTCACAGGGCCGGGATCTCGATCGCGGGGCAGCGGTCCATGACCATCTCCAGGCCCGCCCCGCGGGTCCGGGCGTAGGCCGCCTCGTCGACCACGTTCAACTGGAACCAGACCGCCCGGGCGCCGGCCGCCACCGCCTCGTCGGCCACCGCGCCGGCCAGGGCACTGTTCACGAAGACGTCCACCACGTCCACCTCGAACGGGATCGCCTCCAGCGAGGCGTACCCCGGTTCGCCGTGCACCGTCTCCGCCTTCGGGTGCACGGGGACCACGCGCTTGCCGTACCGCTGGAGCACGCGGGCCACACCGTAGGCGGCCCGGTCCTCGTTGTTGGACAGCCCCACCACCGCCCAGGTGTCGCCGAGTTCGGTGAGGATCCTGCGGATGGTCTCCTGGTCGCCGTACACGCGCGCCGCCTCCTAATGTGTTGGTCCGTCGCCGGGTCGAGTCACTCCGCACGATCAACGAAAAGGACACCTGTCCGATTCCCCGTAGGGTGGAGCGGTGAAGGCAGACCAGTACGTGACGGTGGCCCGCGAGGGCGTGCACGAGTCGGAGATCAACCGCTCGCGGTTCCTGTGCTCGCTCGCGCCCGCCGCGACGGAGCGGGAGGCGCAGGAGTTCATCGCGCGGATCCGCAAGGAGCACCCCACCGCCTCGCACAACTGCTTCGCCTACGTCATCGGCGCGGACGCCTCGGTCCAGAAGGCGAGTGACGACGGGGAGCCCGGCGGCACCGCCGGGGTGCCCATGCTCCAGATGCTGACCCGGCGCGACATCCGCTACGCCGTCGCCGTCGTCACCCGCTACTACGGCGGGGTGAAGCTCGGCGCGGGCGGCCTCATCCGGGCCTACGGCGGAGTCGTCGGCGAGGCCCTCGACGCGCTCGGGACCGTCACCCGCCACCGCTACCGGCTCGCCACCGTCACCGTCGACCACCAGCGGGCCGGCAGGACCCAGAACGACCTGCGCTCCAGCGGCCGGGCCGTGCTGGACGTGCGCTACGGCGAGGCGGTCGCCATCGACATCGGGATCCCCGAGGCGGACGTCGAGGCCTTCCGCGCCTGGCTGGCCGACGTCACCGCCGGGACCGCCGGCTTCGAGCTCGGCGGCGAGGCCTACGGCGAGGGCTGAGCCCGCCGCCGACGTCCCGGTGTCCGGCCCTGCCGTCCGACCCCGTCACTCCCGGGGTCCGAGGAGCGGAAGGGCGCGGTGGTGGGGCCGGGGAACGGGTTAGCCTGGAGGGTCGGAGCAGGGCCACGAAGGAGATCAAGCGTGCGGGTCGGAGCGAGCGAGTGAAGTTCCTGCACACCTCGGACTGGCACCTCGGGAGATCGTTCCACCGGGTGAACATGCTCGGAGCCCAGGCCGACTTCGTCGACCACCTCGTCGCGGCCGTCCGGGAACACGAGGTCGACGCCGTCCTCGTCGCCGGTGACGTCTACGACCGGGCCGTGCCCCCGTTGCCCGCCGTCGAGCTGTTCGACCGGGCCCTGCACCGGCTCGCCGAACTCGGCGTGCCGACCGTGATGATCTCCGGGAACCACGACTCCGCCCGCCGTCTCGGCGTCGGGGCCGGGCTCATCGGCCGCGCCGGGATCCACCTCAGGACCGACCCGGCGGGCTGCGCCGACCCCGTGGTGCTGGCCGACGTACACGGCGAGGTGGCCCTCTACGGGCTGCCCTACCTGGAACCGGCCCTCGTCAAGGAGGAGTTCGGCGCCGAGAAGGTCAGCCACGAGGCGGTGCTGGGCGCCGCCATGGACCGGATCCGGGCCGACCTGGCCGGCCGGGCGCCCGGAACCCGCTCCGTCGTCCTCGCCCACGCCTTCGTCACCGGCGGGCAGGCCAGCGACAGCGAACGCGACATCGCCGTCGGCGGGGTCGAGGCCGTGCCCGCCTCCGTCTTCGACGGGGTCGACTACGCCGCCCTCGGCCACCTCCACGGCTGCCAGGCGATCAACGAACGGGTCCGCTACTCCGGTTCCCCGCTCGCCTACTCCTTCTCCGAGGCCGACCACCGCAAGACGATGTGGCTGATCGATCTCGACGGCGACGGCGCGATCACCACCGCCGAACGGATCGACACCCCCGTCCCCAGGGACCTCTCCCGGCTGCGCGGGCGCCTGGAGGAGATCCTCGACGACCCGACCCTCGCGCCCCGCGAGGACCACTGGATCGAGGCCACCCTCACCGACCCGGTCCGCCCCGCCGACCCGATGGCCCGCCTCACCGCCCGCTTCCCGCACACCCTCAGCCTCGCCTTCGACCCCGAGGGCCGCGAGGAACACGAGGCGGCTTCCTACGCCCAACGGCTCAAGGGGCGCAGCGACCAGGAGATCGCCGAGGACTTCGTCGCGCACGTGCGCGGCGGCGGCACCCCCGACGACGCCGAACGGGACGTGCTGCGGGGCGCCTTCGACGACGTACGGGCCCAGGACAGCCGTCAGGAGACCGCCCGATGAGGCTGCACAGGCTCCGGATCACCGCCTTCGGGCCCTTCGCCGAACCCCAGGAGATCGACTTCGACGCCCTGTCCGGCGCCGGGATCTTCCTGCTCCACGGACCCACCGGCGCCGGCAAGACCTCCGTCCTCGACGCGGTCTGCTACGCCCTCTACGGATCCGTGCCCGGCTCCCGACAGGCGCCCGGCACCAGCCTGCGCAGCGACCACGCCGGCCCCGACGTCCCGACCGAGATCACCCTCGAACTCACCGCGGGCGACCGCCGCCTGGAGATCACCCGCCGCCCCGAACAGGACCGGCCCAAGAAACGCGGCACCGGCACCACCAAGGACAAACCGCAGAGCCTGCTGCGCGAGCACACCGGCGGCGGTTGGACGGCGCTCAGCCGCTCCCACCAGGAGATCGGCGAGGAGATCGAACAGCTCCTCGGCATGAGCCGGGAGCAGTTCTGCCAGGTCGTCCTGCTCCCGCAGGGCGAGTTCGCCCAGTTCCTGCGGGCGGGCGCCGAGGCCCGCGGTCGGCTCCTCGGCCGGCTCTTCGACACCCGCCGCTTCGCCGCCGTCGAGGCCCTGCTCGCCGAACGCCGCCGGGCCGCCGAGGCCAAGGTGCGGGCCGGCGACGAGAAGGTCCTCGCCGCCGCCCAGCGACTCGCCCAGGCCGCCGGGGACAGCGCCGACCTGCGCTCCTGGCCGCTGCCCCGGCACCAACCCGGCGATCCCGGCCTCGCCGAGGCCGTCCGGGCGTGGGCGGCCGTCGCCCGCTGCTCGGCGCGGGAACGACTCACCGTCGCCGAGTACGCGCTGGCCGCCGTCGAGGGACGGCACGCCGCCGCCCGGCGGGACGCCGAGGACGCCCGCGAACTCGACCGGCTCCAGCACCGGCACGCCGAAACCACCCGACGGGCGGAGCGGCTGGCCCAGGAAGCGCCGGAACGCGAACGCGTACGGAACCTCCTGGACCGGGCCCGCCGCGGCGCCCTCGTGGCCCCCGCGTTGGAACTGCGCGGGGCCGCGGCCGCGGCCCACCTCACCGCCGCGCACGCCGAGACCGTGGCCCGCTCCGTGCTCCCGCCCGCCCTCGCCGAAGCGGGCACCGAGCAACTCGCCGCCGTCGAACAGGGGCTGCGCGAGGAACTCGGCGCGGTCGGCGCCGCCCGCCGCGCGGAGCAGCGCAGCGCCGAGATCGGCCGCGAGCGCGCCACCCTGGAGCGGGAGACCCGGGACGCCGACGAACAGCACCAGGAGTCCCTCGACTGGCTCGCCCGATGGGACGACACCCGGGCCGCCCTCCAGGGCCGCGTGGACGCCGCCCAGCAGGCGGCGACCCTGGCGGAGCAGCTCGCCGGCCGGCTGGAGCCCGTCCGCATGCAGCTCACCGCCGCCGGCCGCCGGGACGCCCTGGGCGCCGACGCCGAGGCCGCCGCCGCCGAACTGCTCCTGGCCCGCGAGAAGTCCGCCGCCGCCCGCGAGAGCTGGCTGGAACTCAAGGAGGCCCGGCTGCGCGGCATCGCCGCCGAACTGGCCGAAGCCCTCACCGCCGGGGAACCCTGCACGGTCTGTGGGTCGGAGGAACACCCCGCCCCGGCCCGCCCCGCCGCCGGGCACGTGGACCGGGCCGCCGAGGACTCCGCCCACGCCCGCTTCGAACAGGCCGAGGAGCGCAGGGCCACCGTCGAGCGCAGGCTCGCGGCCGTCCGCGAGGCCGAGTCCGAGGCCGCGTCCGCCGCCGGGAAGTCGACCACCGCCGAACTGCGGGCGCTCACGGCGGACCTGAGTTCCCGGCACGCCGCCGCCCACGCGGACGCCGCCGCCCTGCACGCCGCCCGCGAACGGCTGGGCCGCGCCGAGCGCGAGCACGCCGCGCGCAGCGCCGACCGGCTCGACTCCGAACGCCGGGCCGCCGCCCGCTCCGAGCGGCGCGAGGCCCTCGACCGGGAACAGGCCTCCCTGGAGGCGGAACTGGTCCTCGTACGGGGCGACGCCCCCAGCGTCGCCGCGCGCGCACGCGTCCTGGAGGACCGGATCCGGATGGTCACCACGGCCGCCGGCGCACTGCGCCGGGCCGAGGTCACCACCGCCCGGCTGAAGGAGGCGGACGGCCAACTCGCCGACGCCGCCTTCAAGGCCGGCTTCGACACCACCGAGGCGGCCTCCGACGCCGTGCTTCCCGAGTACGAGCGCACCGCCCTCCAACACCGCACCGACGCCTGGCAGGCGGAGGAGGCCATGCTGGCCGAACGGCACGCCGAGCAGGACACCGCCCGCGCGGCGGCCCTGCCCGCCGCCGATCCGTACACCGCCGAGGCCCGCGCGGAACGCGCCGCCGCCCGACTGCGCACCGCCGGCTCGGCCGTCGACGCGGCCCGGGTGCGCTGCACCGAGCTCGACCGGCTCTCCCGGCAGGCGGAACACGAACTGCGCGCGCTGGGCCCGCTGCGCGCCGCGTACGAGCGGGTGGCCCGACTGGCCGGGCTCACCGCGGGCACGTCCTCCGACAACGAGCGCAAGATGCGGCTGGAGGCGTACGTCCTGGCCGCGCGGCTGGAGCAGGTCGCGGCCGCCGCGACCGTACGGCTGCTGAGGATGTCCGGCGGCCGCTACACCCTGGTCCACTCCGACGCCAGGGCGGGCGGCCGCGCCCGCTCCGGGCTCGGACTGCACGTCGTCGACGCCTGGACCGGCAGCGAGCGGGACACGGCCACGCTGTCGGGCGGCGAGACCTTCTTCGCCTCCCTGGCGCTGGCCCTGGGACTGGCGGACGTGGTCACCGACGAGGCCGGAGGCATGCGCCTCGACACCCTGTTCATCGACGAGGGCTTCGGCAGCCTCGACGACCAGGCCCTGGACGAGGTCCTCGACGTCCTGGACTCCCTGCGCGAGCGGGACCGCAGCGTCGGCATCGTGAGCCATGTCGGCGACCTGCGCACCCGGGTCCAGGCCCAACTGGAGATCGTCAAGCAGCGCGGCGGTTCGGTGGTCCGCCACCGCACGGCGGCGGTCACGGACTGAGCGGTCGCCGGGACAGCGGGGACGAGTACACGACGCTGGTGGTGACCGGGCCGAGGCCCGAGATCCGGCCCGTGACCTCCTCCAGGTGACCCATCGAGCGGGCCGTGACCTTCAGGACGAAGCAGTCGTCGCCCGTGACGTGGTGGGCCTCCAGGATCTCCGGGGTGGCTTCGAGGAAGTCGTGGAAGGGCTTGTAGTTGCCGTGCGGGTAGCGCAGCCGCACCAGGGCCAGGATGGCCTTGCCCAGCTTCTCGTGGTCGACGACGGCCGTGTAGCCGGTGATGATCCCCGCCTCCTCCAGTCGGCGGACCCGTTCCGTGACGGCGCTCGCGGACATGGACACGGCGCGGGCGAGCTCGGTGAAACTGGCGCGGCCGTCCTCCTGGAGGACGCTCAGGATCCGCCAGTCGGTGGCGTCGGGGGAATAGTCGGTCATCCCCCAGGTCTAGCAGGGAAATCCCCGGGGGAACAAGCTGAAGCCCGGGGAAACTCGCTTCCCCGAGTGGTCGACACTTCGTAGATTCGTGTCCATGACGACGACAACGAACACCGCGATCCCGACCGACACCGGCGTGAACCCCGTGCTCCGGGTCCCCCCGGCCACCCCGGCCGCGGCCGCCGCGTACTTCGCCGCGAGCCTGGCCTTCCACGCGGACGTGTCGGACGTCGCCGCCGCCTTCAAGGCCCACCGCGAGCACGGCGCCGAGCTCGGATTCCAACTGGTCGACTCCCGCTCCACCCCGTCCTGGGACCAGGCCCACGTACCCGGCGCCGTTCACCTCCCCACGGCCCTCATCCGCGAGCAGGCGGAGAAGCTCCTCGACCGGAACGTCCCCGTCGTGACCTACTGCTGGGGCCCCGGCTGCAACGGCGGCACCCGCTCCGCCCTCGCCCTGGCCGAACTCGGATTCCAGGTCAAGGAGATGCTCGGCGGCATCGAGTACTGGATCCGCGAGGGCTTCGAGGTCGAGACCTGGCAGGGCTCCGAGCAGCGCGCCGAGGCAGACCCGCTGACCGCGCCCACCGACTCGGACGACTGCGGCTGCTGACGCGCCGCCCACCGCCGACGGGCCGCACCCTCCCCGAACGGGGCGGTGCGGCCCGTCGACGGACCGCGGACGGCCCTTCGGGCGGCGCGGTCAGAGCTTGGAGAGCTCGTCCACCAGGTCGTCCAGGCCCAGCGAGCCCTGCGAGAGCGCCGCCATGTGCCAGGCCTTCAGGTCGAAGGACTCGCCGTGCGCGGCACGGGCGTTGTCCCGACCCAGCAGCCAGGCGCGCTCGCCCAGCTTGTAGCCGATCGCCTGCCCCGGCATCGACAGGTAACGGGTGAGCTCGCTCTCGATGTAGTCCGCCGGCCGGCCGCTGTGCAGCCCGAAGAACTCCTGCGCCAGGTCGACCGTCCAGCGCTCGCCCGGGTGGAACGGCGAGTTCGCCGGGATCTCCAGCCCCAGGTGCATGCCGATGTCCACGATCACCCGGGCGGCCCGCATCATCTGGCAGTCCAGGTAACCCAGCCGCTGTTCGGCGTCCTTGAGGTAGCCCAGCTCGTCCATCAGACGCTCCGCGTACAGCGCCCAACCCTCGACGTTCGCGCTGACCAGGCCTACGGTCGCCTGGTAGCGGGAGAGCCGGTCCGCCACGTGCTGCCACTGCGCGAGCTGGAGGTGATGACCGGGAACGCCCTCGTGGTACCAGGTGGACACCAGGTCGTAGACCGGGAAACGGGTCTGACCCATGGTCGGCAGCCAGGTGCGCCCGGGACGGGAGAAGTCCTCGGAGGGGTTGGTGTAGTACGGGGCCGCCGCGCCGCCCGCCGGGGCGATCATGGACTCGACCCGCTTGACCCGCTCGGCGAGCTCGAAGTGGGTGCCGTCCAGGTTCTCGATGGCCTCGTCCATCAGGCCCTGCAACCAGGACCGGACCTCGTCGACCCCCTCGATGTGGGTGCCGTGCTCGTCCAGGTGCCGCAGCGCCTCCCAGGGACCGGCGCCCGGCAGGATCCTGGCCGCCTCGGTCTTCATCTCCGCGAGCAGCCGGTGGTACTCGGCCCAGCCGTAGGCGTACGCCTCGTCCAGGTCCAGGTCGCTGCCGTTGAAGTAGCGCGCCCAGCGGGCGTAGCGCTCGCGTCCCACCGGGTCCGGCGCGCCCGCGACGGCCGGGGCGTACACGTCCCGCATCCAGTCCCGCAGTTCCGCCACCGCCGCCGTCGCACCGGCGGCCGCCGCGTCCAGTTCGGCGCGCAGGGCCTGCGGGCCGGCGGAGGCGAACTCCCCGAAGAAGTCCCGGGAGCCGTCCTCGCCCTCGCCCGCCCAGACCGTGAGCTGCTCGACGAAGGTGGCGGCGGGCCGCGGGCTTCCGTACAGCCCGCGTTCCAGACCGAGCGCGAGGCTCTCGCGGTACCCGGCGAGGGCGGCCGGCACGGCGCGCAGCCGCTCGGCGATCGCCGCCCAGTCCTCCTCGGTGTCGGCCGGGGTCAGGCTGAACGCCTCACGGACCGAGTGGGCGGGGGAGTGGATGTTGCTGACGGCGCGCAGGTCCTCGTCGGCCTCGTGGACGGCGAGTTCGGCGACGAGCCGCTCGCGCAGCAGACGGGCGCAGCGCCGCTCCGCCTCGGTGTCGGCGCCGGGCAACCGCTCGGCGGCGTCGAGCGCGGCCAGGGTGGTGCGCAACAGTTCGGCGGCGGCGGCGCGGCCGGCCGGGGAGAAGTCCGGCAGCTTGCCGGAGCTGGCCGCGACGCCGAGGTAGGTGCCCGTGATCGGGTCGATGGCGATGAGGTCGTCGACGTACGCGTCGGCGACCTGACGGGGCAGACGGGCTGCGCTGTCACTGTGGAGGGTCTCTGACATGCGGCCATCTTCGTATGCGGAACCGTCCCGCGTCATCACCGTGACGCCCCGGAGACCTGACGCGGGGGAGCCGGCGCGCGGCGCGCGGGCCGCCCGCGGGGCCGACGCCCGCCGCCCGTGGGGAACTTCGCACGAGGTGGTGGACCCGGCGGCCACCGGAAGCCGGATCGTACGGTTCCCACTGGGCGGGAACGCGCCCGGACCGCACTCCGCCCGCACCCCATCCGGCCTCCACCGGCGCCCGAGATCACACTGCGATACCGCTCCCCGCCGCGGGCGCCGGCGACACGCCCTAGAGGCGGTACCCGTGTTCGGACGGGGCCTGGGCGTGCGGGGCGCCGGAGGCGGGGCGCGCGGTGACCGGGGTCGCGTCCAGCCGGGCGGTGATCACCAGCGTGCCCTCCTCGATCTGGTAGTCGAGGGGCAGGCCGAGGCCGCGCATCGCGGCGACCATGCCGGTGTTGGAGGCCTGGGTGACGGCGTACACGCTGTCGCACCCGGCCTCGACGGCCATCGCCAGGAGCCGCCTCAGCAACTCCGAGCCGATGCCGCGGCGCTGCCACTCGTCCTCGATGAGCAGCGCCACCTCGGTCTCGTCACCGTCCCACAGCAGGTGGCCGAGGGCGACGAGCTTGCCGGACGCGGTGGTCGCGGCGACGGTCCGGCCGAAACGGGGGCTCAGCAGGTGTCCGAGGTAACGGTCCGCGTCCGCGACGGGGCCGTGGTAGCGCAGGCCGAGGGTGCGCTCGGAGCAGCGGTCGTGCATGGCGCGGGCCGCCGGCAGGTCGGAGCCGTCGGCGCGGCGCACGGTGATCTCGTTGCCCTCGGGCAGGGTCAGGACGTGCTGGCCGCGCGGAACACGCGGGCCGAGGCGGGCGTCGAGCTCGACCAGGGCGCGAGCGCGGGCGAACTCCGTCGGGGTGAACGGCAGGTAGGGCCGTTCCACGGTGATGGCACCGCCGGACGGATCGCGCAACCGCATCACCGTGGCCTCCAGGACCCCTTCCACGGGGGCGTCGGCGCCCGCGTTGGGGCGGCCCGACAGGGTGGTCGCCGGAATCGAGTGGATCGTGCAGCGGCCGAGCAGCTGACGCAGCGCGAGCGGCAGTTCGGCGGCGTCCAGCGCGGTCCGGGTGGCCAGGCCGAGGACCCGGGTGGGGGTGTCGACCAGGTCGTGGGCGTCGGCGCGCTCGATCCAGGTGCTGTGGCCGCCGGCCCGGGCCACGACCCGCGTCAGCTCGGCGGAGGGCAACTGCTGCGGGGCGCGCAGCAGGAACTCGTCGACCGTGCCGCCCTCGGGGAGCGGGTGGGTCTGCAGGTTCAGGATGTCCACGCCGTTGCGGGCGAGCGCGGTGCAGAGCGAGGCCAGGCTGCCGGGTTCGTCCCGCACAGTCGTCCGCATCCGCCACAGCGCGGCGGTGGTGCCCGTGCCGTTCGTGCCGTCCGTGCTGCCCGTGCCCGTCGTGGCGGACGACACGGGCACCGGATCGGAGGGCGTGCCCGCCGGCGGCGGGGCATGGCTGTGGCGGCGGGCCCACCACGTGTGGAAGGCCGCGGTGACGAGGAGCGCCACGGCGGAGGCGACCAGCAGGATCGGGCCCCGGGGGCCGTGCACGACCAGATTGGCGATGCCGTCGGCCACGGCCACGGCGCAGAAGAGGGCGGCGAGTTCGACGACGTCACGGCGCCAGTGGTGACGGTGCGGACGGGGGGCGGAGGCGGGGTTACGGTCAGTCATGCACACCACTGTGGCGCAGGGGTGTTGCGTGATCGCGAACGATCTGTGACCGACTGGTTAAGTGTCGATCTGGCCGGTTTCTCCCGGTTTTCCATCCGGTTTCCGATACCGCACCCGGCACGGGTCCCGCGACGCCGTTCTTCACGCCCGTCCGACGGGCGGGCGGGTCGCGCCGTGTTTCACGCCTGCCCCACCAGACCCGGCCGGAGCACCTTCGTGAACAGTACGCCACCGCCCTGGCGGCGCAGCCGGACGGTGAGTTCCCCGCTGCCCCCGTCGATCTCCACCTCGCCGTAGTACGGGGGGTTCTCGGCCGGGGACATGTTGGCGACCCGCGCCGACTCGACGTACGCCGTCCGCGGCCCGAAGGTCGCGTCGAGCCGCCCGGCGGGGAACCCGCCCGCGCCGACCGGACCGGACACGAACTCCCAGAACGGCTCGAAGTCACCGAAGGCCGCGCGCTCCGGCGCGTAGTGGTTCGCGGCCGTGTAGTGGACGTCGGCGGTGAGCCAGACGGTCCCCGTGACGTGCCGGTGCTTGATGTACCGCAGCAGGTCGGCGATCTGCAGCTCCCGTCCGAGCGGGGCTCCGGGGTCACCCTGCGCGACGGCCTCGAAGTTCGTGGCGCCGTCGGGGACGACGATGCCGAGCGGCATGTCGGAGGCGATCACCTTCCAGGTGGCGCGCGAACGCGACAACTCCCGCTTCAGCCAGGCCAGTTGCTCCGTACCGAGGATGCCGACCGGGTCCTCGGCCTGCCGGTTCGGGGAGTTGGCGTTGCGGTGGGTCCGCATGTCCAGGACGAACACGTCGAGCAGCGGGCCGTGTCGCACCACCCGGTACATCCGGCCCTCGTCCCTGCCGCCGCGCAGGTCGGTGACGGGGAAGTACTCCCCGAAGGCCCGGCGGGCGCGGGCGGCCAGGACGTCGGTCTCGCGGACGGTGTAGCGGGGGTCGTCGATCAGCTGGCCCGGATACCAGTTGTTGCGCACCTCGTGGTCGTCCCACTGGGCGACCACGGGGACCTGCCCGTAGAACTCCCGCAGGTTCCGATCGAGCAGGTTGTAGCGGAAGTTCCCGCGGAACTCGGCGAGGGTCTCGGCGACCTTCGCCTTCTCCTCGGTCGTCACGTTCCGCCAGATCCGACCGTCGGGCAGCGGCACGGTGGCCTGGATCGGGCCGTCGGCGTAGATCGCGTCGCCGCTGAAGAGGAAGAAGTCGGGGTCGCGCAGCCGCATCTCCTCGAAGACCCGGTATCCGCCGATGTCCGGGTTGATGCCCCAGCCCTGCCCGGCCAGGTCCCCGGACCACACGAAGCGCACGTCGTGGCTGCGGGAGACGGGCGTGGTGCGGAACGAGCCGCGCACCGGCTCGCTCGTACGGCGGGGGTCGTCCGGGTCGGCGAGGGTGACCCGGTAGTGGATCCGCCGGCCCGGCGGCAGGTCGCGCAGGGTGGTCGTGCCGGTGAAGTCGGTGGCCGGCCCGAGGAAGGGGCCGCCGTGGCGACGCACCCCGTAGCGGAACGACTCGCTCGGCGAGGTTTCCACGCACATCAGCGCCGGACGGTCGGAGCGCGTCCAGACGGTGGCCGAGTGTGCGGTGACCTCGCCGGTCTGCGTTCCCCACCGGGCGGCGGGGCGGCCGGACCGGGTGAAGGCCGGGGCGCCCACGGGGGAGGCCAGGGCGGGCGCGGCGAAGGCGGCGGACAGGGCGAGGCCCAGGGGCAGGGCGAGTGACCCGCCGAGCAGGGACCGTCGGGTGTGCGGCATCGGTGCCATCGGTGCGTCTCCAGGGGCCGGCGGGGACGGGCCGGACCAGTGTGCCGCCGCACACCGGCCCGGCCGCGTCGCCCACGCGAACCGTGGATGAACAGCCGTGAGCGGGGGATCGGGGGCGGGTCCGGGGTGGGGTCCGGGTCGCCCAGCCCCGATCGGCGCCGCCGGGGCGGGCGGAACGCCGCGGTGGTGGGTTCTGCAGCCGGCGGGGCGTCGGTCGGCAGGGTGGGTCGGGGCGCCGGTGGGCCGTCCCTTCCACCGTGCGGCCCTACGGTGCCGGGCCCACGGCGCCGGGCCCACGGCGCCGCGCGCGGCGTGTCGTGGCCGGCGTGCCGTGGCCGGTGGCGGCGAGCCCGCTGCCCGGCCCTGTCCCGGGGCGTTGCCCCACAGCGGCGTGCGCGAGGTGCCGTGCCCGGCGGCGGCGAGCCCGCCGCCCGGCCCCCGCCCCGGGGTGTTGCCCCACGGCGCCGCGGCGTCGACGTGCCACGCCCGACGAGCCACGCCCAGTGGCCGCGGGCCCGCCGCCCGGTCCCCGTCCCAGGGCGTCGCTTCACGGCGCCGCAGGGCCGGCGCGCCGTACCCGACGCGCCGTACCCGACGCGCCGTACCCGACGCGCCGTACCCGACGCGCCGTACCCGACGCGCCGTACCCGACGCGCCGTACCCGACGCGCCGTGCGCGAAGTGCCGTGCCCGGTGGCCGGGAGCCCACCGCCCGGCCCCGCCCCGGGTCAGGCCGCGAGCGGCGTCGTGCCTCGTCCCGCCGCGCGAGCGGTGTCGAGGATGACCCGGGCCACGAGCGCCGGATCGTCGTTCATCGGCACGTGTCCGCATCCCGGGAGGCGCACCAGCCGTGCCTCGGGCAGCGTCTGCTTGGCGCGCACGCCTTGGCGGCGGAGCAGCAGCCGGTCCCGGGTGCCCCAGGCGATCGTCACGGGCAGCCCCGGCACGTCGTGGAGGAACCGTACGGAGCCACCCGCCGCCAGCGTCTCCTCGAATCCGGTGGCCCCGCGCAGCGCCAGCGTCTCGGCGACCACGGCCTCCGGAGCCCGCCGCGCCGGTCGGGCGTAGATCGTTCCCGTCAGGGCGGCCCGACCGGCGCCGCTGCGGGAAAGCCGCTCCAGGGCCGGCAGCGGCAGCGCCGCCGCGCCGGCCCGCATCGCGCGGAGCGCGGTGAACGCGTACCGCCGCTCGGGCTCGGACCAGAATCCGGCGGGGGAGAGGGCGGTCACCGATCGGGCGAGGCCCCGACGCCCCATGTCCAGCGCCAGCAGCCCGCCGAGGGAGTTCCCCGCGACGTGCGGGCGTTCCACACCCAGTGCGGCACACAGCGCCCCGAGCGCGGGGGTGACGGTGTCCAGGTCGTACGGGACACCCGCGGGCAGCGCCGGCGACGCGCCGAAGCCCGGCAGGTCGACGGCGATGACGTCGTACTCGGCGGCCAGCACGTCGGCCACCGGGTGCCAGGCCTGGAGATGGTGGCCGATGCCGTGCAGGAGGAGGAGCGGCTCGCCCGCGCCCCCACGTTCGTAGGAGACGGTGGCGGTCAGGGGACCCGGCTGCGAATCGATCGTGAACGAGACCGTGGCGGTCATGCTGCTCCTCGTCGGGTGGACGCGTGTGAGACAGGCCGTCAGTAACGACTGCCCCCATGATTACCGCCCGGTAGCACCCGGCTACAAGCTTTCCCGTCAAGAGGGGGAGGGGCGAGAACATCCTGTGAACGGCTTGCTACATATGCCCGATCTGCCCGGCAAAGCGGCGAGGATTGGTCTTGACCAAGGGGTGGCGCCGTCCTATCGTCGCAGGGATAGTGCAGGAACCTTTAATAAACAAAGGCACGGAACTGCGGCGCGGAACCGCCGCTGGAACACGGCGAAGCGGCGAACGCAGGAGGAGTCAGGGTGGGGACCACGCAGCTCGAATCAGTGCCGGAGCCGAAGTACTGGCACCTGAAGACCGTCCTCAGTGAGGCGCTCGACCAGGACTTCGCCGTGGGCGAGGTCCTCCCGAACGAGCGCGAGCTCGCCGCACGCTTCGGAGTCGCCCGGGCCACTCTGCGCCAGGCACTGGAACAGCTCGAACTCGAAGGGCGCCTCCAGCGCCGCCGCGGCGTCGGCACCACGGTCGCCCCGCCGCGCGTGGGCGTCGCCGTCGGCAGCCCCCAGCACAGCTGGCCCGGGGAGAGTGCCGACGGCTGGGAGCCGGTCGACGCCGTCGACGGCATCCCGACCGCCGCTGTCCTGAAGCTCCTCGGCACCCCCGCCGACCAGCCCGTGCACATCGTCCGCCGGACCCGCGTCACCCAGGGTCAGGCCGTCGCCGCGGAGCTGCTCCACGTGCCCGCCGCGTCCGTACCCGGGCTCTCCGCCATCGACGCCCCCGCCGGACCCGCCCGGGCGCGCGCCGTCCTCCGGGAACTCCAGCGCCTCGCGCTCGACGGTCAGGACCGCTCGGTGGAGCTGGGCTCGGCCCGCGCCGACGACGCCAAGGAACTGGACCGGCTGCCCGGCGCCCCCGTGCTCCTCGTGACCACCCGGTACTTCACCGCCGCCGGGACCGCCGCCGTGTCGGTGGCCACGTACCGCGCCGACACCTGCCGGCTGACCTTCGGTGACTCCGGGGTCGAGATCACCGAAACCCGCGCCGCGTCCTGACCCGACGCCGCACCCCGTCGCCGGGGTGCGGCGGTACCAGGCCCCGGGCCGTGACCTCGCGGACGACACCGGCCGCGGATCCCACTCCCGACCCGCTTGCTGATCGGGGCCGGAACGCCACGACGGGAACGCCACACGGGACCGGTACTTCCTGCCACCGCGAGCTGGTCGAACCGCATCGCCGCCGCCCGCTCGCCCTCCCGACGGGCCGAGCGGTCCGCGGGCCCGCGTCATGCAGTCCTCCCGGCAGCGGTCCGGCGTCCAGGGGGCGTCACGTCATTCCCCTTCGGGCCGGCCCCAGTTCGGCGGCAGCAACCGCGATGAGCCGTGGCGGAGCCACTCGCCGAAGGTGACCGGCCGGGCTCCGCCCCGGTGGTCGAGGGACAGCGGGACGATCAGATCGCACGAGGCGCGACCGTCCCACCACACCGTGCCGGCAAGGGGCCCCGCGACCGCCAACAGCGTCGTGAAGCCGCAGCCGTTCTCCTGCAACACCACGGCCCCGGCGGTCTTGGCGTCCTGGAACACCTCGTACTCCTGGTCCCAGGCGTCGTACGCCGCGATGTGCGCCTGCACGTCCGTGAAGTCCTCCGGAAGCGGCTCGCGTGCGGCCAGCTCCGCTTCCGCCGCCGCGTACGAGTCGGGGTGCGGAAACGGCAGCCGCACCAGCTCCGCGGGCCAGTGCCGGTCGAACCCCCAGTCCCAGCCGAGCCCCACCCGACGCGGCCGGAACACCTCCTGTGCGGGCGTCTCCTCCTGCAAACACGCCCGGTACTCGGCGGGGAAGGACACCCCGAGCCCCCGCTCGACGAGGTCGACCTCGGAGCCGGTCAAGGACTGTGATCTGGACGGCTGACGCATACCGCGAAGCTACCGCCACCCCAAACCCGTGCAACGCCCGCCCCCAGGACCCGGACCCGCCCGCCCCCGGACCCGCTCGCCCGCCTTGAGGCGCGCTGCGCTCTGCCGGTCCCCGTCCCCGGTGCCCCGTCGCGGGTGGACTGCCCGCGTGCGGCGGCTCGTGGCCGCTACCGGCCTTCTGCTTCCGCTTTCGCGTTCGCCTGCTGCTTTTCCTCTGCCTCCGCTCCCCGAACGGGGTCGGTGGGTCCCGGTCCCAGGGCCCGCGAGCCGTTGCCACAGCTTCGGCCGAAGCTTCCCGGGTTCAGCGGCGCGCGGTGACCGTCTTTTCCACCGCGAAGAGTTCTTCCTCCACGTGATCCAGCGCGAGCCGCAGCGCCCCGGTGGCCACGGCGGCCTCACCGAGCATGGAGAGCACCACCCGTGGCGGACGCAGGCAGTACCGCTCCAGTTCCCGGCGCAGCGGTTCCAGGACCCCGTCCAGGCCGGCGGCCCAGCCGCCGAGGACCACCAACTCCGGATCCATCGCCAGCACGAGCGCGGCCACATCGTGGACCAGCCGCTGGAGGAACCGCTCCACGGCGGCCACCGCCCGCTCGTCGCCCCGCTTGGCCATCGCGAAGACCTCGGCGACCGCGGGCTCGTCCAGGGGGTGCAAAGGTTCGCCGGTCGTCGACAGCAGTCGCTCCGGCGTGGCCTCGCGCCCCAGCAGGTGCAGCGCGCCGATCTCACCGGCCGCGCCTCCGAAGCCCCGGTGCAGTCGCCCGCCGATCAGGGAGCCCGCGCCCGGGCTGAGCCCCGCCATCACGAACACCATGTCATCGGTGTCGCGCGCGGCCCCCTTCCAGTGCTCGGCGACCGCCGCCGCGTTGGCGTCGTTCTCCACCTGCACCGGACAGCGGAACGAACGCCGCAGGCGTTCCCCGAGCGGCAGCCCCGTCCAGCCGGGCAGCGCCGTGCCGAGGCGGACCGTCCCGTCCGCCTCCACGATCCCGGGACTGCCGACGCCGACCGCCCGCAGGGAGTCGCGGGGGATCCCGGCTCGGCGCAGCAGGTCGGCCACGGCCGCTCTGACCCGCTCCAACCGTTCATCGGCCGACGCGTTCTCGGCAACGTCCTTGGTTCCGGCGCCGATCACCCTTCCGTCCAGCCCGGACAGCAGGACCGCGACCCGGTGCGAACCGATCTCGATGCCCAGCAGGTGCCCGGCCTCGGCCCGGAAGCGGTAGCGCCGTGCAGGCCGGCCCTGCCGTCGCGCACCTTCCTCCGCCTCGGCCTCCACGACGAGCCCGGTGCCGATCAAGCCCTCCACGACGCCCTCGACCGTAGGACGGGACAACCCGGTCACCCGGGTGAGGTCGGTGAGGGTCGGCGATTCGGCCGCGCGCAGTGCCCGGAGCACCACGGCCGAATTGATTCGCCGGAGCAGAGAAGGATCCCCGCCGGTCAGCTGCCCCAACGTGTGTCCTCCCAGCTAGCGGCCCTGTCAGCCGGATCGTACTGCGTGCCCGGCGCGGCGGCGAGAAGCAGCCCCCCAAGTTCGGAACCGGCGCCTCCCCTCAGGCCGGCGCGACGAATCCGGACTCGTACGCGGTGATCACCGCCTGGGTGCGGTCGCGAGCCCCCAGCTTGCCCAGAATGGCGCTCACGTGTGACTTCACGGTCTCGGTGCCGACGATCAGTTCACCGGCGATCTCCACGTTCGTCAGCCCGCGAGCCATCAGCCGCAGGACCGCCTCCTCGCGTTCGGTCAGAGCGGCCCGTTTGAGGACGGTGCGCGCCTCCCGGTTGCCGTACTCGGCGGCGAGGGCCCGGACGGCCGCGGGAAACAGGAGGGTGTCGCCCTCGGCCACCAGCCTGACCGCGTGCACGATCTCCGCGGGGCGGGCCCGCTTCAGCAGGAAACCGTCCGCACCGGCGCGCAGTGCCTGGTACACGTACTCGTCGTTCTCGAAGGTCGTGACGACGAGGATCTTCGGCGGCGAGTCCACCGACTTCAGAACGGCCCGTGTCGCCTCGATCCCGTCGAGCAACGGCATCCGCACGTCCATGGCCACCACGTCGGGGCGCAACCGGCGGACGAGGGGGATGACGGCGGCGCCGTCCGCGGCCTCCCCCACCACCTCGATGTCGGGCTGGGAGTCCAGTACGGCGCGCAGACCCGCGCGCACCAGTGGTTCGTCGTCGACGAGCAGTACGGTAACCGGCATCCGGTCAGCGTATTCGCTCCAGCGGAAGCCGGGCGTGCACCCTCCAACCGCCCTCGTAGGGACCGGTCTCGGCCTCGCCCCCGAGCAGCGCCGCCCGTTCCCGCATGCCGCGGAGCCCGCTCCCGGACCGGCTCGTCACCACGGGCCGCTCGGGAAGGGGGTTCGTCACCTCCAGGTCGAGCCGGCCCGTCGCCACCTCCACACGCACCCGTACGGGCACCGGACCGCAGTGCCGCAACACGTTGGTGAGCGCCTCCTGCAGGATCCGGTAGCCCTCTTGGGTGACGGAGTCCGGCAACTCCGCCAACTTGCCCGAGAGTTGTGCCTCCACTTGCGCCCCCGAGGCGCGGGCCGACTCCAGGAGCCTGTCGGCCTCCGCCAGAGTCGGTCGTTGCGACGGCGGTCGCGCGGACTCGCGCAGGACGAGCAGCACCCGCTCCAGGTCCTCCAGCGCCGCCCGCCCCGTCTCCTCGATCGCGTTCAGTGCCCGGTCGGTGAACTCCGGGTCCTTGGCCGCTCGCGCCGCCCCCGCCTGGACGACCGCCACGGTGAGCGCGTGCCCGATGGAGTCGTGGAGCTCCCGAGCCATCCGGGTCCGTTCCAACAGTTGCTCCGTGCGCGCTTCCAGCGCGGTCAGCCGCTCGGCCGCCGACGGACCCAGCAACCGGTGGGCGATGCCGGTGATCATCTCGCCGAGCAGTACCACCAGCACGATGAGGACGACCAGCGGCACCGGTGCGAGGAGGGCCGCGGCCCAGCGCGGCGGAGTGAGGGGGAGCGCCAGATCGGGACTCAGGGGATGCCCGAGAGCGGTCGCGACGAACTCCACCGACAGCAGAGGCAACCAGACCGTCGCGAACATGGCCGCTCCGGCCACCACCAGCCGCACCTCCAGCCACAGCAGGGTCCGCCACCGGTCGCTCCATCCCGCCGAAGGGGTGGTGCTGATACTGCTGAGTCCCGAGACGTCGCCGTCGCCCCGGCCACCCCCGCGATCGGATTCCCGAACCTGTGGGGTCAGCAGGAACTGGGCCTGGAGGCCTTCCGCCAACCGCACCCACGGCACGAAGCCGAACGGGATGACGATCAGCAGGGGCATCCAGGGCCAACGCGGGTTGATGAACATCCATATGGCCAACAGCAGCAGGGGAACGCACAAGTGCAGCCAGCGCGAGTACGTCACCGGCCGGAACGGCGCTCGGAGCAGTTTGTACATGCCCCCATCCTGGCAGCGCGCCGGCCACGAGCGTCTCCCCCACGTGGGGGAGACGGCACCCTCGCTCGGGGGAGGCAACGGGTGCGGCCCCAGGGCGAATCTTGAGCCATGAACCGCATCGAGATCAGCGAACTGACCAAGGACTACGGCAGCCACCGGGTCGTGGACCACCTCACCTTCGACGTGGTGCCGGGCCGTGTCACAGGCTTCCTGGGCCCCAACGGCGCCGGGAAATCCACCACCATGCGCCTCCTGCTCGGCCTGACCCGGCCGACCGCCGGCGCCGCCACCATCGGCGGGCGCAGGTTCACGGAACTGCGCGATCCGCTGCGCGAGGTGGGCGCCCTGCTCGACCCACAGGCCACACACGGAGGACGCCGGGCTCGGGACCACCTGCTCGCGTTGGCGGTGAGCAACAACATCCCCGTACCACGCGTGGACGCCGTCCTGGAGGAGGTGGGCCTTGCAGCGGTGGCCCGGAAACGGGTGGGGACGTTTTCGCTCGGGATGCGGCAACGCCTCGGAATGGCGGCCGCCCTCCTGGGCGATCCGGCGGTGCTCCTGCTCGACGAGCCGACCAACGGCCTCGACCCCGAGGGCATCATCTGGATCCGTGAGCTGATGCGCCGGCTGGCCGCCGAGGGGCGCACCGTCCTCGTCTCCAGCCACCTCATGGCCGAGTCCGCCTCGTTGGTCGACCATCTGGTCGTACTGGGTCAGGGCAAGCTCCTCGCCGACAGTTCCCTGACGGACTTCATCGACGCCCGCAGCACGCCCCGGGTGAGGCTGCGGACCACGGAACCGGACCGGCTGCGGGCGGCGCTCGACCCCGACCGTTTGGCGATGATCCCCGGGGAGGGAGGGCGCTGGACCGTCGACGGCATATCCGCGGAACGGCTCGGGACGCTCGCTGCCCGGGAGGGCATTCCACTGCTGGAACTCGCCGATGAGCGGGCCTCACTGGAGCAGGCCTACCTCGACCTGACCGCCGACCGCACGCCTTACGCCGCCCAAGCCGCCTGACGTCACGACGGGAGCCACCAATATGATCACCACCACCGTCCACCCCGCCCCCGCGGGGGCCGCGACCGCCCTGCCGACATTGCCCGTGCTGCGCTCGGAATGGATCAAGATACGTTCGGCCCGCGCGGTCCTCGGGTCACTCGTGGCCGTCTTCGCCGCGACAGCCGGCATCACGGTCCTCACCGCCGCCGCGAGCGGTACGTCCGAGGCGGACGCCCTGGGGGAGGACCGCCTGCTCGCCGCCTTCTTCGGAATCAACTTCGGTCAGGTTGCGGCCGTTGCCTTCGGCGCCACCGCGTTCGCGAGCGAGTTCCACAACGGGGCGCTGAGGGTCTCCCTGACCGCCGTACCGAACCGGACCGTGCTCTACCTTTCCAAGGTCGCCGTCGTCGCCGGACTCGCCTTCGCCGTAGGACAGATCACCGGCCTGGTCACCTTCCTCGGCGGGCAGGCCTTCAGGGGCGATCACGCCCTCTCCCTGAGTGACCCCGGCGCGCTGCGCGCCGTGTTCGGGAGCGGGATCTACCTGATGCTGATCACCCTCCTGGCGTCCGGGCTGACGGCCTTGGTGCGCAGCGGCACTCTGGTGATGGGCCTGCTCATACCCATGCTCCTGATCGTGCCCTTCGTCGTCGGTCAGGTGGTCGGAGGGGGCATGGGGTTCATGCCCGACAGGGCCGGTCAGCTGGTGATGCGGTCCGAGGTGGGCGGATCCCTAGGTCCGTGGACGGGGCTCGGCGTGGCCGCGCTGTGGAGCGTGACGGCCTTGGCCGCCGGGTGGTTCGCGATGCGACGCCGCGACGCGTGACGAAGGGCCAGATGTCAGTGGCCCCCGGAATACTGACGATATGACCACGGGAGAGCAGCTCGACCTGATCGACCGCCTGCGGGCGCAGGCCTTCGTGGACACGCCGGTCCGGCTCGGCCGGCACACCAGCGGCCGGGGGTACCACCTGGTCCGGCTCGGTGGGACCGGGGACTTCTGGGCGGACGACGGTTCTTACCGCGCCGAGGCGATCGACCAGATCGGCGCCGAATACGGCGCGCTCACCCAAGCGCTGACCGACCGCTGGGGGGAGCCGCAGGTCTTCTCCCCGGACTCCCTGACGGTCCGGGCCCTCGGAGGAGAGGAGATACCGCAGCCGTGGCGGGAGCTCAGCCACACCACCGACCACCTGCACCTCTGGCGCGTCGAGGACAGTTGGCTGGCGGTGTGCGTGGCCCGGTGGGGCGAAGACGACCCCTACCTGCTGATGGCGGCAGTCACGGTGGTGGACCCGCCGTAGTCCGGCCGAGTGTGCCGGGGCGCCGGGGAGGCTTCCAGGGACCCCGCCCAGCGGCCGCAGCCACCCCGGGTCGCCCTGCCAGGCCGGCGGGCGCCGGCATGGCAGGGCGGGCTCCGGAGGTCGACCCGGCTCGGCCGACCCGGCTCGTGGACGTGAGGCCGCTCCGGGCGCGCGTCAACGGGAGGGCTCGGATCCGGGTCGGACCCTGGGTCAGGCGTCCGAACCGACCGGAGGTCAGGCGTCGGGTGGGGTTTCGGCGGCCGCGCGGAGGCGGGCGTACTCCTGGGCCATGGACTCCGCCGTCCAGTGGGCGTTGAGGCCACTGGGATTGGGGAGGGCCCAGATGCGGGTGGCGCCGATGGTGCGTTCCTGGGGGCCGATGACGGCCTTCCGATCGCTGAAAGCCGTGCGGTACGCCGTGACACCGACCACGGCCAGCCACTGGGGGCGCAAGGCCTCCACCTTGGCCGTCAGGATCCGGCCGCCCTCGATGAACTCCTCGGCGCCGAGCTCGTCGGCGCGGGCGGTGGCCCGGGCCACGACGTTGGTGATGCCGAGGCGGTAGGAGAGCAGCTCCTGCTGTTCCTCCGGAGCCAGCCGGCGGGGCGTGAACCCCGACAGGTGCAGTACCGGCCAGAAACGGTTGCCGGGGCGGGCGAAGTGGTGACCCGTCGCGGCGGAGAGGAGACCCGGATTGATCCCGCAGAACAGCACACGCAGACCGCCCGCGACCACGTCCGGGAGGACGCGGTCACGGGCGGCATCGAGCTCGTCGGGAGTCAGAGGATCGACCCCGGCGCGTAACCCGCGGCCTCCGGGTGCTGCTTCGCGATGGCCTCGATGCGGGACACCACGGTCGCCACCTGGTCACCGGCAGCGCCGGTGAAGGACAGCTTGTCGGCCATCAGGGCGTCGAGCTGGGCGCGGTCCAGGGGCATCCGCTCGTCGGCGGCCAGCTTCTCCAGGAGCTCGTTGCGCTCGGCGCCCTGCTCGCGCATGGCGAGGGCGGAGGCCACGGCGTGCTCCTTGATGACCTCGTGCGCGGCCTCGCGGCCCACACCGGCCCGGACGGCGCCCATCAGCACCTTGGTGGTGGCGAGGAACGGCAGGTAGCGGTCCAGTTCGCGGGCCACGACGGCGGGGAAGGCGCCGAACTCGTCGAGGACCGTCAGGAAGGTCTCCAGCAGGCCGTCGAAGGCGAAGAACGCGTCGGGCAGGGCCACGCGGCGGACCACGGAGCAGGACACGTCGCCCTCGTTCCACTGGTCACCGGCCAGCTCGCCGGTCATCGAGGCGTAACCCCGCAGGATGACCATGAGGCCGTTCACGCGCTCGCAGGAGCGGGTGTTCATCTTGTGCGGCATCGCGGAGGAGCCGACCTGGCCGGGCTTGAAGCCCTCGGTGACCAGCTCGTGGCCCGCCATCAGGCGGATCGTCTTGGCGATCGAGGAGGGTGCGCCGGCCAGCTGCACCAGCGCGGTGACCACGTCGTAGTCCAGCGAGCGCGGGTAGACCTGACCCACCGAGGTGAAGGCCTGAGCGAAGCCCAGGTGGGCGGCGATGCGCTGCTCCAGGTCGGCGAGCTTGGCGGTGTCGCCGCCCAGCAGGTCGAGCATGTCCTGCGCGGTGCCGACCGGGCCCTTGATGCCGCGCAGCGGGTAGCGCTCCAGCAGGTCCTCAAGGCGGGCGTAGGCGACCAGCAGCTCGTCGGCGGCGGTCGCGAAGCGCTTGCCCAGGGTGGTCGCCTGAGCGGCCACGTTGTGCGAGCGGCCGGCCATGACCAGCTCGGCGTGCTCACCGGCCAGCCTCCCCAGACGGGCCAGGACGGCGACGGTGCGGTCCCGGGCGAGCTCCAGCGAGAGCCGGATCTGGAGCTGCTCGACGTTCTCGGTGAGGTCGCGGGAGGTCATGCCCTTGTGGACGTGCTCATGTCCGGCGAGGGCGTTGAACTCCTCGATCCGGGCCTTCACGTCGTGCCGGGTGACCTTCTCGCGCTCGGCGATGGAGGCGAGGTCGACGGTCTCCAGGACGCGCTCGTAGTCGGCGAGGGCGGCGTCCGGGACGTCGATGCCGAGGTCCTTCTGGGCGCGCAGCACGGCGAGCCACAGCCGCCGCTCCAGCGTCACCTTGTACTCGGGGGACCACAGGACGGCGAGCTCCGCGGAGGCGTAGCGGCCGGCCAGGACATTGGGGATGCGGGGCTTGGCTGTCACGTGGAGGAATTCTACTTGGGCCACGGCTGTGCGTTCACGCAGGTCCGGACACCGCCCGGGATTGTGCCTTGCTACGAAGGTCGCGAGGGTTCGAAGGGCAGCAGCTCGGCGCGCTTCGGGGGGAGGCCGTCACCCGAGGAGCGGCCCGTCAGGCGGCGGCCGATCCAGGGGAGCAGGTGCTGGCGGGCGAAGCGCAGGTCCTCGGTACGACGGGCCGGCCAGCGCATGGGGACCGCGGTGGGCAGCGGCAGCCGCCAGTCCTCCTCGGGCGGCAGACCCAGGGCCTGCCAGACGGCCTCCGCCACCCGCCGGTGGCCCTCGGCCGTCAGGTGCAGCCGGTCGACGTCCCACATGCGGGGCTCCGCGAGGACGGGAGCCCCGTAGAGGTCCACCAGCAGGGCGCCGTGCCGTTCGGCGAGCTCGTCCAGGATGACGAAGAGCTCCTCCATACGAGGGCGGAAGCGGTCCATGACGGGTCCGTTGCGGCCCGGGGAACGCATCAGCACCAGCTGCCCGCACGAGGGGGCGAGCAACGCCACGGCCTCCTCCAGGTGAGCGCGGACCCGGCCCATGTCCACCTTGGGCCGCAGGGCGTCGTTCAGCCCGCCCACCAGGGTCACCACGTCGGCGCCCATCGTCGCGGCCACCGGGGCCTGCTCACCGGCGATCTGCCCGATGAGCTTCCCGCGCACGGCGAGGTTCGCGTACCGGAAACCGGGCTCGCGGCGTGCGAGACGGGCGGCGAGCAGATCGGCCCAGCCCCGGTAGGAGCCGTCCGGGAGCAGGTCGGACATGCCCTCGGTGAAGGAGTCGCCGACCGCGACGAAACTGGTGTAAGACGCATTCATCTCCATGGCGGGAGCGATGCTACCGCGCGGTACCCGGCGTCCGCAGCGCCGGGTACCGCCCGCTCCGCACCCACCTCAGGCGGAGGTCGGCCTGCCGAACAGCTCGCGCAGGACGTCCTCCATCGTCACCAGCCCCGTCATCACACCGTCGGCCCCCAGTACCGCGGCCAGGTGCGTGCGGCTGCGGCGCATGGCGGTCAGTACGTCGTCCAGCGGGGTCTCCGCCCGCACCTGCGCGATCGGGCGCAGCGCGGACGACGGGAAGGGATCGTCCCGCTCCGTCACGTCCAGCGCGTCCTTGACGTGGAGGTATCCCAGGATCCGGTGCTTCGGGTCGATCACCGGGAAGCGGGAGTACCCCGACGCGGCGGACAACTGCTCCAGCCCGGCCGCGGTGATGCCCAACCGGGCCGGAACCACCTGGTCCGAGGGCAGCACCACGTCGGTCACCGGCCGGCGGCCCAGCTCCAGGGCGTCGTGGAGCCGCTCGCTCGCCCTGTCGTCGATCAATCCGGCGTCGCTGGAGTCCTTGACCATCCGGGCCAGCTCGTCGTCGGAGAAGGTCGCCGCGACCTCGTCCTTCACCTCCACCCGCAGAAGACGCAGCAGGACGTTGGCGAAGGCGTTGATCGCGAAGATCACCGGCCGCAGCGCCCGGGTCAGGGTCACCAGCGGCGGCCCGAGGGCCAGCGCGGTGCGCACGGGCTCGGCCAGCGCCACGTTCTTCGGGACCATCTCGCCGAACAACATGTGCAGGTACGTCGCCAGCGCCAGCGCCACCACGAAGGAGATCGCGTGGGTCAGCCCGGACGGCACCCCGACGAGGTCGAACACCGGGGTCAGCAGGTGCGCGATGGCCGGCTCGGCCACGATGCCCAGGACCAGGGTGCACAAGGTGATGCCCAGCTGGGCGGCGGCCATCAGCGCGGAGACGTGCTCCAGGCCCCAGAGGACCGCGCGGGCCCGCCGGTCGCCCTCCTCCGCGTACGGCTCGATCTGACTGCGCCGGACGGAGATCAGCGCGAACTCCGCGCCGACGAAGAACGCGTTGACGACGAGGGTCGCCAGACCGATCAGCAATTGGATGAGGGTCATCGGGCCTCCTCCGTTCCGCCGCCGTCCACGACGCCGGCGGGCAGGTGCAGCAGGACGCGGGCGGCCCGCCGCCCTCCGGCGTCGACCACGTCCAACTGCCAGCCGTCCAGCTCCAGCCGGTCGCCGACCGCCGGGATCCGTCCGAGTTCGGTGGCGATCAGCCCGGCCAGGGTCTCGTACGGGCCGTCCGGCACGTGCAGGCCGATCTTCCGCAGCTGGTCCATGCGGGCGGCTCCGTCGGCGGAGTAGAGGGGCCGACCGGACTCGTCCGTACCGGCCGGGGCCAGGTCCGAGGTCTCGTGCGGATCGTGCTCGTCGCGCACCTCGCCGACGACCTCCTCGACGATGTCCTCCAGCGTGGCCACCCCGGCGGTGCCCCCGTACTCGTCGATGACGACGGCCATCGTCCGCCTGCCGGACAACCGGTCCAGCAGGCGGTCCACGGTCAGCGACTCGGGCACGAGGAGCGGCTCGCGCAGCAGCTGCGAGACGGGACGGCGGTGGCGTTCCTCGGCCGGCAGCGCCAGCACGTCCTTGATGTGGACGATGCCGACGACGGTGTCGAGGCTGCCCCGGTAGACCGGGAAGCGGGACAGGCCGGTCGCCATGGTCGCGTTGGCCACGTCCTCCGCGGTGGTCTGCACGTCCAGGGCGGTCACCTGGACGCGCGGGGTCATCACGTTCTCGGCGGTCAGGTCGGCCAGGTTCAGGGTCCGCACGAACAACTCGGCCGTGTCCTCCTCCAGCGCACCCGCCTTCGCGGAGTGGCGGGCGAGCGCCACGAGCTCCTGCGGGCTGCGGGCGGACGCCAGCTCCTCGGCGGGCTCCATGCCGAAGCGTCGGACCAGGTGGTTCGCCGTGGTGTTCAGGTGGCTGATCAGCGGCTTGAACGCCCGGCTGAACACCCGCTGTGCGGTCGCCACCCGTTTGGCGATCGCCAACGGGGAGGAGATCGCCCAGTTCTTCGGCACGAGTTCACCGACGACCATCAGGACGACCGTCGACAGCGCCGTACCGAGGGCCAGGGCGGTGGAGGACGCGACCGAGGCCGACATGCCCATGGCCCTGAAGGGACCCTGGAGCAGCGCCGCGATCGACGGCTTGGCGAGCATGCCGATGACCAGACCGGTCACGGTGATGCCGAGCTGTGCGCCGGACAGCTGGAACGTCAGGCTGCGGACGGCGGTCAGGGCGCTGTCCGCGCCGCGCTCGCCGCGTTCCACGGCGCGTTCGAGTTCGCTGCGCTCGACGGTGGTCAGCGAGAACTCGGCCGCGACGAAGACCCCGCAGGCGACGCACAGCAGCAGTGCCAGGACGAGCAGGAGCACTTCGGTCATCGGTGTTTCACCTCCGTCCCATGATCAGACAGACGGAGGAGCGGCGCGCGGCGTCGCCTGGACGCGCGCGGGGACCGGGTATCGCGAGGCTCGCCCATGGGCGGACGCTCACACCCCTTCGGTCGGGGGCGATCGGCCGCGCCCGGGCGACGGGCCCGTCGCCCGGGCGGGAAGGACACACCCAAGGAGAATGGCCGCCCTTCCGCCGAGCATGCGCGGTTGGTGGGACGAGCACACGAACGATCTTCATGCCGGTGCCGCTTCGGAGGCGGACCCGGCGGCGGACCCGGCGGCCGTACCGGACTTCCGGAAGGACGCCGCCGAGGACGCGGCACGCTTCGTCGCCCTGGGCGGACGACGGCCGACGCGACGCGGCTCGACGGGAGCGAAGCGGCGCAAGGGGAGTTGGACGCGGCCGGCCGGCAGCCGTGGGACATCCGGACGCGCCGGGGCCGAGACGCTGACGGACCGGCGCCGCCGGGGGCCGGACGGGTGATCGGGCCGGCCGGCGGTCAGGGGACGCGGCGGGCGGATCCGATGACGCAGTACGAGGTGGGGAGGGCCGGCCCGCGCTCGGGCAGCCGGAAGGCGCGCTGCGACACGATCCGGAACCCGGCGGCCTCGATCGCGGCGAGCGGGTCGCGGGCGGTGTGACAGCCACCGAACAGGCGGGGCCAGACGGTCCGGTCCAGCGCCCGCTGGACGGCGGCCATCCCGGGGCCGGGCGCGAGCCCGTGCTCCAGGAACCGCAGCTCGGCCTCGGGGCGCAGCACCCGGTGGAGCTCGGAAAGGGCCCTCGGCAGGTTGCGCACGGTGCACAGGACCAGTGAGGCGACGGCGACGTCGAAGGCCTCGCTCTTGACGGGCAGGGCCTCGGCCACCCCGGGTACGAGGTCCACGGGCACCTCGGCGCGCAGCGCGGCGGCGGCCGCCAGGTGGCGCAGGGTGCGTTCCGGTTCGACGGCGACGACCTCGGAGACGGCGCGGGGGTAGTGGGCGAAGTTCAGCCCGTTGCCCGCGCCGATCTCGATGACGCGGCCGGACACGCCGTGCAGCAGCTCGCGGCGCAGGTCCGCCATGCCTGCCCGGGTCTCGGCGGCGGTGCTCGCGCGGGCGTAGAACCGGGCGAAGTGCGGGTGATGGACCGGATCGGGGGGAGGTGCGGGCATGGCGGCCTCCGGGCGCGGGTCGGTGCGGGCTGCTGACACGGGTGCGCGTGCGCTGCGGGGCTGTTCCCCGCCCCGGCCCGCCGCGAAACCGCTCCCGCCTGAAGCGGCCGGGAGGCGTCCGCCCGCGCGGCCCCGGCCGAACGGAGTTCCGGGCGAGTACCCAGGCCGAACGGAACTCCCCGCCGAGTGACCCCGGGCGCCGGACTCCCGCCGCCGCGTCGGCGGCGGGAGTCCGGGATCCGGTCGGACCGTCTGGCGCGGCGGCGCGATGGCGATAATCGGCACGCGGCCGTCCCGCCCGGGCGCCGATCGACGCACACAGGGAGAGTCGTGATACCCCGTAGGAAGCCCGGCCGGGCGGCGGTCGCCGCGTTGTTGGCCCTCGGAGCGTGCCTGTTGACCGGCTGCGGCGCGGCCGCGGAACAGCAGGGCGCGCGCCAGGTGTCGGTCTCCGGCGACGGCTATGGCGATGGCGGCGGCGACGGCGGGGAGCTGTCCGCAGTGACGGCCCACTGCGACGGCCTCGGCCCGGGAGCCGCTTCCGTCGCCCCGGACGGAGCGGGGGAGGGCCCCGCGGACCCCGAGGCGCGCAAGTACGCGGAGAACCACGCGTACGCGCAGCAGACCCGGCTCGGCGACGAGGCGAAGTGCCGCGGCGAAGCCCACGCCGCACGGATCAGGAAGGCACTGGCGGACGCGGACGCGGACACGGAGGGCGGCGGCACGGGAGCCGGCGGTCCGGGTGGTCCCCGGAACCCGGCGGAGCTGACCGCGCTGCTTCAGGACCTCGGCTACCCGGTGTCCGGCGGCGACGTGTACTCCGCGGGCGGGTCGGCGGGCCCGGGCCTCGGCTTCGCGTTGTGGATCCCCGGGGCCGGACCCTGTCTGTCGGGCGTGCTCGGTGCTCCGGCCCGCGTCGAGGCGCACGGCGTGTACATGGAGGGCGGCTGCCGGAAGCCGGACGGCGGCCACTGACCCGGAGACCCCGAGCCCCGGGAACCGGCCCGTCCACCACCCGGGACCGGGCTCCTGCGCCGCCCCGGACCCCGGGCCCCGGGGCGACGCAGGGTCCGGGCCGCTGTCGTCAGCCTCCGGACGGGACCGGCGGGGGCGGGGCCCAGCGGGTCATGAACGGGGCTGCGTCCCAAGTGCCGTGCAGGGGCGGGGCCAGCCAGGTGGGGGCGGCTTCGCGGAAGCGGGCCGGGGTCAGCGTGCCGGACGAGCCGGGGACCGCGCCGAGGAGCGGGATCCCGGCGGACGCGGGCAGGTCGGCGAGGTTGCAGCGGGAGGCCAGGTCGGGGTCGGCGGGCCAGCTCCCGACGACCACACCGAGCGGGGTCAGGGCCCGGGCGTGCAGGGCCTCGACGGTCAGGGTGGTGGCGTTGAGCGTGCCGAGTCCGGCGGGCGCCACCACGAGCACCGGGGCCGACAGCAGCCGGGCCGCGTCGGCCAGGGTGTGGCCGTCGGGGTCGAAGCGTACGAGCAGCCCGCCCGCGCCCTCCACCAGGACGAGGTCGTGGTGGGAGGAGAGCCGCTCCGCCGCCCCGGCGATCTCGGCGGGGGACAGGGCCGGCAGGCCGGACCGCCGGGCGGCGGTGTCCGGCGCCAACGGCTCCGGGTAGCGGGCCAGTTCGAGCGCGGTCACCGACGGGCCGGCGAGGCGTACGGCCTCGGCGGCGTCCCCGGGTTCGTCCGGGCCGACGCCGGTCTGCGCCGGCTTGAGCACCGCCACCGAGAGGCCGGCGGCCACCGCGGCGGCGGCGATCGCGGAGGTGACCACCGTCTTGCCGATCTCGGTGCCCGTGCCGGACACGATGAGGATGGACACGTGGACCTCAGCCTTCCCGCGCGGCGGCGACGACCGCACGACAGATGCGGGCGACGTCCGCGTCGTCGGTCACGAACGGCGGCATCGTGTAGATCAGGTCGCGGAACGGTCGCAGCCAGGCGCCTTCCCGAACCGCGGCCCGGGTGGCGGCCGCGACGTCGACCTCGTGCGTCAGCTGGACCACGCCGATCGCGCCCAGCACCCGGACGTCCCGGACACCCGGCAGGTCGGCGGCCGGGGCCAGGCCCTCGCGCAGACCGGCTTCGATGCGCTTAACCTCGGTCGTCCAGTCCTGCGCGAGCAGCAGGTCGATCGAGGCCAGCGCGACCGCGGTGGCCAGGGGGTTGCCCATGAAGGTCGGTCCGTGCGCGAGCACCGGGACCTCCCCGCGCGAGATGCCGTCGGCCACGCGGGAGGTGCACAGCGTCGCCGCGAGCGTGAGGTAGCCGCCGGTCAGCGACTTGCCGAGGCACATGACGTCCGGGGTGATCCCCGCGTGGTCGGCGGCGAACAGGGCGCCGGTGCGGCCGAAGCCGGTGGCGATCTCGTCCAGGATCAGCAGGACGTCGTACTCGTCGCAGAGTTCGCGCAGCACCCGCAGGTGGTCCGGGTGGTGGAAGCGCATGCCGCCCGCGCCCTGCACGACCGGTTCCACGATGACGGCGGCCAGCTGATCGGCGTGTTCGGCGATCAGGGATCGCAGGTGGGCGGCGTACGCCGGGTCCACGGGCGTGTCGAAGTCCCCGGGCGGGGCGTCCGCGAAGACCTGTCGGGGCAGGTGGCCCTGCCACAGCTCGTGCATCCCGCCCTCGGGATCGCAGACGGCCATGGGCTGCCAGGTGTCGCCGTGGTAGCCGCCGCGCCAGGTGAGCAGCCGGGTCTTGCCGGTGCGCCCCAGGGAACGCCAGTACTGCAGGCACATTTTGACGGCGACCTCGACGGACACCGAGCCGGAGTCCGAGAGGAAGACGTGCTCCAGGCCGGCCGGGGTGATCTCGACCAGCTTGGCCGCGAGCCGGACGGCGGGCTCATGGGTGAGCCCGCCGAACATCACGTGCGACATCTTGCCGAGTTGGGCCGTCGCGGCCTCGTTCAGGACCGGGTGGTTGTAGCCGTGGATGGCGGACCACCAGGACGACATGCCGTCGACGAGCTCGTCCCGGCCCTCGGCCGGGGCGCCCAGCCGCAGCCGGACGCCCGAGGCCGAGGCGACGACGAGGGGCTCCTGCCGCCCCGGCATCGGACCGTACGGGTGCCAGACGTGCTGCCGGTCGAGCGCCAGGAGTTCCGAGGCCGGCAGCGGGTCGGGCCGGTGGTGCGGGTGGTTCGCCTCAGGCATTGGGGGCGAGATCCGTTCCCGTGCCGCGCCGGCGGACGGTCACCAGGCCGGGACGCACCTCGCCGGCCGCGGCCTGCGCGGGCGCCGCGTCAACGGCGTCGACGGACGCAGCGGTGTCGACGGCCGCGACGGCGGCCACGGCCGCGGTCGGCTCGGCGTGACCCGAGCAGCCGCCGCAGGCGGAACCGCAGCCGGCCTCGGCGGCACCGGAAGCGGACGCCGGGGCGGACCCGGACCCGCAGACGGAACCGCCGCCGGAGCCGCAAGGGCTGCCCGAGGAGGCCGCGGCGGCCGCGCCGGCGACGTCGGAGCGGTGCTTCGGGAGGGTCGTCGTCCCGGCGCCCTCCACCTCGAAGCCCGCGTCCGCGATCATGTCGAGGTCGGCCTGGCCCGCCTGGCCCTCACTGGTGAGGTAGTCGCCGAGGAAGATCGAGTTGACCAGGTGCAGCGCCAGGGGCTGCATGGTCCGCAGGTGGACCTCGCGTCCGCCCGCCAGGCGGACCTCGACGTCGGGGCAGACGAAGCGCACCATCGCCAGGATCCGCAGGGCGCGCTGCGGGGTGAGGTTCCACT
This sequence comes from Streptomyces sp. NPDC057939, assembly GCF_042887545.1. Lineage (NCBI taxonomy): Bacteria > Bacillati > Actinomycetota > Actinomycetes > Kitasatosporales > Streptomycetaceae > Streptomyces > Streptomyces sp. NPDC057939. Next base: position 113,612 of record NZ_JBHVPG010000014.1, read on the forward strand.
CCTTGGCGAGCGGGGTGCCCTCGAACGGGATCAGGAAGTTGACCGGCACCGAGTCGGGGTCGAGCTCGCGCAGCGAGTAGACGACGTCGACGAGGTCCTCGTCGCTCTCGCCCATGCCCGCGATCAGGCCCGAGCAGGCCGACAGGCCGGCCGCGTGGGCCTTCTGCACGGTGTCGACGCGGTCCGCGTACGTGTGGGTCTTGGTGATCTGGCCGTAGGTGGCCTCGGAGGTGTTGAGGTTGTGGTTGTAGGCGTCGGCGCCCGCGTCGCGCAGCCGCTCGGCCTGGCCGTCGGAGAGCAGACCGAGGCAGGCGCACACCTCGACGCCCTCGTTCTGCTCCTTGATGGCCGCGATCGTCTTCCCGACGCGGTCCACGTCCCGGTCGGTCGGGCCGCGGCCGCTGGCCACCAGGCAGACCCGCTTGGCGCCGCCGGCGACACCCGCCGCCGCGGCCTCGGATGCCTCCTCCGGCTTCAGCCACGTGTACTTGAGGATCTCGGCCTTCGATCCCAGGCGCTGGGAACAGTACGAGCAGTCCTCGGGACAGAGGCCGGACTTCAGGTTGACCAGGTAGTTCAGCTTGACCCGACGGCCGAACCACTGGCGGCGCACCTTGCCGGCCGCGGCCACCACGTCGAGCAGGTCGTCGTCAGAGGTCGCCAGCACGGCGAGTGCCTCTTCGCGGGTCGGCAGCTCGCGCCGCAGTCCCTTTTCCACCAAGGTGTTCAGCAGGTCCATGAGGCTGATCCTGAACCACGCGACCACTCCCGGCCAAGGAGAGAATGAACAACATGGCCGGAACGGAGTGTGTGTATCGCCACACCTGGCGCACGGGGTGCTGCGGCTAGGGTCTTTCTGATCTGTGGACTGCCGACAAAAATCGAGGACCCGCCGATGCCTGAGCACGCTTCCGAGCGCCCGGACGTCTTCACCTGGATCGACGAAGCCGAACGGGCCCGTGAGCGGGCCGGGCTGGTCCGGACCCTGCGTCCGCGCCCGGCCTCCTCCCCGCTGCTCGACCTGGCGAGCAACGACTATCTGGGGCTGTCCCGGCATCCCGAGACCGTCCGGGGCGCGTGCGAGGCGGCGGAGCGTTGGGGAGCGGGAGCGACCGGGTCCCGTCTGGTGACGGGCACGACCGAGCTTCATGCGGAGTTCGAGCGGGAACTGGCGGCGTTCTGCGGCTTCGAGGCCGCTCTGGTCCTTTCGTCCGGTTACGCCGCGAACCTGGCCGCCGTGACGGCGCTCAGCGACCGGGGCACCCTCGTCGTCTCCGACGCCGGCAACCACGCCTCGATCGTCGACGGCTGCCGCCTCTCGCGCGCCGAGGTCGCGGTCACCCCGCACGGGGAGCCGGAGGCCGCGCACAAGACCCTCGCCGCGCACGCCGGGCGCGCGCTGCTGGTCAGCGACTCGGTGTTCTCCGTCGACGGCGACGCCGCCCCGCTCGCCGCGTACGCCGCGGCCTGCCGGGCCGAGGGCGCGGCGTTGGTCGTGGACGACGCCCACGGGCTCGGGGTGCTGGGTGAGGGCGGCCGGGGCGCGCTGCACGCGGCGGGCCTCGCGGGCGCGGCGGACGTGGTCGCGACGGTGACCCTCTCGAAGTCGCTGGGCAGCCAGGGCGGCGCCGTGCTGGGGCCGGCCAAGGTGATCCGACACTTGATCAACACGGCGAGGACGTTCATCTTCGACACCGGGCTGGCCCCGGCCGCCACGGGCGCGGCACTGGCGAGCCTGCGGTTGCTCCAGCGGGAGCCGCAACGCGCGGACCGGGCCCGGGAGGTGGCCGCCCTGCTGTACGAGCGGCTCACCGCGTCCGGCCTGACCGCGGCCCGGCCGGACGCGGCCGTGGTGTCGGTACGGTCCCCGTCGGCCTCGGAGGCACTGCGCTGGGCCGCCGATTGCCGCGAGGCGGGACTGTCCGTGGGGTGCTTCCGTCCGCCGTCCGTGCCGGACGGCATTTCCCGGCTGAGGCTGACGGCGCGCGCCGATCTCACGGGGGACGAGATCGGGCGGGCCGTGGAGACGATCCTGCGGACCGCTCCGGCGGGGGCCAGGGACCTGCGGGCGACCCGGGACCGGCCGAGCCCGTACCAGCCGGCCGACCGAACCCGTACCGCCCGGCAGGATCCGGAAGGGACGGCCTGGGGCGAGTTTGAGAAGTAGCGCCAGGCGTCTCGGGCCAGGCGGGACTTCTAAAACACGGCCTGGCCGAGCCCGTCCGCCCGTACGGATGCGAGGAAGCCGTCCCAGGCCGGCCCGGTGAAGAGCACGGCCGGGCCGTCCGTCCGCTTGGAGTCGCGGACGGCCAGCAGGCCGCCGGTGAGGGCGGCCGCTTCCACGCAGTTGTTCATTCCGGTGCTGCGGCTGCTCCGCCGCCACCGCGCGCTGTTCAGAAGTCCGCCGGTGGATAAGGGGGTTGCGGACACGGGGGGTGCCTCCTTACGCGTCGTCAGCGATAGAGCTGATGAGATCCGACGAGTCACGGGGCGGGAGGGCGTGCGCCTGGATGGTGCGGAACGCGGCGCTGTACGCGTCCAGGTCTTCCTTCCGCTCCAGATAGAGGCTACTCGTCAAATGGTCGAGTACCACCACATCCAGATCAGCGATGCTCGGAAATGAGAAAATTACGAACGGTCCGGTGAGGCCGAGATGTCCCCCCACGCTGAACGGCAGTACCTGTAGCCGCACTTGGGGCAGCCGCGCCACCTCCACCAGGTGCCCCAGCTGTTCCTCCATCACCCCCGGCCCCCCGATCTGCCGGCGCAGCACGGCCTCGTCCAGCACCGCGCTCAGCTCCAGCGGCGGATCCGCCCGCAACACCGCCTGCCGTGCCAGCCGCACCTCGACCAGCGCGTCCACCTTGGGCTCCGGCAGCCCGCCGAGGGCGGCGCGGGTCACGGCCCGCGCGTAGTCCGGGGTCTGCAACAGGCCCGGGACCACGGAGAGTTCCACGGTCCGGGCGGCGCGCGCCCCCGCCTCCAGGCTGATGAAGTCCCGGTACTCCTGCGGCAGCAGGCCCCGGTAGTCGTGCCACCACTGGCGGCCCCGCCCGGTGTCCGCGCCCGCGGCGGGCCCGGCCGCCGAGGCCCCCAGCGCCTCCAGCAGAGCCCGTTGCTGGACGCTCACCACCTCGCCGTAGGCGTCCAGGAGCAGGCGGATGTCCTCCGCCTTCACGCCACTGCGACCGGTTTCGATGCGGCTGATTTTTGACTGGTGCCATCCCACGATCCGGGCAACCTCACCGCTGGTGAGCCCCGACCGGTCGCGAAGGGCACGCAATTCCTCGCCGAGCTTGCGCCGACGCACTGCGGGACCGTGCTGCATACCCGCTCTCCTTCCACCGGCACAGCTCGCACCAGTCTGCCGTCCAAATACGCTCTTCCGTAGCAGAGTTCACCGCATCGAGCGACAGATATATGCATATCTTGGGGGATCTCCGGATTCGACGGCACGATGGGTGGCACTCTGGCGCTCAGCGTAGATCCGGGGCGGCTCCGTCCCGGTGGGAAAGGGACGTCGCCATGGCAGATCACCAGGAAGCATCCATCACTCTGCCGAGCGATCCGGTCTCGGTCGCCGCCGCCCGCCGCTACGTGGGGGAAGTGCTGGGCGCGTGGGGCCTGCCCGAGGACGCCGTCACCGCGGACACCGTCCGGCTGATCGTCTCGGAACTCGCCACCAACTCCGTCCAGCACACCTTCGGCAAGTCACCCACCTTCACCGTCGACGTCCGCCTGGAGCGCGAGGAATGGCTGCGCATCGGCGTGACGGACAGTCATCCCCGCTGGCCCAAGCGGCTCCCGGCCGCCGTCCAGCAGGACAACGGCCGCGGCATGGTCATCATCCGCTGGCTGGCCGCCGAGGCGGGTGGCCGGCTGTCGGTCAGCCCGACCGAGGACGGCGGCAAGACGGTGTGGATCGCGCTGCCCTGGCAACCCGTCGACGCGCCGGCGGCCGGCGCCGCCCGGGGGTGCTGACCGGATCCACCGAGCCCCGCCGCGGGTTCGGACACACGTGGCGATGAGCCGGACCGGGTCGAGGAACTCCCCTCCCCGCTCCCGTCGCCCCGGCCGTATACGGAAGCCGGTCCGAGTTCCCGCCCGGGCGCAACCGGGTGCCTCGTCGAAACGTGGGTTAACGCGGCGGAAAAGCGCGAGCCCTACCGTGGGGCCCGCGGTCTTCCGTCAATGATCACCCATGGTCCGGCAAAGCGACGGTGATGGGGGCGGAAAGCCTCTCCCCGCGTTGGGCAAGACCTGCTTGGCACGGATATGCACAGGTCAACAAAGCGTTGAAGGGGGCTACGGTCGTCCCGGCGCGATGTTGATCATGTCCTGGAAGCTTGGTGATACGTGTGCGACTGACACCACATGAACAAGAGAGACTCCTCATCCACGTCGCGGCCGACGTGGCCGAGAAGCGGAGGGCGCGCGGGCTCCTGCTGAACCACCCCGAAGCCATCGCCCTCATCACCTCGCACCTCCTCGAAGGGGCCCGCGACGGACGGACCGTGGCCGAGCTGATGACCTCCGGCCGGACCGTCCTGCGGCGCGACGAGGTCATGGAGGGGATCCCCGAGATGATCCACGACGTCCAGGTCGAGGCGACCTTCCCGGACGGCACCAAGCTCGTCACCGTCCACGACCCGATCGTCTAGAGGGAGTGCCCGCATGATCCCGGGGGAAATCGCCTACGGGGACGGTCCGGTGCGCCTCAACGAAGGCCGGCCCGTCACCCGCATCACCGTGCTCAACGCCGCCGACCGACCCGTCCAGGTCGGCTCGCACTACCACTTCGCCGAGGCCAACCCCGGCCTCGACTTCGACCGGCGGGCCGCGCACGGGCTGCGCCTGAACGTCGCCGCCGGAACCGCCGTCCGCTTCGAGCCGGGCATCCCGGTCGCCGTGGAACTCGTACCGCTCGGTGGCCTCAGGCAGGTACCCGGACTGCGCGGGGAGACCGGGGGGCCGCTCGATGGCTGAACTGTCGCGCCAGGTGTACGCCGGACTCTTCGGGCCGACGGTCGGCGACCGGATCCGGCTCGCCGACACCGACCTCTTCGTGGAGATCGAACAGGACCTCAGCGGAGGTCCCGCCCGCTCCGGCGACGAGGCCGTGTTCGGCGGTGGCAAGGTCATCCGCGAATCCATGGGCCAGGCCCGCACCACCCGCGCGGAGGGAGCCGCCGACACGGTGATCACGGGGGTGGTGGTCCTGGACCACTGGGGCATCGTCAAGGCCGACATCGGCATCCGGGACGGCCGCGTCAGCGCCCTCGGCAAGGCGGGCAACCCCGACACCATGGACGGCGTGGACCCGGCGCTGGTGATCGGCCCCGAGACCGAGATCATCGCGGGCAACGGGAAGATCCTCACCGCCGGCGCCATCGACGCGCACGTGCACTTCATCTCCCCGACCGTCATCGACGAGGCCCTCGCCTCCGGCATCACCACCCTCGTCGGCGGCGGCACCGGCCCCGCCGAGGGCTCCAAGGCCACCACCGTCACCCCCGGCCCCTGGCACCTCGCCCGGATGTTCGCCGCGCTGGAGGGCTACCCCGTCAACATCGGGCTGCTCGGCAAGGGCAACACCATGTCCCGCGAGGGCATGTACTCCCAACTGCGCGGCGGAGCCCTCGGTTTCAAGATCCATGAGGACTGGGGTGCCACCCCCGCCGTCATCGACGCCTGCCTGACCGTCTGCGAGGAGACCGGCGCCCAGGTCGCCATCCACACGGACACCCTCAACGAAGCCGGCTTCGTCGCCGACACCCTCGCCGCCATCGCGGGTCGGTCCATCCACTCGTACCACACCGAGGGCGCGGGCGGCGGGCACGCCCCCGACATCATCACCGTCGTCTCCGAGCCCAACATCCTGCCCAGCTCCACCAACCCGACCCGGCCGCACACCGTCAACACCGTCGAGGAACACCTCGACATGCTGATGGTCTGCCACCACCTCAACCCGGCCGTTCCCGAGGACCTCGCCTTCGCCGAATCGCGGATCAGACCCTCGACCATCGCCGCCGAGGACGTCCTGCACGACCTCGGAGCCATCTCCATCATCTCCTCCGACTCCCAGGCCATGGGACGGGTCGGCGAAGTGGTCATGCGCACCTGGCAGACCGCCCACGTGATGAAGAAGCGCCGCGGCTTCCTGCCCGGGGACGGCCCCGCCGACAACCACCGGGCACGCCGCTACGTCGCCAAGTACACGATCAACCCGGCCGTCGCCCAGGGGATCGCCCGCGACGTCGGCTCGGTCGAACCCGGCAAGCTCGCCGACCTCGTGCTGTGGGACCCCGCCTTCTTCGGAGTGAAGCCCGACGTCGTCATCAAGGGCGGCCAGATCGCCCACGCCCAGATGGGTGACGCGAACGCCTCGATCCCCACCCCCCAGCCCGTGCTGCCCCGGCCCATGTTCGGCGGCCGGGGGAGGGCGCCCGCGCTGAACTCCCTCAACTTCACCTCGCAGGCCGCTCTCGACGACGGCCTTCCCGAACGGCTCGGCCTCGTCAAGGAGTTCGTGGCGATCGAGAGCACCCGCAAGGTCGGCAAGGCGGACATGCGCAACAACGACGCCATGCCGAGGGTCGACGTCGATGCCGACACCTTCACGGTCACCATCGACGGCGAGGTCGTGGAACCCGCGCCCGCCCGGGAACTTCCCATGGCCCAGCGTTACTTCCTGTTCTGATGGGACGCCACACGAAGACGCGGGAGCTCCCGAGGTGAGCCTCGCCGCACTGCTCGTCCTCGCCGACGGCCGCTTCCCCGCCGGAGGGCACGCGCACTCCGGCGGGGCGGAGGCTGCCTGCAAGGCCGGACGCATCCACGACGCCACCACCCTGGCCGCGTTCTGCCGGGGCCGACTGCACACCGCCGGCCTCACCTGTGCCGGGCTCGCCGCCGCCGCGGCCCTCGGCCTCGACCCCGCCGCACTCGACGAGGCCGCCGACGCCCGCACCCCCTCGCCCGCGCTGCGCACCGCCGCGCGGCGCCTGGGACGGCAACTGCTGCGGGCCGCCCGCGCCACCTGGCCCGACCCCGAACTGGACGCGCTGGCCGCCGCCTTCCCGCGCGGGGCGCACCAGCCGGTGGTCCTGGGCGTCGCCGCCAGGGCGGCCGGGCTCGGACCGCTGGAGGCCGCGCACGTGGCGGCGTACGAGAGCGTCAGCGGGCCCGCCACCGCCACCGTACGGCTGCTGGGCCTGGACCCCTTCGAGGCGAGCGGGGTGCTGGCCCGGATGGCCCCCGAGCTGGACGCGGTGGCCGCGCGGGCGGCCGAAGCCGCCCTGCTGGCACGCACCCGGGGCCCGCGGGCACTACCGGCGGCCTCCTCGATCCTGCTGGACATCGCCGCCGAGGCCCATGCCGCCTGGCCCGTACGCCTCTTCGCTTCCTGACCACTTCCGAAGGAGCCCCATGCACCTCGACCACGACGTGATCCCGACCCACCGGCACACCCACAGCGCCGACCCGGTACGGGCCGACGGCAGCAGGCGCGCCCTGCGGATCGGCCTCGGCGGGCCCGTCGGTTCCGGGAAGACCGCCACCGTCGCCGCCCTCTGCCGGAGTCTGCGCACCGAACTGTCCATGGCCGTCGTCACCAACGACATCTACACGCGGGAGGACGCCGAGTTCCTGCTCCGGGAGGCGGTACTGCCGCCCGAGCGGATCGCCGCCGTCGAAACCGGGGCCTGCCCGCACACCGCGATCCGCGACGACATCTCCGCCAACCTGGAGGCCGTCGAGGAACTGGAGGAGGCCTTCCTGCACAGCGGCCCCCTCGACCTGATCCTCGTCGAGTCCGGCGGGGACAACCTGACCGCCACCTTCTCCCGGGGCCTGGTCGACGCCCAGATCTTCGTCATCGACGTGGCCGGGGGCGACGACATCCCCCGCAAGGGCGGGCCCGGAGTCACCACCGCCGACCTGCTGGTCGTCAACAAGACCGACCTCGCACCGCACGTCGGCTCCGACCTCGGCCGGATGGCCCGCGACGCGGCCGAGCAACGCGGCGACCTGCCCGTCACCTTCCAGTCCCTGCGCGGCCCCGAGGGCGTGGCCCCCGTGGCTGCCTGGGTGCGCGAGCGGATCGCGGCCTGGATCGTACGGTGACCCCCGCGCCCGCCGTCACCCCGCCGCCGGCGCCCCCGACCGCCCCACCCGCCGCGGGCCTGTCGGCCACCGCCCGGATCCAGGCCGTCGCCGACGGCAGGGGCGGCACCGCCCTGCCGCTCCTGTCCGGGGAGGGGCCGCTCGCGCTGCGCCGCGTCCGGGGCGCCGGGGGCGAGGCCGAGGTGATGCTGGTCGGCGCGATGAGCGCCCCACTCGGCGGTGATCACCTCACGGTCGAGGCGGCGGCGGGACCGGGCGCGCGCCTCGCCGTGCGTTCGGCGGCCGCCACCCTGGCCCTGCCCGGCCGGGGCGGCGAGCCCGCGCGGTACGACGTACGGCTGACCCTCACCGGGGACGCCGCCGTGCGCTGGCTCCCGGAGCAGTTGGTCTCCGTGCGCGGCAGCGACCTGCGCGTGCGGACCCGGGCCGAACTTGCGCCGGCCGCCCGGCTGGTGCTGCGGGAGGAGCAGGTGCTGGGCCGGAGCGGCGAGGATCCCGGTCTGCTGCGCAGCCGGCTCACCGTCACCCGGGACGGTCGCCCGCTCCTCGACCAGGACACGGCCTGCGGCCCCGGCGCGCCGGGCGGCTGGGACGGGCCGGCGGGACTCGCCGGACACCGGGCGCTCGGCCAGCTGCTGGTCGTCGACCCTGCGTTCGCCGCGGCTCCGCCGACCGCGGCGGTCCTGGGGGAGTTCGCGGCGGCCGCACCGTTGGCCGGTCCGGCCGTGCTGGTGACGGCACTGGCCCCCGACGCGCTGCGCCTGCGCGAGCTGCTGGACACCGCCTGCCGCACGTACGGTTGGTGACGGGAGGTCACATTCGAAGATCGACGGCATCCGGCACCGGTCAGCGGTACAGGCCTCTCCGGTTATCGGGTTGGCAAAGAACGGGCCCGGGCACTGTCGCCGGGTACGAGCCAGGCAGCAGGATCCCCTTGCACCCCAAGATCGAGGCAGACCGACCGGCCGCCGATGGCGGCACCTACGCAAGGGGAACCACCACGTGATACGTACCGCGGCGCTGGGGAGCGCCGCCACTCTCGTCACCGGCGCACTGGCCGCAGGCCTGTTGCTCGCGACGCCCGCCACGGCGGCTCCGGCCGGCCGTGACAACGGATCCGCCGAGGCGGCCGGGGTACGGATCGCCGCCGCGCGCGCCGCGCGGACCGGCATCGAGTGGAAGGACTGTCCGGCCGACTGGGGCTTCGAGAAGCCGATCCAGTGCGGCTGGGTCAAGGTCCCGCTCGACTACACGAAGCCCTTCGGCAAGACCATCGACCTCGCCGTCGACCGTGCCGTCAGCACCGGGACCAAGGAGGAGCGCCAGGGCGCCCTCGTCTACAACCCGGGCGGCCCCGGCGGCTCCGGCATGCGCTTCCCGCGCCGGGTCACCACCAAGAGCCCGCTGTGGGTGAACACCTCGAAGGCCTACGACTTCGTCGGCTTCGACCCCCGCGGCGTCGGGCACTCCGCGCCGATCTCCTGCGTGGACCCGCAGGAGTTCGTCAAGGCCCCCAAGGCCGACCCGGTCCCCTCCAACGAGGCCGACAAGCGCGCCCAGCGCAAGCTCGCCGCCGAGTACGCGGACGGCTGCAAGGAGCGCAGCGGCGAGATGCTGCCGCACATGACCACCCCCAACACCGCGCGCGACCTGGACGTCATCCGGGCCGCACTCGGCGAGCAGAAGCTGAACTTCCTCGGCGTCTCCTACGGCACCTACCTGGGCGGGGTCTACGCCACCCTGTTCCCGACCCACGTGCGCCGCATGATCGTCGACAGCGTGGTCGACCCCGACCAGGACAACATCTGGTACGAGGCCAACCTGGGCCAGGACGTCGCCTTCCAGATGCGTTGGAACGACTGGCAGGACTGGGTCGCCAAGAACGACAGCGTCTTCCACATCGGCGACACCCGCGCCAAGGTCGAGGCGAAGTACCAGGAACTGCGCGCCACCGCCAAGGCCAACCCCATCGGCGGGGTCGTCGGCCCGGCCGAGCTGATCGGCTTCTTCCAGGGCGCCCCCTACTACGACTCCTCCTGGGTGCCCGTCGCCCAGACCTGGAGCGCGTACCTCGCGGGTGACACGCAGGCGCTGGTCGACGCGATCGCCCCGGACATGTCCGACACGGTCGGCAACGCGGCGTCGGAGAACGGTAACGCCGTCTACACCGCCGTCGAGTGCGCCGACGCCAAGTGGCCCACCAGCTGGGCCAAGTGGGACCGCGACAACACCAAGCTGCACCAGAAGTACCCGTTCCTGACCTGGTCCAACGCATGGATGAACCTGCCCTGCGCGACCTGGAAGTCCAAGCAGAGCACCCCGATCGAGGTCGGTGCCAAGCGCGGTCTGCCGCCGGTGCTGATCGTCCAGTCCGAGCGGGACGCCGCCACCCCGTACAAGGGTGCGGTCTCGCTGCACAAGCGGCTGGCGGGCTCGCGCCTGATCACCGAGAAGAACGCCGGTTCGCACGGCGTCACCAGCCTGGTGAACCCCTGCATCAACACGCGGGTCGACACCTACCTGCTGACCGGCAAGGTCGACGCCAAGGACGTGACGTGCGCCCCGCACGCCACGCCGGTGCCGCCGGCCCCGGCCGCCGCGAAGTCGGCCGACCGGGCGACCGGCTCCGACCTGCCGGCGCGCGAGGAGCTCCCGGCCGTCCGTTGAGACCCGGAAGCACTGACGTGAGGTGAGGGAGAAGGCTCAGCGCCCCGGGCGCCGGGCCTTCTTCCGCTTCTCCTCCTCCTCGGCCTTGACCTCGCCCGCGTACCGGTCGACGTACTCCTGCCCCGACAGCCCGAGGATCGCGTACATGATCTCGTCGGTGACGGCCCGCAGGACCGCCCGCTCGCCCTCCATCCCGGCGTACCGGGAGAAGTCCAGCGGGGCACCGAAGCGGATCGTGACCCGCCGGACCTTGGGCAGCTTCTGACCGGGAGGCTGGATCTCGAAGGTTCCCACCATCGCGCAGGGCACCACCGGCACCCCGGCGCCGAGCGCCATCGCCGCCACCCCGACCTTGCCCTTGTACAGCCGGCCGTCGTGGGAGCGCGTGCCCTCGGGGTAGATGCCGAGCAGCTCGCCCTTCTCCAGCACGCCGAGCCCCTCGCGGAGCGCGGCCTTGCCGGCGTCCTTGCCGGAGCGGTCCACCGGGATCTGCCCGGCGCTGCGGAAGAAGGCGGCGGTCAGCCGGCCCTTGACCCCCGGCCCGGTGAAGTACTCGGCCTTAGCCAGGAAGGTGATCCTCCGCTTGAGGATCGCGGGCATGAGGAAATGGTCCGAGAAGGAGAGGTGGTTGCCCGCGACGATCGCGGCACCCTCCGGGGGGATGTTCTCCAGTCCTTCGATCCGCGGCCGGAACAGCAGCCGCAGCAGCGGGCCGAGCAGGACGTGCTTGAGCAAGTGGTAGAACACCGGGCAGCTCCCGTCGATGCCTCAAGGTCACGACCATCCTACGGACAGTCAGGCACCGAGCAGGAGGGGTGGGTACGGTCCACGGCGCGACGGGGCACGGGCCCGCGCCGGGCGGGCCCCGCCGGGCGGGTCGGTCAGACGCTGCGGGAGACGGCCAGTCCCAGGGTCAACAGCCCCAGCACGATCCAGCCGAACCACAGCCAGCCGTTGCTGCCGATCACCACGGAATACGCCGAGACGGCCACCAGGGCGGCGAAGGTCGTGACGGCCATCGCCTTAACGGATCCGGTCATGCCCCATGGTGGCGCGCGAGGGTGCCCCCGCGCTACTGGCCGCGCCCTTGGAGCGAGGCGAGATACGAGTTGTACGCCGCGAGCTCCTGGTCGCCGTCTCGGTCCGCGGCCCGGTCGGAGCGCTTCGCGGCCCGTTGCTCCGAGTGGTACCACTGGTAGACCAGCGCGATCAGGACCAGCACGGAGGGGATCTCGCTGAAGGCCCAGGCGATGCCGCCGCCCCACTGCTGGTCGAGCAGGGGGTCGATGTCGAGGGAGGCCGGGGGGCTCGCGTACGTCCCGATCATCGGCTCACTGGCCATCATCAGCGCGATGCCGAAGAAGGCGTGGAAGGGCATGCCCGCGAACAGCTCCAGCATCCGCATCACGTAGCCGGGGCGGTGCGGGCCCGGGTCCACGCCCATGATCGGCCAGAAGAAGATCAGACCGACGGCGAGGAAGTGGACCATCATCGCGATGTGCCCGGTCCGGCTCTCCATGAGGAAGTCGAAGAGCGGGGTGAAGTACAGCCCGTAGAGGCTCGCGATGAACATCGGGATGGTGAAGGCCGGGTGCGTGACGATCCGCATGTACCGGCTGTGCAGCAGCTTCAGCAGCAGCTCGCGGGGGCCCTTGCGGCCGCGCCCGGCGGGCGGCAGCGCGCGCAGCGCCAGCGTCACCGGGGCGCCGAGCAGCAGCAGGATCGGGGTGATCATGCTGATCACCATGTGCTGGACCATGTGCACGCTGAACATGACCATGCCGTAGTCGTTCAGCTTGGTGCACATCACCAGGATCACCGTCAGGACACCGATGGTGAAGGCGACCGTCCGGCCGACCGGCCAGGCGTCGCCGCGCCGGCGCAGTCGCAGCACGCCCCACGCGTAGAGGGCGAGTCCGGCCAGCGACGCGAACAGGAAGAAGGCGTCGAAGGAGAATTCCAACCCGCGCCCGAGAGTGAACGGCGGCAAGTCCATGGGCATGTCCATGCCGTGCCCGCTGTGATCCATCTGTTCACTCCCTTGACCGTGGTGCTCCACCACAGTAATGGGGGCCCCGGAGCCGAACGCGTCCGGGGCCGCCCTCAGAAGGGGGGAAACATCACAGAACGGTCTGGGCCTCTTCGTACCGCTCGGCCGGCACCGTCTTGAGGGTCTCCACGGCCCCGGCGAGCGGAACCATCTCGATGTCCGTACCGCGCAGGGCGGTCATCATGCCGAACTCGCCGCGGTGAGCGGCCTCGACCGCGTGCCAGCCGAAGCGGGTCGCGAGCACCCGGTCGTACGCGGTGGGCGTGCCCCCGCGCTGGACGTGGCCCAGGATCACCGGACGGGCCTCCTTGCCGAGGCGCTCCTCCAGTTCGACGGCGAGCCGGTTGCCGATGCCGGCGAACCGCTCGTGACCGTAGATGTCCGTACCGCCCTGCTCCAGGGCCATCGAGCCCTCGGCCGGCTTGGCGCCCTCGGCGACGACGACGATCGCGAACCGCTTGCCCGCCTCGAACCGCTCGCCGACGATCGCCGTCAGCTCCTCGATGTCGAAGGGCCGCTCCGGCACGACGATGGCGTGCGCGCCGGCCGCCATGCCCGAGTGCAGCGCGATCCAGCCGGTGTGGCGACCCATGACCTCGACGACCATCACGCGCTGGTGCGATTCGGCGGTGGTCTTCAGCCGGTCAAGGGCCTCGGTGGCGACGCCCACGGCCGTGTCGAAGCCGAAGGTCACGTCGGTCGAGGCGATGTCGTTGTCGATCGTCTTCGGCACGCCCACGATCGGCAGCCCGCCCTGGGACAGCAGGTGGGCGGCCTTCAGGGTGCCCTCGCCGCCGATCGGGATGATGGCGTCCAGACCGAGGTCCGCGACGTGTCCGCGAGCCCGCTCCACACCGTCGCGCAGGTGCGCGGGCTGGACGCGGGAGGAGCCGAGGATGGTGCCGCCGCGGGCCAGGATGCCGCTCACGGCGTCCAGGTCGAGCTTGCGGTAGTCGCACTCCAGCAGGCCGCGCCAGCCGTCGTGGAAGCCGATCACCTCGTCGCCGTGGTCGACGACGGCGCGGTGCACGACGGAACGGATGACGGCATTGAGGCCGGGGCAGTCGCCTCCGGAAGTGAGCACACCAATGCGCATGGCAGGAAGAACCTTTGCAACGTGGGCCGACGACCGGACCACGTCGTCCGGTTGGAACTAACCGTCACCCTACAAGCGGATCCGCGATGGACTGAACCATCCTCCACATGCTGGTCCGATCAATCGTACGAACGAACGCACGCCGGGCCCGGATCCCCGCGGGGGGATCCGGGCCCGGCGTGCGGTACGGAGCGGCCGCGCGTTACGCGGGCTGCGTGGCCGCCGCGATGCGCTCGGCGCGCAGCGCGTCGTACCAACGGTCGTCTATGGCCGGCAGCGCGTTCACGTCGAGGGCCAGCTTCAGCAGCAGGTCCGCGATGAGCGGGTTGCGGGCCATCACGGGGCCGTGCATGTACGTACCGAAGACGGTGTCGTTGTACGCGCCCTCGGTGCCGTCGCCGGTGCCGTTGCCCCGGCCCATGCTCACCCGGGCGAACGGGCGGGCCGTCGGACCGAGGTGGGTGACGCCCTGGTGGTTCTCGAAGCCCGTCAGCTGCGGCAGGCCCAGGCGCGGGTCGATGTCCGCGAGGACGTCGCCGACGCACCGCTCGCCCTCGCCGCGCACGGTGACGACGTCCAGCAGGCCGAGGCCCTCCTGACGCTGGCCGACGTCGTTGACGAACTCCTGGCCCAGGATCTGGTACCCGGCGCACACCGAGAAGACGATCGCCCCGTTCGAGACGGCCCGCTCCAGACCGCCGTCGCGCAGCAGGCGCTCCGCGGCCAGTCGCTGCGGCCGGTCCTCACCGCCGCCGATCAGGTAGATGTCGCCCGACGTGGGGATGGGCTGGTCGCTGCGCACGTCCACGCGCTGCACGTCCAGGCCGCGCTGACGCGCCCGGCGCTCCACGACGAGGGCGTTGCCCTGGTCTCCGTACGTGCTGAGCAGGTCGGGGTAGACCCACACCAGACGCAGGCTGTTGTCGCTCATGCTCTTGTCCTCTGCGTTTCTGACGGGGGCTAGTTGCCGACGCGGCGGCGCACGTCCTGGAAGGCGGTGTAGTTCGCGATCAGCTCGATCTGTCCGGGCGGCGCGAGCTGCACGGCCTCGTCGAGGGTCTCGCACACCCGGAAGTCCAGCCCCGCGACCTCCAGGCGCACCGCCAGGTCCAGCTTGCGGTCGCCGATCACGAAGATCGGGTGACCGGCCAGGCGCGGGTAGTCGACGTCCCACAGCCAGGAGGTGTCGGTGCCGTCGGCGCCGCGCGCGTTCACCGAGAGGATCACCGGGGTCGGCGGCGGGTCGATCAGCGAAAACGTTTCGAGCCAGCCCGCGGGGTTCTTCGCGAGCAGCAGCCGCAGCTCGCGCCCCATGAAGTTGACGACGTCGTACCGGCCGGCAACCGCCTGCACCTGGTACATGCGCTCCAGCGCGACCTGCGGCGGCACGCCGAACACGGCGGCCACGGCGGCCGACTGCGCGGCGTTGGCCTTGTTGGCGCGGCCCGGCAGCTGGAGGTGGATCGGCCAGGCCGAGCCGTGCGGGTCCAGGACGTGGTCGCCGGAGAGGACCCAGCTCGGGGTCGGGCGGCGGAAACCGCACTCGGCGCAGAACCAGTCGTCGCCCGGACGCTGCATCACGCCACCGCAGGAGGGGCACGACCAGGCGTCGTCCTTCCACTCCTGGCCGGCGGCGACCCACACCACGTTCTGCGAGGACGAGGCCGACCACACGATCAGCGGGTCGTCGCAGTTCGCGACGATGACCGCCTTCGAACCCTCCAGGCCCTCGCGCCACTTCTCGGCGAGCATGCGGGTCTCCGCCGCCCGGTCGAGCTGGTCGCGGGAGAGGTTGAGCAGGGCGATCACCTTGGGGGTGACGTCCCGGGCCACTCCGGCCAGGTACTTCTCGTCGACCTCGATGACTCCGTACTTGGCGTCCGAGCCGCCGGCCAGGGCCGAGGTGATGCCCGCCGGCATGTTGGCGCCCAGCGCGTTGGAGACGACCGGACCGGCGGCGCGCAGGGCCTCCGCGATCAGGCGGGTCGTCGTGGTCTTGCCGTTCGTCGCGGACACGAGGACGACATCGAGGTGCTGCGCCAGCGCGCCGAGAAGATCGGGGTCCAGCCTGAGTGCGACCTTGCCACCGATTACCGATCCGCTTCCGCGTCCCGCGGCCCGCGACACCGCCGCCGCGGCCTTGCCCGCCGTCACGGCCAGCTTGGCCCGCGGCGAAAGCGGCTCCGTGTTGCCTGCCATCGTCCCTTGTCCTCCTTGCGTCGGTCGGCCCCAGCCTATCCAGTACCGGCCGCGGCCTTGACCGCGGCGCCCCCGGGCCGCCGCGGATCTCCTCATATATTCGCCCGTCGTACCCTTACGGCCATGCGACAGCGCCCCCTTCCCGGTACCACCGGACTCGTCCGCACCATGAGCCTGCTGGGCGATCCGGTGCTCCATTCCGCCTGTGCGGAGGTCACCGCCTTCGGCCCGGAGCTCGACCGGCTCATCGAGGACATGTTCGCGACGATGTACGCGGCCCAGGGAGTCGGCCTCGCCGCGAACCAGGTCGGTGTCGGGCAGCGCGTCTTCGTCTACGACTGCCCGGACGACGAGGACGTGCGCCACGTCGGGCACGTCGTCAACCCGCGTCTGGTGGAGGCCGACGGGGGCGAGTACCGCGGCCCCGAGGGCTGTCTGTCCCTGCCCGGGTTGGAGGCGGGGACCGTGCGTCACGACCGCGCGGTCGTCGAGGGCGTGACCTCCGACGGTTCGCCCGTGCGCATCGAGGGCACCGGGTTCTTCGCCCGCTGCCTCCAGCACGAGTGCGACCACCTCGACGGCACGGTGTACGCGGACCGCGTCACCGGACTGCGGGCCGGGCGGCTCCGGCGGGCGATCCGCAAGGCCCCGTGGGGCGCACGGGAACCTCGCGGCTGAGCCGGGGCCGCCGACCGGGGCCGGGCGCCGGTGTGGCGGTCCGTCAGAAGCCGGGGCCGTCCGCGCGGTTGCCCGCGGTGGCCAGCCGGCCCCACAGCAGGTCGGTCAGGCCCTCGACCAGTTCCGCCCGGTCGCAGGGGCGCTCGCCGAGCCACCAGTCCCCGGCCGCGTGCATCATGCCGACGATGCCGTGGCCCCAGATCCGGGCCAGGCGTTCGCCGCCGGGGCCGAGGTCGACCCGTTCGCCGACGACCTGGGCCAGTTCCTCGCCGAGGCGGCGCAGCAGCGGGGCCGAGTGCAGGCCGACGTCGAAGCCGCGCTCGGGGCTCTGCGGGTCCTCGGCGGGGTGCATCAGGAAGCGGTAGACCTGGGGGCGGGCCTCGATGGCGGCGAGGTAGGTGTCGAGCGTGGCCTCGACCCGCCGACGCCGTTCGGCGGGTGCGTCCAGCGCGGCCCGCAGCGAGTCCAGGAGCGCGTCGGTGTGCCGGACGGCGAGGGCCTGGTAGAGGCCCGCCTTGTCCCCGAAGTGTCGGTAGAGGATCGGCTTCGTGATGCCGGCCTCGGCCGCGATGGCGTTCATGGAGGCCTTCGGGCCGTCCCGGAGTACGACGCGGTCGGCCGCTTCCAGCAGCTCCCGACGGCGGCGGTCCGCCGCTCCCGGTTCGCCGGCCTGCTGAGTGGTCTGCATGACGTGTTTCTCTCCCCGCCCTTGCGATGTGCGTGACGCCCACGCAACGTAACACCCCGCACACCCTGGCGATCGAACCGGCGGCGCTTGACAGTGCTTACCGGCCGGTAACAGACTGTGGTCATTGTTCAGGTTACCGGCAGTAACTTCGTTGGTGGCCACGTGAGACAGCTGGAGGGGACATGGCGGAGTTCACCATGGAGCTCAACGACGACCAGAAGCAGGTGCGCGATTGGATCCACGGCTTCGCCGCCGACGTGATCCGCCCCGCCGCCGCCGAATGGGACGAGCGCGAAGAGACTCCGTGGCCCGTCATCCAGGAGGCGGCCAAGGTCGGCATCTACTCCCTGGACTTCTACGCCCAGCAGTTCTTCGACCCCACCGGCCTCGGCATCCCGATGGCGATGGAGGAGCTCTTCTGGGGCGACGCGGGCATCGCCCTGTCGATCGTCGGCACCGGCCTCGCGGCCATCGGCGTCGTCGCCAACGGCACCGAGGAGCAGATCGGCACCTGGATACCCCAGATGTACGGCACTCCCGACGACGTCAAGGTCGCCGCCTTCTGCTCCTCCGAGCCGGACGCGGGCTCGGACGTCGGCGCGATGCGCACCCGCGCGGTGTACGACCAGGCCAAGGACGAGTGGGTGCTGAACGGCACCAAGACCTGGGCGACCAACGGCGGCATCGCCAACGTCCACATCGTGGTGGCCGTGGTCGACCCCGAACTCGGCACCAAGGGGCACGCCTCCTTCATCGTGCCGCCCGGCACCCCGGGGCTCTCGCAGGGGCAGAAGTTCAAGAAACACGGCATCCGCGCCTCGCACACCGCGGAGGTGGTCCTGGAGGACTGCCGGATCCCGGGCTCCTGCCTGCTCGGCGGCAAGGACAAGCTGGACGAGCGGCTCGCGCGGGCCCGCGAGCGGGCGGCGGCGGGCGGCGGCGAGCGGGTGAAGAACGCCGCGATGGCCACCTTCGAGGCCTCCCGGCCCGCGGTCGGCGCGATGGCCGTCGGCACGGCCCGCGCGGCGTACGAGGTGGCCCTGGACTACGCGAAGACCCGCACCCAGTTCGGCCGCCCGATCATCGACAACCAGGGCGTCGCCTTCCAGCTGGCCGACATGCGCACCCGGATCGACGCGGCCCGGTTGCTGGTGTGGCGGGCGTCCTGGATGGCGGTCACGGGCAAGCCGTTCACCTCGGCGGAGGGCTCGATGTCCAAGCTGTTCGCGAGCGAGGCGTGCAAGAAGGTCACCGCCCAGGCCGTCCAGATCCTCGGAGGCAACGGGTTCACGCGCGAGTACCCGGTGGAGCGGATGCACCGGGACAGCGCCATCTACACGATCTTCGAGGGGACCAGCGAGATCCAGCGGCTGGTCATCGCGAGGACGCTCTCCGGGATGCCCATCCGCTAGCCGCGGCCGGAACGGGCTCCGGCGGCCGGGTCCGAGAGGAGACGGGTCAGGGCGCGGGTGAACACGAGGCGGCCCGCCGCGGCCGTCAGCGGATCGAGCAGGCGCGGCAGGCCGCGCACCCGCAGGTCCTCGCGCCAGTGGGCCTCCGCGCCCCCGGAAGGCAGCGGGCGGACTTCGATCTCCGCCCAGCCGGTCACCGTCCGCCCGCGCTTCTCCAACCGGACGATTCCGGCGGAAGGGGGCGCGGGCGGCTGCCAGCGCACCACTTCCATGGTGTCGTCGAACGTGATCCTGCCCACCCCCGTGCGCGCCGTGAACCGCGTTCCGACGTGCGTCGGGGGTTCCGTTTCGATGATCGTCCGGGTGAGCGGAACCTGTGCGCCGTGCCGTTCCCAGTCCGTGAGCCGGTGCCAGGCCTCGGCCGGCGGAAGCGGAGTGCGATGAATGATCCGGATGGCTGGCATGAGCGCATGGTAAGCGGGCATACACACCGTGAACTGGACCGCGAATATGGGTTCCGTCCGGGGGCGGCGATCAGTAATACTCACCGCCACCGTGGATCGCGGATTCGACCGGGTGACCACCGGCCCTCCCGCCCCACTCTGCGAGGAGGTGCGCCAATGTGCTCCCACCAGCCCCCCTGCCCGCCCGCAGACAGCGCCGATCACGACGCTGCCCGCACTGTGGCCTCCCACCCCGAGCAGGGCTGGAACCTGCTCTGCAACGGCGTGGTGGTCTTCGACGACACAGGTGAACTGCTCCCCGAAGGCCGGACGGTGGAACCCCGTCGCCCGGCCCTGGTCTGAGCGAGGAGGCAGCATGCGCCAGCAGCTGATCCGCAAGCCCGTCCCCAAGCCCGCCCCCCGAGACCTGGATCTGCGTACCCCGTCGGGCAGACCCCTCCCGTACTGACGGGAGCCCCCGAGTTACGCCGTCCACCGGCTGCCGGTCAGCCGGTGGACGCCGCCGTGCCGCCGAGGAACGCGCTCTCGTACGCCGCGTCCCCGATCGCCGCGCGGGCCTGCCGCTCGCCCCGGTCCCGCAGCGCCGTGAGCGAGGGAGAGCCGCCCATCTGCGGCCTGCCCACCGTGCGCCACCAGGCGTGCCCGGTGCCGAGCAGTCGTGCGGCCAGCTCCCCGTCGCCCAGGGCCGCCACCGCGGCCGCCAGGACGTCCAGGCCCAGCGCGATGCCGAAGCGGTCGCCCAGCAGCCGCTTGCCCGACAGCATGGACCGTACGTAACGGGCGGCCTCGCCGTGGTGGCCCAGTCCGAGCGCCGACACGGCCAGGATGTAGTCCGCGTAGGCCCGCAGCCACCGCTCGCCCAGCTCCGCGCACGCCTCCCGCAGCTCGCGCGCCTCGTCGGCGGCCTCCTCGAAGCGCCCGAGGTCGCACAGGGCGTATCCGGTGGCCAGCCGGCACAGCAGCCAACCCGTCCCGCTGGGGCGCCCGCCGCGGCCCGCCCGCGCCCGTGGGCCGGCCAGGAGCAGCGCCGTCTCCGGGTCGCCCGGCATCAGGACCGACACCGCCCGCAGGTAGGCGGCGCGCAGCTCGCGCTCCGGGTCGGCCAGCGCGTCCGCCTCCCGGGTGCACCGCGCGCCGAGGTCCTGGGCGACGGCCATGTCGCCCTGGAGCAGGGCCGTCAGCCCGAGCGCCCACAGGGCTTGGACGTGACCGGGCCCGCCCGGGGGACCCCCGTCCAGGGCCCGTTCCAGGAACCCCCGGCCCTCGTGCACGTGCCCGCAGGCGAACCAGAAGAACCACAGGGCCCCGGCCATCTCCAGGGCGGCCCCCGGATCCGTGCCGAGGAGGTGGTCCAGGGAGGTGCGCAGCTGCGCGTGCTCGGCGGTCATCCTGCGGTACCAGTCGACCTGGCCGGGCCCCATCCAGCCCCGCTCGGCGGCGTGGGAGAGGGCCGCGTACCAGTGGGCGTGCCGGTCCGCGACGGTCCGTACCTCGTCCAGCTCGGCCAGCCAGTCGTGGCCGAACTCGCGGATGGTGTCCAGCATCCGGTAGCGGGTACCCGCGCCGCGTTCGTCGGAGCGCCGGACGACGGACTTCGCGACCAGGCCGTGCAGGACCCGCTCCACCCGGGACGCGGCCAGCGGGCCGCCGGCGCACACGGCCCGGGCGGCGGCCACGTCGAAGTCCCCGGTGAACACCGACAGCCGGGCCCACAGCAGTCGCTCCACGGGCTCGCACAGTTCGTGGCTCCAGCCGATGGCGGTGCGCATGGTCCGGTGCCGGGGCAGCAGCACGGTGCGCGTGTCGGTGAGCAGGTCGAACCGCGCCCCCAGTCGCTGCGCCACCTGTTCCAGGGACCACAGCCGCATCCGGGCGCCGGCGAGCTCCAGGGCGAGCGGGATCCCGTCCAGGCGGCGGCACAGTTCGGCGGCGATCTCGGTCCGGTCGGGGTCCGCGAAGATCTCCGCGGCCTGCGCGGTGGCGGCCGTGGCGCGGGCCCGGAAGAGGGCCAGGGCGTCGCTGTCGGGGCCCTCGCAGGGCAGCGGTCGTACGTCGAGGACGGTCTCGCCGGGGGAGTCCAGTCGCTCCCGCGAGGTGGCCATGACCGTCAACCCGGGTGCGGACTGGAGGAGTTCGGCCACCAGGTGGCGGACGGCGGGGACCAGGTGCTCGCAGGTGTCGAGGACGAGCAGGAGTTCCTTGTCGGCCATCCAGGCGCACAGTTCCTCGTCGAGGGAGTGTGCGGAGTGGTCGGCGAGGCCGATGGCGTGGGCGACGGTCGTGGTGAGCAGTCCCGGGTCGCGCAGGGGGGAGAGTTCCACCCACCAGACGCCGTCGGGTCGGGCCTGGCGCCGGTCGGCGGCGGCCCGTAGGGCGAGGCGGGACTTGCCGACGCCGCCCACCCCGGTCAGGGTGATCAGCCTTCGATCGCCCAACATTGCTCCGAGATCGGTGAGTTCACCGTCCCGGCCGACGAAGCTCGCCGTTTCCGGCGGCAGGTTTCCCGGCACGGCGCCAGAGTCTGGCGCAGGGCCCCCGCCTGCGGAGTCTGCCTGATTGTCGTTGACCGAGTACTCACCGAACACGGTTGTATTGTGCGCGATCTTCTTTCGCGGCAGTGCCGTTCAGGTCGGATGGCCGGCCGGAACGCGCGGGCGGCGTCAGCCCGCGAGGACGACCTGCCGCTCCGCCGAGAAGGCGCCCCAGTTGCCGTCGGGCAGCCGGGCCCGGAGTTTCAGGGTCCAGGCGGTGCCGGCCGGATCGGTGGCGGTGAGGCGGTGCGCGGCCGGTCCGCCGGGTTCGGCGCCGGCGCCGAACTGGATGACGGTGACCGGCCGCCCGTTGACGTAGAGCTGGTACTCGGTGGTCGCCCGGCCGGTGTCCGGCGCGGTCCAGGACAGGTCCACGGCGCCGGGCGCGGCGGTCGCGGTGAACGCGGCGGGGGCGGTGCCGGGGCCCTGGGCGGGGTCGGCCGGGGTGGTCACGGCGACGGGCGGGCCGTCGGGGGAGGAGTTGTCGGCGCCGTCCCGGGCGCGGACGGTGAAGGTGTAGGAGGTGCCGGGTTGGAGCCCGTCGAGGGTGGTGGAGGTCTCGCCGGGGCCGACCGTGTGGATCCGGACGCCGCCCTGGTGCACGTCGTAGGCGGTGACGCCGGTGTCGTCGGTGGCCGCCGCCCAGGTGAGCCGGACCGTACGGGGCCCCTGGGCGCTGCCGGCGCCGGAGGGCGGGGCGGTGGGCGGCTGCCGGTCCTCGGCGCGGGCGGCCGGGGTGGTGGCGCGCGCGGGGGCGCTGAGGGAGGAGCGGTTCCCGGCGGCGTCGCGCGCCCGGACGGTGAAGTCGTAGGGCGTCCGCGGGGTCAGGCCGGTGATGTCGATCATGGTCTTGTCGGCGGGGAGGTCGCGGACCAGTTGCCCGGCCTGGAACACCTGGTACCCGGTCACGCCGTCGGCGGGCGCCGCCGCCTCCCACATCACGTGCACGGAGGTGGCGCTGCCGGCCTGGGCGGTGAGCCCGGCGGGCGCGCGCGGGGGCTCGGTGTCGCCGCCGGCGCATGCCGTCAGGGCGGCGAGGGCCAGACAGAGGGCCAGGCGGAGGGGCAGGCGGAGGGTGAACGCCGGCGGGAGGGCGCGCGGCGGGGCGGTGCGTCGCACGGGCCTCCTTCGTGTGTGCGTCGTCCCCGTAAAGGTCTAGACATATATGGCACGTGCGGTGGTGGCCGGGCAAGCCCCCGACGGCCGGAAACCGCCCGCGACGCAAGGGATTTGCCCGGGTCGAGGGGGTCCGGGCCGCTGTGTCGACCGCGGGGCGATTCGGTTTCCCCTGTCCCCGTCTGGCATTATTGCCATTTCTTTGCAATAACGGATGATCGTGAACAAGGATGTGCGCAGCATGACGGCCCGGACAGCACGGGGAGCGGCCGCGGCGACGCTGGCCGCCGTACTCATCACGGGCGTGGCGGCCTGTTCGAACCCGGCGGGCGGCTCCGGGGCGTCCGCCGCGGCGGCCGACTCCGCGGTGGTCGGCATCGCTACCGAGCCGGAGACCCTCAGCCCGCTGCTGGGCTACGGCAAGGACGGGAACTCCAAGGTCTTCGACGGGCTGCTCGCCCACGACGCCGACATGAAGCTCAAGCCCGCGCTGGCCGAGGCCCTGCCGGAGGTCTCCGCCGACGGCCGCACGTACACCTTCAAGCTCCGCCAGGGCGTGAAGTTCAGCGACGGGGCGCCCTTCGGTGCCAAGGACGTCGTCTTCACCTACCGGACCATCCTCGACCCGGCGACGAACAACGCGTCGCGGACCGAGCTGGACGCCGTCGAGAACGTCACCGCGCAGGGCGAGGACCGGGTCGTCTTCACCCTGAAGTACCCCTACGCGCCGTTCGCCGAGCGGACCGTCCTGCCCATCGCCCCCGAGCACATCGCGGGCAAGCAGGACGTCAACAGCGGCGAGTTCACCACCAAGCCCGTCGGCACCGGCCCGTACCTCCTCGCCGGCTGGTCCCGCGGCGAGAAGATCAGCTTCAAGGCCAACCCCTCGTACTGGGGCGGCGAGCCGGCGGTGAAGAAGTTCACCATGGCCGTCATCAAGGACGACGACGTCCGCGCCACCCGACTGCGCTCCGGCGAACTGGACGCGGCGGTGCTGCCCCCGAACCTCGCCCGCGGCTTCGAGAAGGACCCGGCGCGCACCACCTACGCCGCCAAGTCCTTCGACTACCGCAACGTGACTCTCCCGACGGACCACAAGGTCACCGGTGACGTGGCCGTCCGGCAGGCGCTGGACATCGCCGTCGACCGGAAGACCATGGTCGACAAGCTCCTGGAGGGCGCGGGCAAGGCCGCCTACGGCCCGGTCCCCGTCGGCAGTCCCTGGTTCACCGCGGGCACAGAGCGTCCGTACGACCTCGACAGGGCGAAGAAGATCCTCGACGACGCCGGCTGGAAGGCCGGTGAGGACGGCGTCCGCGTCAAGGACGGGGTCCGCGCCGCATTCCCGCTCTGGTACCCCTCCGGCGACAAGCTCCGCCAGGACCACGCCCTCGCCTTCGCCTCCGACGCCAAGAAGGCCGGCATCGAGGTCAGGACCGAGGCCGGGACCTGGGAGGTCATCGAGCCCCGCATGAAGACCGACGCCGTCCTCGCCGGCGGCGGCTCCCCGGCAGACCCCGACTTCGACCAGTACCTCCTGCTGACCTCCTCCCTCGGCGGCGACGGCTTCAACAACATGGCCCGGTACTCCAACCCCGTCGTCGACCAGGCCCTCGTCGAGGGCCGCAGGAGCGGCGACCGGGCCGTCCGCCAGAACGCCTACGACACGGTGCAGCGCGAACTCGTGAAGAACCCGGGCTACGTCTTCCTCACCCACATCGACCACCTGTACGTCGTGAACGACAAGTGGGACGGCCCCACCACCCAGGTCGAGCCGCACGACCACGGCCTCGGCTCCGGCCCCTGGTGGAACGTGGAGACCTGGAAGCCGAAGCAGAAGTGAGTCGACCCGCGTGACCAGCCGCTCCCACCGCCTCCCCTGGGGGCCGATGGCGCGCATGGCCGGGCGGCGGTTCCTGTTCGCCGCCCCGGTCCTGCTCGTCGTCACCTTCGGCGTCTTCGCCGTCGCCGCGATGTCCCCCTTCGACCCGGTCAAGGCGTACGCCGGCACGGCCGGACTCACCGCCTCCCAGGCCGAACTCGACCAACTGCGCCTCAACCTCGGCGTCGACCGGCCGATGCCGGCCCGTTGGTGGGAGTGGCTCACCTCGGCCCTCACCGGCGACCTCGGCACCTCCTCCGTGATGCGCCGCCCCGTCGTCGACGTGATCGTCGAGCGGGTGGGCTGGTCCGCGCTGCTGGCCTCCTGCGCCTTCGCCGTGGCCGTGCTGCTGGGCACGGGACTCGGCGTGCTCGCCGCCCGCCGTCAGGGAGGCCTCCTCGACCGGGGCGTGTCCGCCCTCGCCTACACCCTGGAGGCCGCCCCCGCGTTCTGGCTGGGACTGCTGGCCATCTGGTTCTTCGCCGTGCGCCTGGGCGTCCTGCCCTCCGGAGGGCTCACGGACGCCGCCGACGACACGGTCACCTTCGGGCAGGTCACCTCCCACCTGGTGCTGCCCGCACTGGTCCTCGGCATCTCCCAGCTGCCCTGGTTCTTCCTCTACGTCCGCCAGGGCGTGGCCGACGCGCTGGAGGAGGACCCCGTCCGCGGAGCCCGGGCGCGGGGCGTCGCCGAACGGCGGATCCTGCTGGGCCACGGCCTGCGCTCCGGCATGCTGCCGATGCTCACGCTCATCGGCTCGCGCGTCCCGGAACTGATCACCGGAGCCCTCCTGGTGGAGACCGTGTTCAGTTGGCCCGGCATCGCCGCCGCCACCGTCGAGGCCGCCACCTCGGTCGACTTCCCGCTGCTGGCCGCGCTGACCGTGCTGGCCACCGCCGCCGTCCTCGCCGGGAACCTGCTGTCCGACCTGCTCTACGGGCTGGCCGACCCGAGAGTGGGCTTCGATGGCTGAGCCGGCGATCACCTGGAAGTCCCGCGGCACGGCCCGGCGCTCCCACCGGACCCTGCGGGTGCGCGTCTGCGCCGCCCTCGTGGCCGTCATCGTCCTCGCCGTCCTGCTGGTGCCCCCGCTGGCGCAGTTGGACCAGCAGGCCGTCGACCTCACGGCGAAGCTGCTGCCGCCGTCATGGGAACACCCCTTCGGCACCGACGACGTCGGCCGGGACCTGCTCCTGCGCTGCGTCTACGGACTGCGGGTCTCCCTGCTCGTCGGCCTGGTGGCGGCCCTGGTCGCCACCGTCATCGGCACCGCGGTCGGGGCCGCGGCAGGGGCGCTGGGCGGCTGGACCGACCGCCTCGTCATGCGGGCCGTCGACACCCTCTCCTCCATCCCGCACCTGCTGCTCGGCATCTTCATCGTGGCCATGTTCCGGCCCGGGGTGTGGCCCGTCATCGTCTCGGTGGCCCTGACCCACTGGCTGTCCACCGCCCGGATCGTGCGCGCCGAGGTCCTCTCGCTCCGGAGCCGCCCCTACGTGGACGCCGCCGTCTCCGGCGGCGCCTCGCGGTGGCGCGTCGCCGTACGGCACCTGGTCCCGGGCGTGCTCCCGCAGGCGGGCCTCGCCGCGGTGCTCATGATCCCGCACGCCATGTGGCACGAGTCCGCCCTGTCCTTCCTCGGCCTCGGCCTGCCGTCCCACCAGGCCAGCCTCGGGAACCTGGTCCAGACGGCCCGGGGTTCGCTGCTCGCCGGGGACTGGTGGCCCACGCTCTTCCCCGGCCTGCTGCTGATCGTCCCGACGCTCGCCATCGCCGGCCTCGCGGGCGCCTGGCGCGACCGGCTGAACCCCCGACGCCGCTCGGAGCTGACCCTGTGACCACGCCCCCGCCCGTCCCCGCCGGAAGCCACCCCGCCGCAGCCGTCCGTGCCGAGGCCGTTCCCGCGGCCGCCGTCCTCGACGTGGACCGCCTCTCGGTCCGCTTCCGGATGCGCGGCGGCCACCACGTCGAGGCCGTCACCGGCGCCACCTTCCGGTTGGGCCCCGGCGAATGCCTCGCCCTCGTCGGCGAGAGCGGCTGCGGCAAGTCCGTCCTCGCCTCCGCCCTCCTCGGCCTGCTCCCCGGCAACGCCGAGACCGCCGGGTCCGCCCGGCTCGCCGACGGCCTCGACCTGCTCGCCGCCGACGAGGCGACCCTCGCCCGCACCGTACGGGGCCGCCGGATCGGGCTGGTCCCGCAGAGTCCGGCGGCCCACCTCACCCCCGTCCGCACCGTGCGGTCCCACCTGGAGGAGACCGTCCGGGAACTCGCCGGCAAGGCCCTGAAGGGCCGGCGCGGCAGCGGACCGCGCGGGGCGCGCCTGCGCGCCGCCGCCGAGGACGCCGCCACGCGCGCGCAGTTCCCCGCGAGCCACCTCGACCGCCACCCGCACGAACTGTCCGGAGGCCTCGCCCAGCGCGCCGCCACCGCTCTCGCCCTCGTCGGCGACGCCCCGTTGCTCCTCGCCGACGAGCCGACCACCGGCCTCGACCGGGACCTCGTCCACCGCACCGTCGACGAACTGCGGGCCCACACCCGGGACGCCGACCGGGCCCTGCTGATGATCACCCATGACCTCGCGGCCGCCGAGCGGATAGCCGACACCGTCGCCGTCATGTACGCCGGCCGGATCGTGGAGATCGCCCCGGCCGAAGCCTTCTTCGGCGCACCCGGGCCCCGCCACCCCTACGCCCGCGGACTGCTCGACGCCCTGCCCGAGCGGGCCTTCACCCCCATCCCCGGAGCCCCGCCCGAACTCGGCGACCTCCCGGCCGGCTGCGCCTTCGCCGCCCGCTGCGCCCTGGCCGACGACTCCTGCCGGACCGACCGGCCCCCGCTCACCGAAGGGGTGGCCTGCCACCATGCTTGAGCTCGCCGGGATCACCGCCGGATACGACCGACGCGAGCCCGTCGTGCGGGACGCGAACCTCACCCTGCGCCCCGGGGAGGCCCTCGGCCTGCTGGGGCCCAGCGGCTGCGGCAAGTCCACCCTGGCCCGGGTGGCGGCCCTGCTGCACCGGCCCGACCGCGGGACCGTGACCCTCGGGGGCCGCCCCGTGACGGGCTTCCGGCACCGGGCCCCGCGCTCCCTGCGCACCGAGGTCGGCGTCGTCTTCCAGCAGCCGCGCCTGTCGGCCGACCCCCGCCTGCGGCTGCGCGACCTCGTCGCCGAACCGCTGCGCGCCACGGGCCGGCGCGAGGAGGTGGACGCACGGGTGGCCGAGCTCGCCGACCGGGTCGGCCTGGGCGCGGACCTGCTCGTCCGGCGCCCCCACGAGGTCAGTGACGGTCAGCTTCAACGCGCCTGTGTGGCCAGGGCGTTGGTGCTGCGACCGCGCTGGCTGGTGTGCGACGAGATGACCGCGATGCTGGACGCCTCCACCACGGCCGCGCTGGTCGCCGTCGTCGAGGAGTACCGGGCCGAGACGGGCGCCGGACTCCTCGCGGTGGGCCACGATCCGGTCCTCCTCGGCCGCTGGTGCGACCGTACGGCGCAGTGGAGCGACATCACGGCTGCTTGATCGACTGTTGCGCCTTCATGAATCATCCGGCTCTTCCATGGACTCCTCGGGCAGTGCGATCTAGCGTCTGGCGGCGGCGCGATGTCAGACGCAATGTCAACAACACTGAAGACGAAGGAGGATGCCCGGATGTTCCGAAGAGCGCTGAACTGCGCCGTGGTCCCCGCCCTCGCCGCCCTGACGGTGATGTACGGGGTGGCGCCGGCCCAGGCGGAGGAGATCCCCAAGGCGCCCGGCCACCGCCTGATCAGCCAGTACGACGGCGGTCCCGCCACCGCCGCCCCGCTGCCCGGACAAGCGCCGCCGCAGCACCCCCACCTCGCGCCCAACGGCCGCAGCGGCATGCACTCCGACGCCGCCGGCAGCGCCACGTCCCCGTGGTCCGGCCCCCTCGGCCGCAACCCGCAGGTCAAGAGCGAGAAGATCGCCGCCCTCGGCGGCGAGTGCGCCACCGCCACCTTCGACACGGGCGGCCGCCTGGTCACCGTGTGCGGCACCTTCACCGGCTTCAAGGTCAAGCTCCTGGAGCCCCGCACGCTCGCCACGCTCGCGGAGTACCAGCTCCCGCAGCGTTCTTCGACGGTCGAGGCGATCACCTCGCTCGACTTCGCGAAGATATTCAAGGACACCTCGGGCGGCGCCTACTTCTACCTGGACAACCAGGACCGGGCCGTGCTGGCCGACTCCCGCCAGCACGTACTGCGCCTCTCCCACTCGCAGAACGCGGACGGGAGCTGGAAGTTCACCGTCGACAACGACTGGGACCTCACCGGCCACGTCCCTCATGACTGCGTCACGTGGACCAACCTGTGGCCCAGCGGCACCTGTGACCCCATCACCTCCGTGATGCCCGACTGGAACGGCCGCATCTGGTGGGTCACCCGCCAGGGTCGGGTCGGCACCGTGGACCCCGTGACCTCGCAGATCCGTTCGCTCCGGCTCGCCGGTGAGGAGATCCAGAACTCCTTCTCGGTCGCCGAGGACGGGGTCTCCATCGTCACCGACCACGCCCTGTACGGCTTCCGCGCCACCGCCGACGGCACCCCCGAGGTGCAGTGGCGCCAGACGTACGACCGCGGCACCGGGACCAAGCCCGGTTCCGTGAACCAGGGTTCGGGCACCACCCCGGACCTCTTCGGTGAGAACGGCGAGAAGTACGTCGCCATCACGGACAACGCCGACGACCGGATGAACGTCCTGGTCTACCGGCGAGGCGCTGACGTCCCCGCCGACCGGCGCCTCGTCTGCAAGGTGCCCGTCTTCGGATCCGGCGCCTCGACCACCGACAACTCCCTCATCACCTGGGGCAACAGCATCGTCGTCGAGAACAACTACGGCTACGAGAACCCCACCTCGCTGCTGCTGGGCAAGTCCGTCGTGGGCGGCGTCAGCCGCATCGACGTCCGCGCCGACGGCAGCGGCTGCGACACGGTCTGGGAGAGCGCGATCCGCGCTCCCTCCGTGGTCCCCAAGCTCTCCACCGCCAACGGGCTCCTCTACTTCTACGAGAAGGAGCCCAACTTCTGGGGCATCGACGCCTGGTACCTCACTGCGGTGGACTTCCGCACCGGTGAGCGCCGGTGGCGCCAACTGACCGGCACCGGCCCGCTGTACGACAACAACTGGGCGCCGATCACCCTCGGCCCCGACGGCACCGCGTACGTCGGCGTGTTCAACGGCATCGTCTCCGTCCGCGACGGCGGCTGACCAGCCGCAGGGCCCCCGTCCGACGGGCGGGGGCTCAGCGGGGTCCGTCGCCGGGCCGCCACAACGGGTGCTCGTGCTCGGCCCACCACCGGGCGACGGAACCGGTGCGCAGGCCGCGCCGGGCCTCCGGGTCGCCCAGCGCCTTGCCGATGTGCCCGGCGAGCACGATCCCCACGGCCAGTGCCAGCCAGTCGTGGACGAACGTCGCCCCGGTGCGCACGACCAGCGGGGCGAGCCCCGTGAACCACATCAGCAGTCCGGTGCCCAGCATCACCAGGACCGCTCCGGCCAGCCAGGCCGCGTACAGCTTCTGCCCCGCGTTGAACTTGCCCGCCGGCCTCGGCCCGCGGCGGCGCAGCGCCGAGCGCAACCAGACCCGGTCGTGCGGCCCGAACCGGTTCAGGAACCGCAGGTCGCTACGGAAGGCCCGGGAGGCCAGACCCGCCAGGAGGGGCACCGGCAGGAGCAGCCCCGACCATTCGTGGACGGTGACGACCAGGTGGCGGCGCCCGACGAGCTCCGCCAGCGGTGGCAGGTACAGACAGCCGGCGGAGGCCACGCACACGCCCATGAGGGCGGCCGTGACCCGGTGGATCCAGCGCTCGGCACGGCTGAACCGCCTCACGCGGGGCGGGAGGTCAGGCTGTGGGTGCATCGTCGCGTCCGTTCGACTTGCCGACCCAGGCGTCGACGTCGTAGCCGAGCTTCTCCCAGTAGCCGGGTTCCACGTCACGGGTCACGGTGATCCCCGAGAGCCATTTCGCGGACTTGTAGAAGTACATCGGTGCCACGTACAGCCGGACCGGTCCGCCGTGCCGGTGGCTCAGCGGCCGGTCCTGCATCCGCAGGGCCACCATGACGTCCTCGCGGCGGGCCTGCGGGAGGGTGAGGCTCTCCGTGTAGGTCCCGTCGAAGCAGTCGAAGCGGATGGCCCGCCCCTCGGGCCGCACCCCCGCGGCGTCCAGGAGCCGCCACACGGGCACGCCCTCGAAGGGGGTGGCCGGCACCCGCCAGCCGGTGACGCACTGGACGTCGCGCACCACCCGGGTCTGCGGCATCCCGAGCAGCTCGTCGAGCCGGTACGAGACCGGCCGCTCGACCAGGCCCCCGATCGTGAGGCGGTAGTCCGCCGGGCCGCGTTCGGGCACGGAGGAGGCCACCGAGTAGTAGCGGAAGCCGCCCCCGTTGGGCAGCATCCCGGTCAGGCCCGTCGGATCCTTGCCCGCGACGGCGCCGAGACCTGCCTCGGCCGCCCGGCGCAGCCAGGGCGAGGCGGCCAGCCCCAGGGCGCCGAGGCCGGCCATTCCCAGCACCAGCCGGCGGCCGACCGGGCTGCCGTGGCCGTCGGGCCCTTCGGCGGCCCGCCCGGTGCCGGTGCCCGGGTCCTCCCGCGGTCCGGTGCCCGTTCCGGTGTCCTCGTGCGTGCTCACCCCTCGATTCGACCACCGCGGCCGCCCCGGGCGCCAGGGCGACCGGCCGCTCGTCAGACTTCCGTCACAGCCCGCCCCGGGCCCCGTCCCGCTCCCGCCCTGGTCAAGGACGCTCGGGCCGCCCTACACGGCCGACTCCAGTTCCCTTTCCCGTTCCTTCCCCCGGTTCCCGGCGGCGGGGGAGGGCGGGACGTCGGCGAGACTCGCCTCCAGGTCGTCCAGGGCCATCCGGGCCGCCACGATCCGCTCCCGCACCTCCCCGGCGGGATCGTTCGCACCCTCGGCGCGGTCCCGCGCCCGCTTGTCCTCCGCCTCCATCTCCCGGGCTTCGTCGAGGGAGTTGAGCACCACCCCGATCAGGACGTTGACCAGGACGAACGAGGCGAGCAGCGCGTACGAGGCGTAGTAGACGATGCTGAACCGGGAGATCTGCAGACCGGCCCGGACGGCATCGGTCAGACCGTCCAGGGTGGTGAGCAGGAAGAGGGTGAGGGAGGCCCGCCCGATCGAGCCGTAGTGCTGCGGGTCCGATTCCGCGAAGCAGACCCAGCCGACCATCGCGTACACGTAAAGCACCAGCGCGCCGACGAACAGGAAGCTGGCGGTGCCCGGCAGGCTGCGCCCGACCGCGACCAGCAGGATGCGCAGGTGGGGCAGGAACCGGGCGGTGCGCAGCACGCGGGCCAGTCGCAGCAGTCGCAGCACGGTGGTGTTCTCGCGCAGCAGCGGTACGAACGCCGAGGCGACGATCACCAGGTCGAAGACGTTCCAGGGGTCCCGGAAGAATGCTTTCGGCCGGTCGGTGAACGAACCGATGCGCAGCAGCATCTCCAGGGTGAACAGGGCGAGGCAGCACTGTTCGGCGATGCCCAGCACCTCCCGGTGGCTCCGGGCGAGCCCGCTGTACGTCTCCGCCCCCATCAGGGCCGCGTTGAGCAGGATCACGACGAAGACGGCCATCCCGAACGAGCTGTCCTCGGTGATCCGCCGGCATCGGGCTGCCAGTCTCCTGCGACCGGGTCCGGCGGGCATCGGGTCCGTCATTTCGCTCCTCGTACTTCCGTCGGCATCAGACCGGACCGGCACGGTGCGCTGGCGCGCACGCCGGTCCGAACCGTCTAACGCCGTACGGACGAACGGGTTTCAGACGCCACTCGGCCGGCCACGGGGCCGGGGTCGCCCCGCGGAGCGGTCGGGGCGGTTCGTGCGGTCCGTGGCGCCCGACCCCGTCGGACGGGTCGGGCGCCACGGACCCCGTTGCGGCGGAACGATTCCTCAGGCGATCGCGGCCTCCGGGCGGGCCTCCGCGCGGTCCCGGCGGGCGCGGTCCGCGAACAGTCCGTCGAGGGCGAGGGCACCGGGCCCGGTGAAGATCAGCAGGGCGAAGGCCCAGCAGAACATCGCCGAGGCCTCGCCGCCGTTCTGAAGGGGCATCAGGGACTGCGGCTGGTGGACGGTGAAGTAGGCGTAGGCCATCGAACCGGACGCCGCGAACGCCGCCGAGCGGGTGCCGAGGCCCAGCAGCACGAGGGTGCCGGCGACGAGTTGGATGACGGCCGCGTACCAGCCGGGCCAGTCGCCGACGGGCACCGTGCCGCCGCCGCGGGCACCGCCCAGGACGCCGAAGAGGGAGGCCGCGCCGTGGCAGGCGAAGAGGAGGCCGGTGACGATCCGGAAGAGCGAGACGGCGTACGGCCGTACCGCGTCGAGGCGTTCGGGCATGGGGGGAGGCTCCTTCGGTGGGGACGGTGGCCGAAGTGTGGCCGGCCGATGGCCGGGCGAGCACAGGTTAGGTATGCCTCACCTGGTGCGGCAAGTTCAGTTTCCGGCCACCCGTGACGAGGCTCCCGCCATGATGCGGAGGCCGTGCCGGCCGCCCCTGTCGACCCGCCGGGTCCGGTACGGATCCCCCTCCGAGCGGCCTCGGGCCCTTGAACAGGTGCCGACGGGGTCGACCGCTGCTGCGGCCACCTCCCGTCCGCGGTCGCCCGCACCACCCGGCGGCTGCGCCCGTCCGGACCGGACGTCAACGTCGTCGAAGCGGTCTGCCGCAAGGGTCCGATCCGCCGTGCAATGGCGGAGACTGGGGTTCCGGATCATGCTCGGAGGTCTGCGACGCATCCGGGCGCGGCCAGGGGGACCGGTCACCCGCCGGTCGTCGAACCCGTGGACCCGTGCG
Organism: Streptomyces sp. NPDC057939; assembly: GCF_042887545.1. NCBI lineage: Bacteria > Bacillati > Actinomycetota > Actinomycetes > Kitasatosporales > Streptomycetaceae > Streptomyces > Streptomyces sp. NPDC057939. Next base: position 147,356 of record NZ_JBHVPG010000014.1, read on the forward strand.
CCGGGATGCCGGCGCGGGAGGGGGGAGCCGAGCGGGAACCGGAACCCACGGCCCGCGACCCGCGACGGGGTGGGAGCGGAGCGGCTCGGCCTGCTCCCGATCGGCAAGGACTCGCGGCGGCCGCCGCCCTCGCGGACCGCATCGCGGTGCTCGACGCGGGACGCGTCGTGGAGAAGGGCCCGGCGCACCCTCTGCTCGGCGCCCCCGGCACGCCTCCGCCCGGGCCTCACCGGCAGCTGACACCGGCCGCGGCCGACGGGCCGGGACAGCGGTCGGACCGGTCCCCGGCGACGATCGTCGGCCGGGACCGGGGGAGCGGCGGGGGCGGGAACGCCGCCCGGCCGCCCACTACTGCTGGTCCTACTGCTGGTCGCGCTGCGCCTTCTCCGCCTTCTCGGCGTTCTTCTCCTTGATGCGGACGGTCTCCTTGCGGACCTCCGCCTGGGTGGCGCGCTCCTTCTGCAGCCACTCGGGGTTCTCCTGCTTCACGGCGTCGATCTGCTCCGTGGTCAGGGCCTCGGTGACTCCGCCGCGCGCGAGACCGGCGATGGAGACGCCGAGCTTCGCCGCGACCACGGGGCGGGGGTGCGGACCGTTCTGCCGCAGTTCGACCAGCCACGCGGGCGGATCGGTCTGGAGGGCGTTCAGCTCGGTGCGCGAAACCACACCCTCCTGGAACTCGGCGGGGGTGGCTTCGAGGTACACACCCAGCTTCTTCGCCGCGGTGGCGGGCTTCATCGTCTGGGTGCTCTGGTGCGACGTCATGAGGTCAAGGGTATCGAGCGTGTGCGCTACCTCCGACCACGACCGGTAACCTGGCGGGGTGACAGGCTCGGAAACTTCCCCTTCGTTCCGGCTCGCCTATGTCCCGGGAGTGACGCCCACCAAGTGGGTGCGGATCTGGAACGAGCGGCTGCCCGACGTCCCCCTGACCCTCGTCGGAGTGCCCGCCGCCGAAGCGTTCGACCTGCTGCGCGGCAGCGGTGCCGACGCGGGCTTCGTGCGGCTGCCCGTCGACCGGACCGACCTCAGCGCCATCCCGCTGTACACCGAGACGACCGTGGTCGTCATCCCCAAGGACCACCTGGTGGCCTCGGCGGAAGAGGTGTCGACCGGGGACCTCGCCGACGAGATCGTGCTGAACCCCCTGGACGACGTCCTCCCCTGGGAGACCCTCCCGGGCAAGCCCGCCTTCGAACGCCCCGAGACCACGGCGGACGCCATCGAGCTGGTCGCGGCGGGCATCGGCGTCCTCGTCGTCCCCCAGTCCCTGGCGCGGCTCCACCACCGCAAGGACCTCACGTACCGGACCGTGTCGGACGCCCCGGAATCGCGGATCGCGCTGTCCTGGCCGGAGGAGAAGACCACCGACCTGGTCGAGGAATTCATCGGCATCGTCCGCGGCCGGACCGTGAACAGCACGCGCGGCCGTCCGCCGACGCCGCCGCAGCCCAAGCAGCGCAAGCGCCCGGACGCGGCCGGCGGCAAGGGCAAGAACCCGGCCGCGAGGGCCGGCGGAAAATCGGGCGGGAAATCGGGCGGCGGCAAGCAGGCCGGCAAGAACCCGCGCGGCGGCTCCGCCGCTCCCAAGGCCGCCAAGCGCGGCAAGCCGCGCGGCCGACCGTAGTCCGGTCCCGCCGCGACGCCGCCCCCGACGTCACCCCTCGACGGGTGGGCTCCTCACGCCGGTGACCGGCGCCCCCGCACGGGGGCGCCGGTCACCGGGGGACGCTCCGTCAGTGCCGGCCCTTGGACTTGTTCATCGCGTCCGTCGCCTTCGCGACCATCTCCTCGGCCTTGCCGCTCATCCGCTCGGCGCTGCCCTCCGCCTGCATGCGGTGGTCGTCCATCGCGCTGCCCGCGGTTTCCTTCATCTTGCCCTTGACCTGCTTGGCCTTCGCCTTTGCCTTGCCCATGACGGGGTCGTTCCTTCCTGGGGGGACGTTGCATCCTCACCATGCGTCCGCCCCCCGGGGCCCGCAATCCGTGGCGGTGCGGCGCCCGCAGGAGCACCCGGGTACCGGCCCTCGCGTTGCGCCGCGGTGACCCGGCGGGCAGGGTCTATGGGGCGGTTCCCTCCGAGGAAGGGCGGACCATGAGCATCGCCACCGTGAACCCCACGAACGGCAGGACGCTGCGGACCTTCGACCCGCTCGACGCCGACGGCATCGAGGAGCGCCTGGCCGAAGCGGCACGCACGGCCGCCACCTACCGGCGCACCACCTTCGCCGAACGGTCCGCGCTGCTGTCCCGGGCGGCGGACCTCCTGGAGGAGGACGCGGAGGCCGTCGCCCGCACCATGACCACCGAGATGGGCAAGCCGCTGGCGGCGGCCCGGGCCGAGGCCGCCAAGTGCGTCAAGGCGATGCGCTGGTACGCCGCGCACGCCGAGGGCCTCCTCGCCGACGAGCACCCCGCGGACGCCGACGTGCGCGACGCGGGAGCCTCGTCGGTCCGGGTCCTCTACCGGCCCGTCGGCGTGGTCCTGGCCGTCATGCCCTGGAACTTCCCGCTGTGGCAGGTCGTACGGTTCGCCGCGCCCGCCCTGATGGCCGGCAACGTGGGCCTGCTCAAACACGCCTCGAACGTCCCGCAGACCGCCCTCTACCTGGGCGAACTCTTCCACCGGGCGGGCTTCCCGCGCGGCTGCTTCCAAACCCTGCTCATCGGCTCGGGAGCCGTGGAAGCCGTCCTGCGCGATCCGCGGGTCGCCGCGGCCACCCTGACCGGCAGCGAACCCGCCGGGCGCGCCGTCGCGGCGGCCGCCGGCGACGAGGTCAAGAAGACCGTCCTGGAGCTCGGCGGCAGCGACCCGTACGTCGTGATGCCCTCGGCCGATGTCGCCCGCGCCGCCCGCACCGCCGTCACCGCCCGCGTCCAGAACAACGGCCAGTCCTGCATCGCCGCCAAGCGGTTCATCGTGCACACCGACGTCTACGACGCCTTCGCCCGGCACTTCACGGACGGCATGAAGGCACTGACGGTGGGCGACCCGATGCTCGACACCACCGACGTCGGCCCGCTGGCCACCGAGAGCGGTCGCCGGGACGTGGAGGAACTCGTCGAGGACGCCGTGGGCCTCGGCGCCACCGTCCTGTGCGGCGGGCGCCGCCCGCCGGAGCACGAGGAGGGCTGGTTCTACGAGCCGACGGTCCTCGCCGACATCACCGACGGGATGCGCATCGACCTGGAGGAGACCTTCGGGCCCGTCGCCACCCTCTACCGGGTGGGCGGCCTCGACGAGGCCATCGAGCGGGCCAACCACACCCCCTTCGGGCTCAGCTCGAACGTCTGGACCCGCGACGACGCCGACCTGGAGCGGTTCGTGCGCGACCTGGAGGCGGGCGGCGTCTTCGTCAACGGCATGACCGCCTCCCATCCCGCTCTGCCCTTCGGCGGCGTCAAGCGTTCCGGTTACGGGCGGGAGCTGTCCGGGCACGGCATCCGCGAGTTCTGCAACATCACCACCGTCTGGCGGGCGGCGGAACCCGACGGAGGGTGACCCGCGGTACGGGGGGTGCGGGGGCGCCGAGGGGGTAGGCGCCGTCCGAGTCCGGTCCTTCGGCGCAGTCGGCAAGGAGATCCCGTGGACGTTCCGACCGTGGGAGTCGAGGAGGAGTACCTCCTCGTCGACCGGGGCACCAGGGCCCCTGTCAACCGGGGCCCGCAAGTGATCGCCACGGCGGCCCGTGAGCTCGGCGAACTGGTCCAGAGCGAGTTCTACGACGCCCAGGTGGAGGTCTGTACGCGGCCCACCACCGACTTCGCGGACCTGCGCGGACAACTGTCGATGCTGCGGGAGACCACCACGCGCGCGGCCCGCGCCGCGGGCTGCCTGCCGGTGGCGTCGGGAGTCCCCGTGATCGCGCCGCTGCAACCCCTGACGGTGACGGACGACGAACGGTACCTGCGCATGGCCCGCTCCTCCGCGCACCTCATCGACCGGTTCACCGCCGTCTGCGGCTGTCACATCCACGTCGGCACCCTGGACCGGCCGCGGGCCCTCGCCCTGGCGAGCCACATGCGGCCCTGGCTGCCGGTGCTCCAGTCCCTGACCGGGAACTCGCCCTTCATGGCGGGCCGGGACACCGGTCACGACAGCTGGCGCTCGGTCGCCTTCTCCTGCTGGCCGACGGTGGGGCCCCCGCCCGTGGTCGACGAGGCGCACTACCTCGCCCACGTCGACGGCCTGGTCGCCGCCGGGGTGCTGCTCGACCGCCGGATGCTGTACTGGTACGCCCGCCCTTCGGAACACGTGCCGACGCTGGAGATCCGGGTTTCCGACGTCAACGCCGACCTGGACACCGTGATCCTGACGGCCGCCCTGGTACGGGGCCTGGCGGCCGTCCTCCTGCGGGACGTGGACGCCGGGGTACCGCCCCCGGCGGCGCCGCCGCACCGCCTGTGGGGCGCGCACGCCCTGGCGGCGCGGGGAGGCCTCGAAGGCCCCGGCGCCGACCCGTGCAGCGGCCGGCAGCTGCCCGCCGAGCTGCTCGTGGAGCGGCTGCTGGACCGCGCCGCACCCGGGCTCGCGGCCGCCGGCGACCTGGATATGGCACGGACCCTCTGGGAGGGGCTGCGCCGCCGGGGCACCGGCGCGAGCCGGCAGCGGGCCGTCCTCGCCCGCACCGGCAGCCTCACCGCCGTCGTCGACCGCCTCGCAGTGGCCCCCGTGGACGTCCCGCTGCCGTGCTGAGCCGCCCATACCGGCCGCCCCGTGCCATCCTCGAAACATGAAGAGCGATCCCGCGCTTCCCGGCGACGGCTCCGCTCCCGAGGTCCTGGCCCTGGCCAGGGTCGTGGCGAAGTTGCGGGCCGAGGCGGAGGGCATGGAAGCGGTCGCCTCCACGACGGCCGTGCTGGAGCGGGCCAAGGGCGTGCTCATGGCGCAGGCCGGCGTGAGCGCCGACGCGGCGTACGCCCTGCTGCTGCGGCGCGCGGACCGGCGCGGCCGGACCCTGATGGAGGAGTGCTGGATCACCCTCGGCGGCCTGCGCACCCGCCCGGAGCCCCCCGCCGAACCGCCCGCCGCAGCCGGCGCGGGAGAGCCCGGGGCGGCGCCGGACCCGTCGCCGTTCGACCCCGGGCGCTACCTCGCCCGGCCGGCACGCACCGCCGGGAAGCGGCGTCCGCTGCTCGCCCGGCTCGCCGACGGACTGGCCGGGGTGCACGGCGCGGACGAGGTCGCGGGGCTGCTGGTGACCGTACTGGGCGGCGCCGAGGACATCGACGCCGTGATGATCTACACCGCGGCGCCCGCCGGCGGCCTGGAACTGGCCGGAGCCGCCGGAATCAGCGAGGCCCTGGCCGAGCAGTGGCGGCATGTCCCCCCGCTGAGCGGGGTCGCCGCCATGGTCGCCCTCGCGGGCCGGGAACCGGTCTGGCTGGAGGATCCGGCGCGCGACGCCCTGCGCTACCAGCTCATCGGCGACCCGCCCGAACGCTGGCAGTCCCGCGCCTGGGTACCGGTGTTCGCGGAGGGCCCCGCGACCGCCGCCGTCGGCTTCTTCCGGACGCACCGGGCCCCCTTCACCCCCGACACCCGGCTCCTGCTGCGGCGGGCCGCCCGGATGTGCGCGGGCCCGCTGCGCGACCTGCGCCGGCCCGGCACGACCGACCCGGTGGGAGAGGCGGACGTGGCCGCCGTGCAGCGGATCCTCGACGCGCTCTCCGGCGCGGCGATCCTGCTCACCCCGCTGCGCTCGGGGGCGGGCGAGGTCGAGGACTACCGGATCGACGCGGCCGCCCCCGCGTCGGTGGACGTGGCCGGCCGCCGCGGCAAGGAGCTCGTCGGCCGCAGCATCCTGGAGACGTACCCCACGGTCGCGGGCACCGACCTGTGGGAGGGGTACCTGGACACGCTGACCACGGGAACCGACTACTACGGCCCCTCCTTCACCTACCACGAGGTGACCGCCGGGCTGCCGCGCGAGTCCTCCTACGCGGTCCGGGCGACCCGGTTGGGCGGCCGGCTGGTCGTTTCCTGGATCCGCCTCGACACCAGCGACCGCGAGGCCCGCAGATTGGCCGACATGCAGCGGTTGGGGAACCTCGGCTGGGCGGACTGGGACCTGGTCACGAACGTCATCAACTGGTCCGACCAGGTGTTCGTCATCTTCGGCCGCGACCGGGCCGCGGGGCCCATGCCGCTGGAGGAACTCCCCCTGCACCTCGTGCCGGAGGACCTGCCACGCCTCGGCGGCGCCGTCCGCCGGCTGCTGGGCGAGGGCCGGGCCGTCGACCAGCAGTTCCGCATCACCACCGCCGACGGGATCCGCCACCTGCGGATCGTCGCCGAGGCAGGCACCGACGAGGCCGGTACCCCGGTCGAGGTCCACGGCTTCTTCCAGGACCTCTCGGCGCAGCGGGACACCGAACTCGCCCTGCGCGAGAGCGAGCGCGCCGTCCTGGTCCAACGCGGCATGCTCCAGGCCGAACGGATCCTCGCCGCCCGGCTCCAGCACGCGCTGCTGCCCCTGCAGGAGCAGTCCCTGGAACTGGCCGGGCTGTGCGTGGACGTCGCCTACCTGCCCTCCGACAGCGGGGTGAACGTCGGCGGAGACTGGTACAGCGCCATCGGACTGCCCGACGACAGCGCCCTCTTCGTCCTCGGGGACGTCGCCGGCCACGGCCTGGACGCCGTCGGCACCATGGCCCAACTCCGGTTCACCGCCAAGGGCATGATCGTCACCGGGTCGGAGCTGCCCGACGCCCTGAGCCGGCTCAACAGCCTCCTCCTCCACACGGCCACCGACACGCACGGGGCCACCGCGACCATGATCATGGGGCGCTACCGGCCCTGGGACCGCCGACTGACCTGGGTGCGGGCGGGCCACCTGCCCCCGTTGCTGATCCGCGACGGGGAGGCCTCGTTCCTGCCGCAGCCCACGGGCGCCCTCCTGGGAGCCGACTTCGGCTCCGTCTACGAGCAGAGCGCCCTCGACCTGCGGCCCGACGACCACCTCCTCCTCTACACCGACGGGCTCGTCGAGGAACCGGGGGAGGACATAGACCTCGGCCTGGCCCGGCTCGCCACCACCGCGCGACGGCTCGTCGAGGAGGGCGGCGGAGCGAGCCTGGCGCGCAGTCTGGCCGCGCTGCGCCCGGAGCGCCGGGACGACATCTGCGTCATGGACATCCACGTCCCCGCCGAGGGGGACCCGGAGGACCCCTGCGGCGACGAGGAGGACTCCTGCGGCGACGCGGAGGACCCGCATGGGCCCGCCCCCTGCGGGTAGGCGGCCCCCGACCCGGAGCGATGGAGGAGCCATGAGAAGAGCCGCCCCCGATGACGGCCGGAGCGAAAGCCCCGCGGAGCGCGCGGACCGTCAATGGGAGGAGTTGGTCCAGGAGATACGGGTCACCCAGACCGGCGTACAGATCCTGTTCGGCTTCCTGTTGACCGTCGTCTTCACCCCGCACTTCCAGGGCCTGCCGCAGACCGACAAGACGCTCTACATCGTCACCGTCGTCCTCGGGTCCCTCGCGACCGGAGCCCTCATAGCGCCGGTCGTCTTCCACCGGATCGTCACGGGCCGCCACATGAAGCCGCAGGCGGTCGCGTGGGCCTCCCGCCTCTGCGCCGTCGGGCTCGTGCTGCTGTTCGCGACCCTGGTGGCCGCGCTCTTCCTGATCCTGCGGGTCGCCACCCACGACGCCTTCGTGCCCTGGCTGGTGGGCGGAGTGGTGGCCTGGTACCTGCTGTGCTGGTTCGTCCTGCCCATGTGGGCGCGCCTGCACCACACCAAGGACGACTGACCGCCGACGGGGGTCAGGGACCGGCCTGCGGCCGGGGGATCACGAGCCCCGCGACGTGGTCGGTGATCATGTCGAGGATCTCCTTGGTCGCCGTCTCGTCGCAGAGGACGAGGACGTTGAGGGTCAGCCCGTCGGTCATGGCGGCCAGGTAGCGGGCCAACACCGGAACCGGTACCAGAAGTTCGAGATCCATGCTGTCGCGCAGCTGCCCGATGAGCTCCTCGTAGGTGACGCAGTACAGCTCGTACTGCCGGCGCGCCAGGTGCTCGAAGCCGGGCTGGCGCAGGGCGTACTGGGTGAGTTCGTAGGTGAGCATGTGCTCGCCGGGCTGCTCCGTCACGTGGTCCCAGTAGGCCTGGAAGCCGGCCCGGACCGTCTCGCGCAGGGTGGACCGCGGCCGGATCGCCTCCTTCACCACGCTCACGTAGTGCGCGGTGATCGCTTCGATCACCGATTCCAGCAGCGCCTGCTTGGAGTCGAAGCAGTAGTGGAAGACGCTCAGCGACACGCCCGCCTCCGCCGCGATGGAGCGGGTCGTGGTCCGGGCGACGCCGTCCCGGGTCATCGCGCGGATCGCCGCCTCGGTCAGTTGGCGGCGCCGATCGGCCGACGGCATCCGGGCCATGGTGGTTCCCTTCGTCTCGTTCGCAGGACGCACGGGCCGGCCGGAAGGAATCCGGCCGGCCCGTGTCCTGGTCGGTGCGCCGTGCGCTCAGCTGCTGTAGACGCCGAACTCGCGCACGGAGTAGCCCCATTGGGTCGCTCGTTGGAGTCCCTGGACGCGGACGTGGCGGGCCGTCACGCCGGAGAAGCGGGCCGTGTCCAGGCCGCCGTCACCGGCGTTCGTCGACCAGACCTGCTGCCAGTTCGTGCCGTCCGTGGAGACCTCGATGCGGTACGCCCTGCCGTAGGCGCGCTCCCAGTCGAGGGTGACGCGGCCGACCCGGCTGGAGGAGCCGAGGTCGACGCGCAGCCACTGGTCGTCGTTCCACTCGCTCGCCCAGCGGGTGCCCGTGTTGCCGTCCACGGCCTGGCCCGCCGAGTAGTTCACGAACGGGTTCCACCACTCCGCGGACGAGGCGCCGGCGGCGGCGCCGGCCGCGAGGTTCACCCCCGCCTTGTGCTTCTCGGAGTTGCCCCAGGTGGTCAGGTAGGACTCGGCGCCCTTGAACAGGTCGTCCACGACGTCCTGCCCGCCGACGATGCGGACGTCCTCGATCCAGTCGGGGACCAGGCCGTAGTGCGCGGCCCCGTCCTTGTTCAGGTCCCAGGTCCGCTGCCCGGTGGTCTGCTTGTCGATGACGGAGCCGCCGTCGGTGCTGCGGAACGGGTAGCGCACGGGGTTGGGCGTGTCCGCGCCGCGTGGGCCCGGCCAGCCGCCGACGCCGTTCATGTCGGTGCCGTACCCGTAGCCGACGTTGTACTTGTCGCGCAGCGCCTTCGTCCGGTCGGCCTCGGCGCTGAACGCCTCGGAGCCGTTCATGTACTGGGCCACGAAACCGCCGAGCCGGTAGACGCGCTCGGTCCAGTCGAGGTCCATCCAGCTGTGCGAGGAGATGACCCCGGAGTACGACTCGGACTCCAGGACGTCGAAGGCCCGGCCCGCGGCCTTGACGCTCATGTGGTCGATCTCCAGCATCATCTTGCGCTTCATCATGCCGCGCAGCGCGTACTCGCCGAGATCGGTGAGCCCGCGCGTATTGCACTGCGCGTCGGCCGCGTACGAGGGGACGGCGACGCCCGCGGGCAGTTCCTTCTGCGCGGCGGGAGCCGCCGCCAGGCCGATGGGGTTGTCGTGCTGCGGGCCGGCGCACTTCTCCGTCTGCCAGAAGGTGCCCGTGGACAGGAACTGGCCGACGTTGATCGCCGTGCCGAGGGCGCCCTGGTCGAAGCGGACCCCGCACAGCGCGTTGTCGAACTTGTGGCACAGGAACATGCTGCGCACGCCGAGGCGGTGCAACTCGTCCAGGCCGCGGTCGATGTCCTCCTTGCTGCACTGGGCGATGTCCAGGACCTGCTTGCAGCCGAAGGGCTCGGAGGTCTCCACGCCCAGGACCACGGCGAGTTTGCCCTGCTGGACGACGTCGCGGGCCTGCGCGGAGTCGGTGACGATGCGGAACCAGCCCTTGCCCGGGCCGCCGTACATCCTGTCGACGAAGGCCTGCATGTCGTAGGTCTTCTGCGCCTCCAGCCGGATGGCCGTCATCTCGTCGCAGCCGCGGTCCTTGAAGAAGTAGACCGAGCAGATCACGCCATTGGTGACGAGGTCGTTGACCAGCACCCGCTGGCCGCCGCGCCAGGCACGCTCCACCCAGGCGTAGTAGTTCTGCTGGTGGGTGAGGGAGTCGTGGGCCGGCCAGTCCTTGAAGGTGGGCCAACCGTTGGGGTCGTGCTTGCCGTCCCCGCCGTTGGTGATGTAGTCGAAGATCGCGAGGGAGCCGTCCGGGTAGTGCTCGGGACAGTCCTTGAGCGCGTCGGCGACCCCCATGTCGGAGAACGGCTTGCCGCAGATGAGTCGGCCGCCGAAGCCCTCGTTGGACATCAGGTGGTCGTGCGCGTCGACGAAGCCGCGGACCTTGCCCTGGGCGTCGGTCCCCTTGAAGGGTTCGCCGGTGACGTTGATCTCGGAGTCCGGCGCGGGCCGGGCCGTCGGGTTCCACCAGCCGGCGTCGGCCGAGGAACTGGGCACGGGCCCGAGCACCATGGCCATGACGGCGAGGAGCAACGACAGGACCGTGAGGGGGCTGCGCCTGCGGTGTGGCTGTCGGGTCAAGGTCATCACTCATGTCTTCGGTCGGCGGAGGGGCGCGGTCGGATCCCGGCATGAATTGTCATGCCCCGCACAATCGGTGCGACGAGAATCGGTCCTGGTGCAAGCGGAGTCAAGGGTCCGGGACGGATGACCTGATGGGCCGTCGGAAACAGTTCGGAAACGTCCGCCCCCGACCGGGGATGACCGTGCGGCGGCCCACCGGGGTTTCCCGCGCGCTCCGATCGGATGATGATCGGAGCATGGCCGGAAAGGCGGGCGGTGTGCCCACGGGCTCCTAGTCTGCCCGCATGCGTCCACTGCCGGGGCGGCGCCCGACCGCGTGCGCCCTCGTGCTCGCCGTGGTCCTCGCCCTGGTCGGCGGGGCCGCGGCGGCCCCCGCCGCCCTGCCGTGCCCGGAGCCCGTGAGGGTGACGTACGCGAACCATCCCTTCAGCCGGGTCGCGCACGCGTTCCGCGAGAGGACGTTCACCCACACGCGCGGGCACGAGGGCCGCAACGTCGCCGTCGCCTTCGTCGACGTCACCGGGATCGAGGGCATCCGGCCGCGGGGGAAGGGCACCGCCGTCCGGGACGTGAAGGAACTCGCGGCCGAGGACCCCGAGCTCCTCAAGGCCCTCGCCCCACCGGCCGGGGTCGAGCGCATCCTGATCGTCACCAAGTCCAACGACCCGGCGGACCTGAAGAAGCCCAAGGAACAACGGCGCTGGGAGAAACCGCGCGACCACTCCGAGGTGCGGATCCTCGACTTCCTGACGAACAGCGCCGTCCCGCACGACCGGATGCTGGCCCTCTACTCGGACCGCTCCCCGTGCCCCACCTGCGCACCCCGGATCCCACCCTGCACCCCCGTCTTCTACGTCACCCACAACGGCACTGTGCGGCGCGGGAAGGGCGAGCCGAGCGCGAGCGAGGACATGGGCCGCGCCCTCGACTCGATGCGCGGCGCGAAGAACGGCAGGCGGCAAGGGTCGGAGAAGCGGGAGGAGGCGGGCCGGGGGGAGGCCGGGGCGGACGGCTCCGCAGCGCCCGCAGCGCGGCCCGCGGCAGCTCTCCGCCTGCTGGCCGACCCGGCCGCTGCGCCCCCGTGCCGCCCGGCCGCTCCTGCGGGCCAGGTCCTCGCCGCCCGCCGGTGCGATCCGCAGACCCCCTCCGGCGGCTTCTACGAGGAGCTCTCCAAGGCCCGCACCGAACAGGGCGGCATCGACTTCTCCACCCTGGAACTGCGTTACGTCTCCGACCGCGCCGCAGTCGGCCGCGGACTCGCCTACGCCTTCCGGGCCGACGCCGCGCCGGAGGACGCCCCGCCGCCCGCAACCCCCGACGCGGGCCTGCTCGAGGCGCAGGAGGCCTCCGACGCCTTCTTCGTCTGGCTGCGGCTGCCCCCGCACAAGCAGACCGTGAACCTCAGCCCCGTCGAACCCGAACGGATCATCGACCCCGGCCTCGGCCGTACCGATGCCGGGCGCATCCTGTTGGAGGCCGACCTCGAACTCAAGAGGACCGTGGGCCGGCTCATCCACCCGGACTCCCGGCTCGGTCCCGCCTTCTGGGGGAGCCTGCGCGGCAGGTGCATCTCCTTTCGCCAGTGGATCGTGCCCGCCCCGGCCACCGTCCGCGACGACGGCGACGCGCTGCACATCCTCGACGCCCCGCTGTCGGTCCGCATGGAGACCGAGTACCTCGAAGGCCGGAACGCGGCCGGCGTGACCTCCTCCTGCCGGGAGCAGTCCCCCGACATCGAGGCCCACAACGCGGACGTCTTCCGCAGGACGGTCCTGCCCGAACTGGAACGGCAGGTGCGCACCGCGCCCGAGTACGCGTCCCTGCGCAGGATCTACCACAGCCGCGTCGCCGCCGAGTGGTACCGGCTGCGCGCCGCACGCGGCCCCGCCCCCTTCGCCGACCTCGTGGACCGCGAGGACCTCACCCACCTCGCGGCGCGCCGGCCCCGGGACCCGAAGGACGTGTTCCGCCGTTACGTGGAGTCCTACACCCGGGGCGAGTTCGACGTGACGCGCAGCCGTCCGCTCCCGGGCGGAACGTCCGACGTGCGCCACTACGTATTCGGCGGCGTCGACTTCTCCAGGATCGCCTTCCGGCGGCTCGGCGCGGCCGACTTCCGGGGCCGCCACCGCGAACGGGCCGACACGGTCGCCACCGCCCTCGCGCACGCCACGGCCGACACCGACGGGGGCTCCGGGGTCTGGCTCGGCGGTACGACGCCCGGCGCCTACCGGCCGTTGCCGGTCACGGGTTTCGGTCGGAGCCTGCTGAACGGACTGCCCGGCGGCCCCGCGACCCTCGCCATGGCCGCGTTCCTCGTCCTGCTCCTCAGCGCCCGCCCGATCCGCCCGGCGGACCGCCGACCGCCCCGTCGGCCTCCCCGCCGACCGCCCCGCCCCCGCCCCTGAAAGGCCGCCGCCCGTGCACCGGTTCCCCCTGCCCGACCATCCGCTCAAGACCAACAGGCTCCTGCTGAACGTGACGGCCGCCCTGGTCACCGTGCCCTTCCTGGGCGCGCTGCTGTTCATCGGCTTCCTCGCCGGCGGCATCGTGCTGGCCGTCATCCTGATCGGCTTCGGGACATGGGGCTTCCGTCGGCGCAAGGCGGACCTGCGGGGCCTGGAGGTCGAACGCGCCGAGGCCGTCCTGGCCCACGCCGCGCTGTTGGAACGGCGCGAGCGGTACGCCCGCGAGAACGGCCACTCCTACCAGGAGACCTGCGCGCAGTCCGCGCTCGGCTTCGGCCGGATCGAGCAGCGGATCCCCGAGGACCGCAAGGACTGGGAGGGCGGCGCGACGATGGGGGAGCGGGTCAAGGAGGCACCGCACCTGGAGAAGCTGGTGGGCCTCGCCCGTCACGCCGGGGAGCTGGTCGCGGAGGGCGTCGTCCGGATGCGTCGGGAGGGCCTGGAGGTCACCGTGTTCGACCTGGAGGTCATCGACCACCACGACCTCGAAGGCCTCGTCACCTGCATGAAGCCCGCGGTCGCGCTGGAGGTCGCCAAGGACTACATGACGGTCTGGTCGGTGGAGCTGCCGCACGCGCTGCCCTACGTGTCCTCCGCGTACGCCTGGGACGGCAGACGCGGGCCGATCGAGGCCCTCGTCGAGGGGGAGGCGCGCCTGGAGCGCCGTACCGAGAACAAGGAACTCGCCGACTTCCTGCTGAGCCTGCCGGCCGTGCGCTTCGACGCCCTCTCCGACACCGTCCACCCGTGGTTCATCGACGGCAACAGGCTGATGGCCTGCGCGAGGGGGAACGAGGGCGTCGACCCGGAGGCGCTGGAGGTCACCGCCGCGCGCCTCGCCCGGCTCGCCGCGGGTCTGCCGTGGACGGCGTTGGGGCGCTTCACGCTCACGGACCCGCAGGACGGGCCGCGGCGCGCCTCCCGGATCCGCTGGACGCAGCGCCGGTACGGGAGCACGGCAGTGGCCCCGTCGGCCCGCCTCCTGTGGGAGGAACGCCGGATCACCCACGCGGGCCTGCGGGCCTTCATGCCGGCCGACGACACCGACTAGGCCGCCTCTTCGGCAAGGGATGCGGCAGCGCCGCCGCGCGGACGTCCGGTCCGCGCGACGGCGCCGCACCCGGCCGGCCCCGGGGCCACGGGCGGGACCGGCAGGACTGTGACCGGGTGCCCTACGGGGCCGGTCGGAGCTCCAGGGTGCAGCACTTCACGCTGCCGCCGGCCTTGAGCAGTTCGGACAGGTCGACGCCGATCGGGTTGAAGCCGCGCTCGCGCAGCCGCTCGGCGAGGCCGGAGGCGTTCTGGGGCAGGACGACGTTGTACCCGTCCGAGGTCGCGTTGAGGCCGAAGACGGCGGCGTCCTCGGGGTCTGCCTCGATCGCGTCGGGGAAGAGGCGCCGCAGGACGGCCAGGCTGCCGGGGGAGAAGGCCGCCGGGTAGTAGGCGATCGTCCGCTCGTCCAGGACGGTGAGCGCGGTGTCCAGGTGGTAGTAGTCCGGGTCGACGAGCGTCAGCCCGATCACGGGACGGCCGAAGAACTCCTGGGCCTCGTCGTGGGAGCGGGGGTCGCTGCGGAAGCCGGTGCCGGCGAGCAGCCATTCGCCGGTGAGCAGGTAGTCGCCCTCGCCCTCGTTGACCACGTCGGCGGTGCGCAGGTCCGGGAAGCCGTTGTCGCGCAGCCAGTCGTGGTAGGCGGGGCCCTCCGCGATGCGTTCGGCGTCCCGGAAGCGCGCGACGAGCGCGCGGCCGTCGATGACGGTGGCCCCGTTCGCCGCGAACACCATGTCGGGGAGGCCGGGCAGCGGTTCGATCGTGTCGACGGTGTGGCCGAGGCTCAGGTAGACCTCGCGCAGCTGCTCCCACTGGGCGATGGCCAGCCGGGTGTCGACGGGCTTCTTCGGATCCATCCAGGGATTTATGGAGTAGACCACGTCGAAGTGCGTGGGCCGGCACATGAGGTAGTGCCGAGGCCGTGCTGTGCGCATGGGTGATGTTCCCTTGGGGTCAAGGGCGGCCGGGGTGCCGGCCGCCCATCGAGGGCGAGTGAGCGGTCGCGGGCACCTCGTCGCCTTCCGGGGTGCGTTGTGCGCGGGGAGGGCGAGTTCGGGCAGGGACACGAGCCTGCGCCAGTAAAGCAAGGCTTACCTAAGCTTCGCAATAGGGCTTCTTTCGAAGGGAGTTCGGCATGTCGAGTCGGGGGGTCGATCTGATTTGCCCATCGACAATCACTCGAAGATCAGGTTAGCCTTGCCTAAGTTCTGCTCGGCCGCCGCTCCTTCGGTGTGCCTTGCCCCGGTTCCCCAATGCCCGGCAAGCGACTGCCCCGCACGATTGGGAGTGACATGTCAGAGGCTCATCCTGACGACGCGCCAGTGATCCACGACCTCATCGGAATCGGCTTCGGGCCGTCCAACGTGGCCATGGCCATAGCGCTCAGCGAGCACAACGCAGGCGTCGGACGGCAGGAGGCGGTCACGGCTCACTTCTTCGAGCGGCAGCCGCACTTCGGCTGGCACCGGGGCATGTTGATCGACGACGCGACCATGCAGGTGTCCTTCCTCAAGGACCTGGTGACGCTGCGCAATCCGACCAGCGAATACAGCTTCCTCTGCTACCTCAAGAGCAAGGGGCGGCTGATCGACTTCGTCAACCACAAGAACCTCTTCCCGCTGCGCGTCGAGTTCCACGACTACTTCGAGTGGGCGGCGGCCAAGGTCGACGACATGGTCTCGTACGGGTGCGAGGTCGTCGACATCCGGCCCGTCGTGCGCGACGGCGCGATCGAGTACGTGGACGTCACGGCCCGGTCCGGAACCGAACGCGTCGTCCACCGCGCCCGCAACCTCGTCATCGGCACCGGGCTGCGGCCCCACCTCCCGGAAGGCGTCGAGCGCACCGAGCGGGTCTGGCACAACTCGGACCTGCTGACCCGGGTGGAAGGCCTCAAGGACGCCGACCCGACCCGCTTCATCGTGGTCGGCGCAGGCCAGAGCGCCGCCGAGAACGTGGCATTCCTGCACCGCGCCTTCCCCCGCGCCGAGGTCTGCGCCGTCTTCTCCCGCTACGGCTACAGCCCCGCCGACGACAGCAGCTTCGCCAACCGGATCTTCGACCCGACCGCGGTGGACGAGTACTTCACCGCCCCCGAGGCGATCAAGCGCAAGCTGATCGAGTACCACGGGAACACCAACTACTCCGTCGTGGACGTCGACCTGATCGACGAGCTCTACCGCCAGGAGTACCAGGAGAAGGTCCTCGGCACCGAGCGGCTGCGCTTCCTCAAGGTGTCCCGGATCGCCGACGTCGTGGAGACCCCCGAAAAGGTCCGCACCACCGTCGAATCGTTGGTCACGGGGGACAGGACGCCGCTCGACGCCGACGTACTGGTCTACGCGACCGGATACCGGTCCGCCGACGGTCTCGGACTCCTCGGCGAGGCCGAGGCCCACTGCCTGCGCGACGACCAGGGCCGCGTCCGGGTGGAGCGGGACTACCGGGTGACCACCGATCCCGCGCTGCGGTGCGGCATCTACCTCCAGGGCGGTACCGAGCACACCCACGGCATCACCTCGGCGCTGCTGTCGAACACCGCCGTGCGGGTCGGGGAGATCCTCGACTCGATCATCACCCGGGCCGGCGTACGGGGTCCGGGGCAGGTGCCCGGTCCCCGTCGCGCCGCCGACGGTCTCGGCACGGCGTTCCAGGTCGCCGCCGCGGACCCCGGCCGGGATCCGGTCTGACGGTCGGGCTCCGGCGGCCCGGGAGGGGTGGCCCCGTCGCGGCGGGGGGCTGGTGCGGGGGCGGGTGCGGCGCCGATACTGCGCCCGGCGGACCAGCCCGCCGACGACGGAGGGGATCCCGATGAGGCCGACCCGCACGGTGCGCACCGCCTCCCGACTGCTGCGCGGGCTGCGCCGCCGCGTGCGGCCCGCACTCGTGCCGGTGGTCGCCCTGGTCGCGGCGGCGGGCGTGCTCGCGCCGGGCCCGGCGTACGCGGCTCCCCCGTGCGCCGCGCCCGCCGCCGCGGGCCCGCCCGTCGAGGTGGCACGCCTGCCCGACTGGGTCGAGTCGATCGCCGTCGACGCGCGGGGCCGGATGTTCGCCACCGCCTACTACACGGGCCGCGTCCACCGCATCGACTCGCCCGGCAGTGCCCCGGTCGCCCTCACCGGCAGCATCGGCGCCAACGGCGGGATCGTGGTCCGGCCCGACGGCAAGCTCCTCGTCGGCACCGGCAACGACCTCGCGCACTCCCTCACGGGTGATCTCTTCCCCCGCTCGGAGCTGCTGCTGGTGGACCCGGAGTCCGGCGCGGTCAGTACGTACGCCTCCGGCCTCGGCGGCATCGACGGAGTGGCCCTCGCACCCGACGGAACCGTGTACACCACGACCCTGGGCGGTCGGAACATCGGCCGCGTCACCCCGGACGGGCGCGTGGACCCCGCCTGGGCGCGCGTCCCGCAGCCCAACGGGATCGCCGTCTCCCCGGACGGCTCCCAGGTCTACGTCGTCCAGACCACGCTCGCCCCCGGCCTGTACCGGATCCCCGTGTCGGACCCGGACCACCCCCGGCGCTGGATCTCCACCGCCCCGTCCGACGCCCTGGCCCTGCCCGACGGCCTCACCCTCGACGGCGGCGGACGCCCGCTGATCTCCACCCACGCCTCGGGCCAGATCTGGCGGGCGGAGGGCGACAGCCTGTGCGCCGTGGCCTCGGGGCTGCACCTCTCCACCCAACTCACCCACGGGCGCGGCGACACCGGCTTCGCGGCGGGCCGGCTCTACCGCGCCGGCGTCGACGGCAGGATTCTGGAGGTCCCGGCGGGCGCCGACCCCGCCGCGCGACCCGCCCCGTAGGCCGTACGCGACACGGGTGCGCGCCCCTCCGTCGGAGATCCACTCGGGATCCGCCGGCGCGCCGATCGGGGCGGGGCCGGGGGAGGGGCACCCCCCTGGGTGATCAAACGAACAAGGGGTTAGCATATGAGCGCCGCCTAGCTCGAAAGATAAACCTGTGACTGTCAAAGATGACTCGTTCACCAACTGGAAAAACCGCGAGGAGATCGCGGAATCGATGATCCCGATCATCGGGAAGCTGCACCGGGAACGGGACGTAACGATCCTGCTCCACAGCCGCTCCTTGGTGAACAAGTCGGTCGTCAGCATTCTGAAGACCCACCGGTTCGCCCGGCAGATCGCCGGTGAGGAGCTCTCGGTCACCGAGACCCTGCCGTTCCTCCAGGCCCTCGCCACCCTTGATCTCGGCCCGTCCCAGATCGACCTCGGCATGCTCGCCGCGACGTACAAGACCGACGGCCGCGGCCTCTCGGTCGAGGCGTTCACCGCCGAGGCCGTCGCCGGCGCCACGGGTGCCAACAAGATCGAGCGCCGCGAGGGTCGCGACGTCGTCCTCTACGGCTTCGGCCGCATCGGCCGCCTCGTCGCCCGCCTCCTCATCGAGAAGGCCGGTTCGGGCAACGGGCTGCGCCTGCGCGCCATCGTCGTCCGCCAGGGCGGCGAGCAGGACATCGTCAAGCGCGCCTCGCTGCTGCGCCGCGACTCCATCCACGGTCAGTTCCAGGGCACCATCACCGTGGACGAGGCGACGAGCACGATCTTCGCCAACGGCAACGCGATCAAGGTGATCTACGCCAACGACCCCTCCGAGGTCGACTACACGGCGTACGGCATCAAGGACGCCATCCTCATCGACAACACGGGCAAGTGGCGCGACCGCGAGGGTCTGTCGAAGCACCTGCGCCCCGGTATCGACAAGGTCGTCCTGACCGCCCCGGGCAAGGGCGACGTCCCGAACATCGTCCACGGCGTCAACCACGACACGATCAAGCCGGACGAGCAGATCCTGTCCTGCGCGTCCTGCACCACGAACGCGATCGTGCCGCCGCTGAAGGCCATGGACGACGAGTACGGCGTCCTGCGCGGTCACGTGGAGACCGTCCACTCGTTCACGAACGACCAGAACCTGCTGGACAACTACCACAAGGCCGACCGCCGCGGCCGTTCCGCGCCGCTGAACATGGTCATCACCGAGACCGGTGCGGCCTCCGCCGTCGCGAAGGCCCTGCCCGACCTCAAGGCGCCCATCACCGGCAGCTCGATCCGCGTCCCCGTCCCGGACGTCTCGATCGCCATCCTCAGCCTGCGCCTGGGCCGCGAGACCACCCGCGAGGAAGTCCTCGACTACCTCCGTGACGTCTCGCTGCACTCGCCGCTGAAGCGCCAGATCGACTTCACCACGGCCCCCGACGCCGTCTCGATGGACTTCGTCGGCTCGCGCCACGCCTCGATCGTCGACGCCGGCGCGACCAAGGTCGACGGCGACAACGCGATCCTCTACCTGTGGTACGACAACGAGTTCGGCTACTCGTGCCAGGTCATCCGCGTCGTCCAGCACGTCTCGGGCGTCGAGTACCCGACCTACCCGGTCCCGCAGGTCTGACCCGCAGGTCACCGACGAGCGCGGCTCCGCTGATGTGAGAAGGCGCCCGCCCCGGCTTCCAGGCC
>NZ_JBHVPG010000015.1:0-151907 GCF_042887545.1 Streptomyces sp. NPDC057939
GCCGGGACCCGGCCCCTGGCCCCGGCCCTCGTCCCCGTCCTCGTCCTGCTGCTCGGCGCCGCGTCGGCCGGCTGCTCGGGCGGCGCCGGATCCGCCCGGGCGGCCGGCACCCCCGCCGCCACGGCCGTCTCCGTCCTGCCGGCCTCCGTGCCGGACCGGATCGAGATCCCCGACATCAGGGTCGACGCCCCCCTCGACACCGTCGACCTCGACGCCCGGGGCGTCATGCGGGAACCCGACTTCGCCAAACCCGACGACGCCGCCTGGTACCGGCAGGGCCCGACCCCCGGCGAGCGGGGCGCCGCCGCGATCGTCGGCCACATGGACACCCCGCAGGCCCCGAAGGCCGTCTTCTTCAACCTCAAGGAGCTCAAGAAGGACCAGAGGATCGAGGTCCACCGCACCGACGGCACCACCGCCGTCTTCGCCGTCGACGAGGTCGACACCTTCAAGAAGGACGCCTTCCCCACCGACCGCGTCTACGGCGACACCCACGACAGGGCCGAACTGCGCCTGATCACCTGCGGCGGCGACCTCACCGCGGACCGCCACTGGGACGCGAACGTCGTCGTGTTCGCACACCTCACGGGCAAGGCGTAGCCCCGTACGCGATACCTTCAGCAGTTCGGGGCAGGCTCGGGGGTTCCGGGCCGGGCGAGTTCTTGGAGGCAGCGGCGTGAGCGTGCGAGTGACGGCGGCACAGAGTGGCGTGGACCCCTTCGGGACCGCACGACTGCGGCGCGGGGTGCTCGACGCCTGGGGCGCGGGCCCGGCCCGCTTCCGGGAGGACGCCAACGCCGAGGAGGACCTCGCGCTCGGCGGCTACCGGGACCGGCTCGTCGTCGAACTGGCGCAGAACGCCGCCGACGCGGCCGCCCGCGCCAAGGTCCCCGGCCGACTGCGGCTCACCCTGCACCCGGGCGACGGCGGCCACGCCGTCCTCGCCGCCGCCAACACCGGGGCCCCGCTCGACGCCACGGGCGTGGAGTCGCTGAGCACCCTGCGGGCCTCCGCCAAACGCGAACCGGGCGGCGCCGGGGACACCGTGGGCCGCTTCGGCGTCGGCTTCGCGGCCGTCCTGGCCGTCTCCGACGAACCGGCGGTGCTCGGCCGCCACGGAGGCGTGCGCTGGTCCCTCGCCGAGGCCCGCGAAATGGCCCGGGACGCCTCCAACGGCAGCCCGGGCCTCGGCGACGAACTGCGCCGCCGCGACGGCCACGTCCCGCTGCTGCGCCTGCCGTTGCCCGCCGAGGGCACGGCCCCCGAGGGCTACGACACCGTCGTCGTCCTCCCGCTGCGCGACGCCGCCGCCGAGGAGCTCGTGGAACGGCTCCTGGCCGGCATCGACGACGCCCTGCTCCTCACCCTGCCCGGCCTGCGCGAGGTCGTCGTCGAGACCCCGGCCGCCGGACACCGCGTCCTCTACCGGACCACCGACGGCCCGTACACCGTCATCGAGGACTCCGCCTCCGGCACCCACCGCTGGCGCACCGTCCGCCACAGCGGCCCCATCGAGCGGGAACTCCTCGCCGACCGGCCCGTCGAGGAACGGCTGCGCCCCGTCTGGACCGTCACCTGGGCCGCCCCCGTCGACGCCGACGGCGCCCCCGAACGCCCCCGCACCGCGCCCGTCGTGCACGCGCCGACCCCCACCGACGAACCGCTGGGCATCCCCGCGCTGCTCATCGCCTCGCTGCCGCTCGACACCTCGCGCCGCCACCCCGCCCCGGGACCCCTGACCGACTTCCTGGTGGAACGCGCCGCCGACGCCTACGCCGAGCTCCTCGGCTCCTGGGACCCGGTGACCACCGCCCTCGTCGACCTGGTGCCCGGCCCGCTCGGCAAGGGCGAGCTCGACGGGGCCCTGCGCGCCGCCGTCCTCCAACGCCTGCCCCGCACCGCGTTCCTCGCCCCGGCGGCCCCGGCCGTCCCGTCCGGCGAATCGGCCGACGGAACCGCCGGCGAGCCCACCGCGGCCGACGAGCGGGGCGCCCTGCGCCCCTTCGAGGCCGAGATCGTCGAAGGGGCCGGCGCCGACACCGTACGGGTCCTCGCCGAGGTCCTGCCGACCCTGCTCCCCGCCGGGCTGGAGCGCCGCCCCGAGCTGCGCACCCTCGGGGTCGGCCGGCTGCCGCTGGGCGACGCCATCGAGCGGATCGCCGGCATCGAGCGCACCCCGCAGTGGTGGCACCGGCTCTACGACAGCCTCGCCGGGGTGGACCCCGACCGGCTGTCCGGGCTGCCCGTCCCCCTCGCCGACGGCCGCACCGCGATCGGCCCGCGCCACCTGCTGCTGCCCGGCACCGACACCCCCACCGACCTGGCCCGCCTGGGCCTGAAGGTGGCCCACCCGGACGCCGCGCACCCGCTGCTGGAGAAGCTGGGCGCCCTGCCCGCGACCCCGCGCGCCGTCCTGACGACCCCGCAGATCCGGGCCGCCGTGGCCGGCTCCCTCGACGCCGGGGAGATCTGGGACGAGGACGCCCTCGACGCCGACGAACTCGCCGAGGTCGTCCTGACCCTGGTCCGCGACGCCGGCCTGGCCGCCGGCGACGAGCCCTGGCTGGGCGCGCTGGCCCTGCCCGACGAGGACGGCGAACTCACCCCGGCCGGCGAACTCCTGCTCGCCGGGAGCCCGCTGGCGTCCGTCCTGCGCGAGGACGAGATCCCCCACCTGGACGCCGAGTTGGCCGAGCGGTGGGACGCCGGAACGCTGGCCGCCTGCGGGGTGCTGACCGCCTTCCAACTGGTCCGCGCCACCGACGTCGTCCTCGATCCGGACGAACTGGAGCCCCGCGACGGGGACTTCGCCGAGCCCGACGATGTCGGCCTGCTGGACGCCGTCGACGTGTGGTGCGAGGACCTCCTCGACCAGTTCCCCGACACCCCCGTCCCGCCGGTGGCCACCGAACTCGTCGCCGTCCGCGACCTCGACCTCGTCGACGACGACCGCTGGCCGCAGGCCCTGGCGATGCTGGCGCAGCCCCCGCTGCGCGACGCCCTCGTCCAGCCCGTACGGATCCTGCTCCCCGACGGCACGACGCAGTCCGTGCGCCCGTACACCGCCTGGTGGTTGCGCGACCACCCGGTGCTCGACGGTCGGCGCCCCGCCGGGCTTCGCGCGGCGGGCGGGGATCCGCTGTTGGAGGGCCTGTACACGCCGGCGGACGCGACCGGCTTCGAGGACGAGCAGGTCCTGCGGGCGCTGGGCGTGCGCACCACCGTGCGGGCCCTGCTGGAGGAGCCCGGCGGCGCGGCCGAGCTGCTGGCCCGGCTCGCCGACCCGGACCGTGAGGTGACGGGCGGCCGGCTGCACGGCCTGTACGGGGCGCTGGCCGACCTGGACCCGGAGCAGGTGACGCTGCCGGACGAGCTGCGGGCCGTGGTGGACGGCGAGGTGGTCGTGGTCGACGCGGCCGACGCGCTCGTCGCGGACGCCCCCGACCTGCTGCCGCTGACCGGGGGCCTGCCGCTACTGCCGGTGGCGCCGGCGCGGGCGGCCGACCTGGCGGACCTGCTCCAGGTGCGGCGCCTTTCGGACACCGTCCCGGCGGAGGTGACGACCCCGGGCGAGGAGCACGAGGTCCCGGAGTCCGTTCGGGTGCTGCTGGGGCCGGCGACGCCGCCGACGTACCTGGAGCACGAGGAGCTGATCGCGGGCGGCATCGAGCTGGACTGGCGCCGCACCCCGGACGGCACCCTCCACGCGGCCACCCTGGAGGGCGTGGCGGCGGGTCTGGCCTGGGCGGCGCACCAGTGGCCCCGCCGCTTCGAGGTCGCGGCCCTCCTGGAGGACCCGTCCCGCACGGCGGAACTGGCCCGCGACCGCTGGTTCGACTGACACCCCGTGCACCGGGCCCGGGCGGCGACGCCCGGGCCCCGCGCCCTACGCCCTACGCCCTACGCCCTACGCCGGGAACTTGCGGTCGACCCAGCGGAACGCGAACTCGATCAGGGCCGCGGCCCCGACGGCGATGGCGACCGCGATCCACGGCATGGTCACGCCCACCAGCTTGAGCTGGAAGAACTCCTGGAGCCACGGCACGACGAGGACGATCAGGAAGGCTCCGCCCATGGCGCCGACCAGTCCGACGCGCCACCACGTGTAGGGGCGGGCGATGATCGCCAGGACCCACATCGAGGTCAGGAACAGGGTCAGCGTCGCCGCGCTGGTCTCGGCCTCCAGGGCGTCCGGGCCGCTGTAGTGGGCGCGGGCGACGATGTAGGTGACGAAGGTGGCGGTGGCCGCGATGACGCCGCCGGGGATGGCGTAGCGCATGACGCGTTTCACGAAGTGCGGCTTGGCGCGTTCCTTGTTCGGGGCGAGGGCGAGGAAGAACGCCGGGATGCCGATGGTCAGCGTGGACAGCAGCGTCAGGTGGCGGGGCAGGAACGGGTACTCGACCTGCGAGCAGACCACGAGGACGGCCAGCAGCACCGAGTAGACCGTCTTGGTGAGGAAGAGCGTGGCGACGCGGGTGATGTTGCCGATGACGCGGCGACCCTCGGCGACGACCGACGGCAGGGTGGCGAAGCTGTTGTTGAGGAGGACGATCTGGGCGACGGCCCGCGTCGCCTCGGAGCCGGAGCCCATGGAGACGCCGATGTCGGCGTCCTTGAGGGCGAGGACGTCGTTGACGCCGTCGCCGGTCATGGCGACGGTGTGGCCGTTGGACTGGAGGGCGCCGACCATGTCCCGCTTCTGCTGCGGGGTGACCCGGCCGAAGACCGAGTTCCCGTCGAGGACGGCGGCCATCTCGGTCCGGTCGGTGGGCAGGCCCCGGGCGTCGACGGTGTTCTGGGCGCCGGGCAGTCCGAGCTTCCCGGCGACCGCGCCGACGGAGACGGCGTTGTCACCGGAGATGACCTTGGCCTTGACGTCCTGGTCCTCGAAGTAGCGCAGGGTGTCGGCGGCGTCGGGGCGCAGCCGCTGTTCGAGGACGATCAGGGCGGTGGGCCGGACGCTGCCGGCGACGGCGGGATCGTCGAGTTCGCGGGTGGAACGGGCCAGCAGCAGCACGCGCAGGCCCTGCTCGTTGAGGCCGTCGATCTCCTCCAGGGCGGGATCGCCGGCGGGCAGGAGGACGTCGGGTGCGCCGAGCAGCCAGGTGTTGTTCTCGCCGTCGCCCTCGCTGAAGCTGGCGCCGCTGTACTTGCGGGCGGAGGAGAACGGCAGGGATTCGGTGCAGCGCCACTCGGCGCTGTCGGGGTAGGCGTCGATGATGGCCTGGAGGCTGGCGTTGGGGCGGGGGTCGGACTCGCCGAGGGCGCCGAGGACCTTCTTGACGTAGGTGGGGTCGGCGCCGCCGAGCGGGCGGAGCTCGGTGACGTCCATGCCGCCCTCGGTGAGGGTGCCGGTCTTGTCGAGGCAGACGACGTCGACGCGGGCGAGGCCCTCGATGGCGGGCAGTTCCTGGACGAGGCACTGCTTGCGGCCGAGCCGGATGACGCCGATGGCGAAGGCGACGGAGGTGAGGAGGACGAGCCCCTCGGGGATCATCGGGACGATGCCGCCGACGGTCCGGGCGATGGCGTCCTTGAGGTTGTTCTCCTTGACGACGAGCTGGCTGATGATCAGCCCGATCGATGTCGGGATCATCATCCAGGTGACGTACTTGAGGATGGTGGAGATGCCGGAGCGCAGCTCGGAGTGGACGAGGGTGAAGCGCGAGGCCTCTTCGGCCAGCTGGGCGGCGTAGGCCTCCCGGCCGACCTTCGTGGCGGTGAAGGCGCCGCCGCCGGCGACCACGAAGGAGCCGGACATGACCTGGTCGCCGGGCTTCTTCAGGACGGGGTCGGCCTCGCCGGTGAGGAGGGACTCGTCGATCTCCAGGCCGTCGGCCTCGCCGACGACGCCGTCGACGACGACCTTGTCGCCGGGGCCCAGCTCGATGACGTCGTCGAGGACGATCGCCGAGGTGGAGATCTCGGCGGTGGTGCCGTCGCGGCGGACGGCGGGTTTGGCCTCGCCGATGACGGCGAGCCCGTCGAGGGTCTTCTTGGCGCGCAGTTCCTGGATGATGCCGATGCCGGTGTTCGCGATGATCACGAAGCCGAAGAGGCTGTCCTGGATGGGCGCGACGATCAGCATGATCACCCACAGGACGCCGATGATCGCGTTGAAGCGCGTGAAGACGTTCGCGCGGACGATCTCGGTGGTGGAGCGCGAGGATCGGACGGGGACGTCGTTGACCTCGCCCCGGGCGACCCGTTCGGCGACCTGCGCGGTGCTGAGGCCGGCCGGCTTGAAGCGGGGTGCGGGCGGTTTGACCGGGTGCACCGGATCGAGTTCGGCTCCCGCGTCGATGGCGGCGCCGGACCGCTCCGGCCCGTCCTGGTCGGTCTTCGCCCGCTGCGTCATGCTTCCGACCGTAAACGGGGTTCGAACGGTTCACCCGCCGAGCGGTCACAAGATCCGACCTGAGGATGAGCGGAATCCTCCCCTGGTCCCCCCGCGTCCCGCCCGCGCGTCCTCCGGCGCGCCTACCGGTCGGCGTCGGGCGCGGCGGCGGGGGAGGCAGCGTCCCGTTCGGCCTGCTCGGCGGCGTGGAGCTTGAGGGCGGCGTCGCGGCCGCGGACGTACCAGATGCCGATGAGGCCGAGCCCGCCGCCGGCGGCGCAGGTCCACAGCCACCACAGCAGGTCGCGGTCGGCGAACCAGCCGTAGAACGGCAGCTGGACGACGAACAGGGCGAACCAGAGGATCGTTCCGCCCGTGATGGTGGCCACCACCGGGCCCTCAAGGGGCTCGGGCGCCTCGTGTGTCGCTGTCCACTTCGCCATGACGCCCAGTCTAGGTGGCCCGTTTTCGGGTCTACGCGCGGAGATGGACTGCCCTCCAGTGATGTGTTCATACTGAAACGGTTTGCCTACGGCCTGATTCGTTCGTACGAACCACCTATAGACCAGTTTGAGGACCGCATGAGCACCTCGGCACCCGCCGCGGCCCCCACCACCGGCCTGGACCGCTACTTCAAGATCTCGGAACGCGGTTCGACCGTGGCCCGCGAGGTCCGGGGCGGTCTGGCCACCTTCTTCGCGATGGCCTACATCATCGTGCTCAACCCGATCATCCTGGGCAGCGCGAAGGACATGTACGGGCACCAGCTCGACGGCGGCCAGCTCGTCACCGCCACCGTCCTGACGGCCGCCTTCACCACCCTCCTCATGGGCGTGATCGGCAACGTCCCGATCGCACTGGCGGCCGGTCTCGGCGTCAACACCGTCGTCGCCCTCCAGCTGGCCCCGCGGATGAGCTGGCCGGACGCCATGGGCATGGTCGTCCTCGCCGGCTTCGTGGTGATGCTGCTGGTCGCCACCGGTCTGCGCGAGCGGGTCATGAACGCCGTCCCGCTGGGCCTGCGCAAGGGCATCGCGATCGGCATCGGCCTGTTCATCATGCTGATCGGGCTGGTCGACTCCGGGTTCATCACCCGCATCCCGGACGCCGCCCACACCACCGTCCCGCTCCAGCTCGGCTCCAACGGCCACCTGCACGGCTGGCCGGTCCTGATCTTCGTGGTCGGCGTCCTGCTCACGCTCGCCCTGCTGATCCGCAGGACGCCCGGCGCGATCCTGATCTCCATCGTCGTCATGACGGTGATCGCCGTCGGCGTCCAGCTGGTCACCGACCTCCCGGGCCTCGCCTGGGGCCTGACCGTGCCCGAGTGGCCGGGCAACCCCGTGGCCGCCCCCGACTTCGGGCTCGTCGGTCAGGTCAGCCTGTTCGGCGGGTTCGGCAAGGTCGGCCTGGTCACCGGCATCCTCTTCGTCTTCACCGTGCTGCTGTCCTGCTTCTTCGACGCGATGGGCACCATCCTCGGCGTCGGCGACGAGGCCAAGCTGATCGACGCGGACGGCAACTTCCCCGGCATCAACAAGGTGCTCCTGGTCGACGGTCTGGCCGTCGCCGCGGGCGGCGCGACCTCGTCCTCGGCCACCACCTGCTTCGTCGAGTCGACCGCCGGCGTCGGCGAGGGCGCCCGTACGGGCCTGGCCAACGTCGTGACGGGCGGCCTCTTCGCCGTCTCGCTGTTCCTCACGCCGCTCGCCACGATGGTCCCGTCCCAGGCCGCCACCCCCGCGCTCGTCGCGGTCGGCTTCCTGATCCTGGCCGGCTCGGTCAAGGACATCGACTGGAGCGACTTCACCATCGCCGTCCCGGCCTTCCTGGCCATGGTGATGATGCCCTTCACCTACTCGATCACCAACGGCATCGGCATCGGCTTCATCAGCTTCTGCGTCCTGCGGGCGGCGACGGGCCGGGCCCGCGAGGTCCCGGCCGCGATGTACGTCGTGTCGGCGGTCTTCGTCTTCTACTACGCGATGCCGGCCCTCGGCCTCACGTAAGGCCGTAGAACTTCTCCGTCTCGTCGACCGCGGTCTTGAACCGCTCGTCGAAGTCATCGCGAATGAGCGTCCGGACGACATAGTCCTGGACGCTCATTCCGCGTTTGGCGGCATGGTGCCGGAGCCGCTCCAGCAGCTCCCCGTCTATGCGCATGCTCAGCACATGTGTCCCCATGCCGAAAGAGTCGGGCCACAGGAGGCGGACGCGTGTCGCTTTCCGCGCCCGACTCACCCGTACGAGTGACTCGATCTTTGCGGTGCGTCCCGCGGCGCGTCCCGGGTGTGTCCCACGGCTCGATCAATCCGGTGTTCCTTAGGGAGAGTAATGAGTTACTCTAAATACATGCCTGACCTTTCCCATGGCGACGATGCTGCCGCCGTGAACGACCTCCGCTCCGCCGTCATGCGGCTGGGCCGGCGCCTCAAGCACCAGCGCGTCGACGAGTCGCTGAGCCCCACCGAGATGTCGGTGCTCGGCACCCTCGCCCGCTGCGGCCAGGCCACCCCCGGTGAGCTGGCGCGCCGCGAGCACGTCCAGCCCCCGTCGATGACCCGCATCGTCGCGCTGCTGGAGGCCAAGGGACTGGTCACGCTGGAACCGCACCCCGACGACCGCCGCCAGAAGGTGGTCCGCCAGACCGAGGTGGCCGAGGCGATGCTCGAAGAGAGCCGTCGCAAGCGCAACGCCTTCCTGGCCGGGCTCGCGGCCGAGCTCACCGAGGACGAATGGGCCAAGCTCCGCGCGGCCGCCCCCGTCCTGGAGAAGCTCGCGCACCTTTAGGAACGACGCCAGGAGGCGAACGCTTTTGAGTACGGGAACCGGAGCAGACTCCGCACCCGGCCACACATCCACCCCCACCACTGCCGCACCGGCGGGCAAGAACTCCATGTTCAGCTCGCTGAGGATCCGGAACTACCGGCTCTTCGCGACGGGCCAGGTCGTCTCGAACACGGGCACCTGGATGCAGCGGATCGCCCAGGACTGGCTGGTCCTCTCCCTGACCGGCTCCGCCTCCGCCGTCGGCATCACCATCGCCCTGCAGTTCCTGCCGATGCTGATGTTCGGCCTCTACGGAGGCGTCCTCGCCGACCGGCTGCCCAAGCGGCCGCTGCTGCTGGCCACCCAGAGCGCCATGGGCCTCACCGGCATCGCGCTCGCCGCCCTCACCCTCGCCGGACACGTCCAGGTCTGGCACGTCTACCTGGCGGCCTTCCTGCTCGGCCTGGTCACCGTCCTCGACAACCCGGCCCGGCAGACGTTCGTCCCCGAGATGGTCGGCAAGGACCAGGTCGCCAACGCGGTCAGCCTGAACTCCGCCAACTTCCAGTCCGCGCGGCTGGTCGGCCCGGCGATCGCCGGCGTGCTCATCACCGCCGTCGGCTCCGGCTGGGCCTTCCTGCTGAACGGACTGTCCTTCGCCGCGCCCATCGCGGGCCTGCTGATGATGCGGACCCACGAGCTGCACCCCGTCGAACCGCAGCCGCGCGCCAAGGGACAGCTGCGCGAGGGACTGCGCTACGTCGCCGGCCGGCCCGAGCTGATCTGGCCGATCGCCCTGGTCGGGTTCATCGGCACCTTCGGGTTCAACTTCCCGATCTGGCTGTCGGCGTTCGTCAGCGACGTCTTCCACGGCGACGCCGGCACGTACGGCCTGTTCAACACCCTCATCGCGGCAGGCTCCCTCGCCGGGGCCCTGCTGGCCGCCCGCCGCGGCCACTCCCGACTGCGGCTGCTCGTCGCGGCCGCCGTCATGTTCGGCGGGCTCCTCACCGTCACGGCCTTCGCCCCCGGCTTCTGGCTGTTCGCGGCGCTGCTCGTGCCCATCGGGGTCTTCGGCCTGACCGTCAACGTCACCGCCAACTCCAGCGTCCAGATGGCCACCGACCCCGAGATGCGGGGCCGCGTCATGGCGCTGTTCATGATGGTCTTCACCGGCGGCACCCCCCTCGGGGCCCCGCTGCTGGGCTGGATCACCGACACCTGGGGCGCCCGCGTCGGCATGGCCGCCGGCGGCCTGATCTCCCTCACCGCCGCACTCGCCATCGCCGTCGTCCTCTCCCGGATCGGCAACCTGCGCCTGCACGTCGGCCGCCGCGGCGTCACCTTCGTCCCCGCCGCGCCGCGCCGGGAACTCACCACCGCCGCCTGACCCCCACCGGGGGCGGGGCGGCGGCGGCAACCCCCAGGGCCTGTCGTCGAAGTCCCGTCGTCGCCCGCAGACGGGAATTCGACGACAGGCCCTAGGGTCGGGGGCATGAGGCTGTTCGCCGCCGTACTGCCCTCCCCCGGGGCCACCGCCGAGCTCCGCGAGGCCGTCGCTGCCGCCCCCCGCCCCGAGGGACTGCGCTGGACCGCCGAGGCGGGCCGGCACTTCACCCTCGCCTTCATGGGGGAGGTCCGCGACGAGGTGCTCCCCGACCTGTACGAGCGGCTCGGCCGGGCCGCGTCCCGGACCGCCCCGTTCCCGCTGCGCCTCCACGGCGCCGGCCACTTCGGTGACCGCGCCCTGTGGATGGGGGCCGCCGGCGGGCTCGACACGCTGCGGCTGCTCGCCGAACGCGCCGACGCCGCCGCCCGCCGCGCCGGCGTCCCGATGGACCAGCACCGGCGCTACACCCCGCACCTGACCCTGGCCCGCAGCCGCACCGGCACCGACCTGCGGCCCTGCCTCGACGCCCTCGCCGGGTTCGAGGGCACCCCCTGGCTGGTCGACACCCTCAGCCTCGTCCGCAGCAACCTGCCCACCGGCGGCGTACCGGGCGAACAGCCCCGCTACGAGGTCGTACGGGCCTGGCCGCTGTCCCCCTGACCGGCGCCGCCCTCCAGGTGCTCCCGGGCCACCCGGGCCGGTACGCACATCCGCCACGCCTCGGTCACGAGCTCCGCCAGCTCCCCCGCGTCGAGGGCGGCCATCCGCGCGTGGACCCAGTTGTAACGCATGTCCCCGGCCCCCGGCAGGGAGAACCTGTCCGGCTCGGCCGCGACCAGCGCGGCCCGCTCCTCCTTGGGGAAGGCGAAGCCGAGCTCGGTCTCGTCGCGGGAGAGGGCAAGGTAGACGATCCGGCCGATGCGGAACTTCACCCGGTCCCGCACGAGGTGTTCCTCGGTGCGCGGCAGCGCGAGCGCCAGCCGCCGTACGTCCTCCACGGTCACCATGACGGCAGTCTCCCGCACCGCCCCCGCCCGTGGGGCCGGGGGCCGTACTCGGGGTCGGCGGGAGCCGCGTTAGGCTCGAAGGGTGGATCCCAAGACCAGAAACCGTGTCATGGCCGGTGTGCTCGTGCTGATGTTCCTCGTCGTCGCCGTGGCGGCCGCCGTCGGCCAGTAGCCGGCCGGCGGTCGCCCCGTCCGCCCGCTACCAGGCGAAGGCCTCCGGCGACGGGCCCGGACCCGGGAAGATCTCGTCGAGGCCCGTCAGGACCTCCTCCGGAAGTTCCAGCTCCACCGCCCGCAGCGCGGACGCGAGCT
The DNA here is from genome assembly GCF_042887545.1 of Streptomyces sp. NPDC057939. Classification (NCBI taxonomy): domain Bacteria; kingdom Bacillati; phylum Actinomycetota; class Actinomycetes; order Kitasatosporales; family Streptomycetaceae; genus Streptomyces; species Streptomyces sp. NPDC057939. The sequence continues at coordinate 11,819 of NZ_JBHVPG010000015.1, forward strand.
GCTCCGGCGTGCGCGGACCCACGATCGGGCCCGTGACCCCGGGGCGCGTCAGCAGCCACGCCAGGGCCACCTCGCCGGGCTCCAGGCCGTGCTTGTCCAGCAGGTCCTCGTACGCCTGGACCTGCGCGCGGACCGTGCTGTTGGCCAGCGCGTCCGCCGACCGCCCGGACGCCGTGCGCCCCGACTCGGCCGCCTTGCGGATCGCACCGCCCAGCAGACCGCCGTGCAGCGGGGACCAGGGGATGACGCCCAGCCCGTACGCCTCGGCCGCCGGGATGACCTCCATCTCGGCCCGCCGCTCGGCGAGGTTGTAGAGGCACTGCTCGCTGACCAGGCCGAGCCGCCCGGTCCGCGCGGCCGTCTCGTTGGCCTGGGCGATCTTCCAGCCGGGGAAGTTGGAGGAGGCCGCGTAGAGGATCTTGCCCTGCTGGACCAGGACCTCGACGGCCTGCCAGATCTCCTCGAACGGGGTCCGCCGGTCCACGTGGTGGAACTGGTAGACGTCGATGTAGTCGGTGCCGAGCCGCTTGAGGCTGGCGTCGACGGCCCGGCGGATGTTGAGCGCCGAGAGCCGGTCGTAGTTGGGCCAGGTGTCGGCCTCGCGGTACATGGAGCCGTAGACCTTGGTCGCGAGGACCGTCTTCTCCCGGCGGTCGCCGCCCTGGGCGAACCAGGTTCCGATGATCTCCTCGGTGCGGCCCTTGTTCTCGCCCCAGCCGTACACGTTGGCCGTGTCGACGAAGTTGATGCCGGCGTCGAGGGCGGCGTCCAGGATGGCGTGGCTCTCGGGCTCCCCGGTCTGGGGGCCGAAGTTCATCGTGCCGAGTACGAGGCGGCTGACCTTGAGGCCCGTGCGTCCGAGCTGCGTGTACTTCATGGGGCACTAGCCAACTGCTTGGAGTGCGCTCCAGGCAAGCCCCTTGGGTGAAGGGCGTGTTACGGCCCGCCCGCCGGCCGGTAGGGGCCCCCGATGCCCCACGCCTGGTGCAGGACGGCCGCGAACTCGCCGGCCAGCCGGTGCTCCCCCGAGGCGTTGGGATGGGTGCCGTCGTAGGTGTCGTGGCGGATGTCGTACTCCTGGGGCCGCGCGGCCAGCAGGATCGGCGAGGCGTCCGTCGACAGGTCGGCGACCGCCTTCGCGAGCAGTTCGTTGAAGCGCCCGACCTGCGCCGCGAACGGCGCGTCGTCCTCGGCCCGGACGTTCGGGATGACCGGCAGCAGCACCATCCGGATCCCGGGGCGGGCGGCGCGGGCCTCGGCGACGAACCGGCGGACGTTGACGGCGGTCCCGTCGGCCTCGGTGTAGAAGCCGAGGTCTATCAGGCCCAGGGAGACGAGCAGGACGTCCGCCCCGCACGCGGCGACGGCGGGGCCGACCAGGGGCGCCATGTGCTGCCACCCCTCGCCCCAGCCCGCCAGGTGGCGCCGGGCGTGCTCCGGGAAGTCCGGGGCGGCGTAGGCGTGGCTGGTGGCCTCTTCGGTGGCGGGGTCGTGGAGCGCGGTGCGCGGGCCGACGATCTCGAAGGGGCCGTCCAGGGTGGCGCACAGGTGCTGCCACATCCGGTGGCGCCAGGTGTAGTCGCCGGCGCGTCCGATGGTCATGGAGTCGCCGACGAACATGAAACGCATCCGGTCATCATCGCGGATCACGCGACAGAAACCCCTGTGACGCCGGACACGCGGAACGTGCCGGCAGGCTTGGGGGATGCGCCTGCTCCCCCGGTCGTCCGCCGTCCTCGCCGCCACCGTCGTCACCGCCCTCGCCGTGCTGCCGACGGCGGCCCTCGCCGCGGAGACCCCGGGCTCGGCCGGCTTCACGATCACCGACCCGCGGATCAAGGAGTCGAGCGGGCTCGCGGCGAGCCGACTGCACCCGGGCGTGTACTGGACGCACAACGACAGCGACGACGGCCCGTACGTGTACGGGGTGGACGCGGCGACCGGGAAGACCGTGGCGCGGGTGACGCTGACCGGGATCGGCACGCCCCGCGACGTGGAGGCGATCTCGCTCGGGCCGGACGGGCAGTTGTACGTCGGCGACATCGGCGACAACCGCAACGGCACCTGGGACCACGTGTGGGTCTACCGCTTCCCGGAGCCGAAGCAGCTCGCCGACACCACCGTGAAGGCCGAGCAGTTCACCGTGACGTACGCCGACGGGCCGCGCGACGCCGAGTCCCTGATGGTCCATCCGGTGACGGGCCGGGTGTACATCGCGAGCAAGCACGAGCGGACGGCGGGCCTGTACGAAGGACCCGAACGGCTGTCGGCCGGTGGGCCCAACGTCTTCCGCCGGGTCGCGGACGTGCCGTGGGTGACGGACGGGGCGTTCTCCCCCGACGGCGGCCGGCTGACGCTGCGCGGCTACTTCACGGCGCGCACCTACCCGTGGAAGGACGGCCGTCCGCAGGGCGACGGGACCCGGGTGGGCGCCCCGTTCCAGGGGCAGGCCGAGTCGGTGACGTACACGGCGGACGGGAAGACCCTGCTGTTCGGGTCGGAGGGCGCGAACAGTCGGGTCATCGCCGTCCCGGCGACCGACGGCGCCGCGGACGACGGCTCCTCCCCGAGCGCTCCGTCCGCCCCGGGCGCCGCCCCGTCCGGGGCCGCGTCCGGCCGGCCCGGCTCACCGCCGCAGGCCGGCGGTCCCGCCGGGGAGGACGGCGCCTTCGCGAAGGGGGCCCTGGTCCTCGCGGTGGGCACCGCCCTGGTCCTCGGGGCCAAACGGCTGCTGCGACGCCGGCCGAAGGGCTGACGGGACGCCACGGCCCCGCGGCCTGACGGAGCGCCACCGACCGAGGGACCGGCGGGGACGGGGCGGCCCGACCGCGTCCCCTGCCGCCGACGGGCAGGGGCGACCGCGTACGCCCTACGAGTGGCCGAGGTCCGACGCCAGAAGGTCCGTGACCGGGACCGATCCGGTGTCGTCGGCCGGCCGCAGGGGGAACTCGTCGGTGGCCATCGAGTCGAGCACCGGCGGCGCGGGCCGCAGCGGCTTCGGCATGACCGCGGCCTCCGAGTGGCCGCCGCAGCCGTACGAGAGGGACACCAGTCGGCCGTCGGCCGGTCCGAACTCGTTGGCGCAGACGCCGAAGGCCTGCCCGAGCGAGCCGCCGATCTTGACGAGGAACCCGCAGGACACGCACGACGCGGGCGCCGCCTGCGCCATCGGGGTCTTCGCGCCGAAGGACTCGTCCCAGCGGTCGGCCGCGCTGTGCAGCCCGTACCGCGAGAGGACCCGCGCGCGCCGCATGCCCAGTTCCTCGGCGACCGAGGTGATGGAACCGCGGGCCGGCACGACCACCCGGTCGGTGACGTCGGCGTCCTCGGCCTCGACGAGTTCGGCCATCTCCTCCGAGACGACGGAGTTCGGCGGCGGGGCGTCCTCGTCGGACCAACCCTGCTCCAGGCGCAGGTCGTCGGCGTCGGTCGGCAGCAGGTCGCCGGGGCCCATGTCACCCGGACGCAGCCGCTCGCTCCACGGCACCCATTCGGGGGCCAACAGCGCGTCGTCGCCGGGGAGCAGCACCGTTTCGTCGAGGGTGACGTTCTTCGCGCGGGAGGCGCGGGTGACGGTGACGGCCCAGCGCCAGCCCCGGTAGCCGGGTTCCTTGCACTCGAAGAAGTGCGTGACGACCCGGTCGCCCTCCGCCACGACGGAGACGTGCTCGCCCACCACACCGGGGAAGGCGGCGTCCTCCGCCGCCGCACGGGCGAGTTCTACCGCCTCGGCGCACACGCGGTCGGGGGTACGCGGGGTACGGCTTCGCGTCGTCGCAGCACTCACAGGTCTCGTTCTCTCCTACGCCGTCTCACGAGTGCGCCGTCCGTACTGTCGTCCACAACGACCCGTCGGTTCGTCCGTACCCAGCGCGGGCGGAGCGGACCAGAGGGCCGCGTCGACGTCCGCGCCCGATCGGCCTCGGGCGCACCCCACTGCGATCCATTCTGCGGGATCGCGAAGAGGCGCGCGGCCAAGAGCAACCGCCGGTGGCGCGCTACGCACGCTACCTCCTCCGGAGCCTTCGTCCCACATGCGAGGTCCGATTCGCGGACGACGCCTGCACCCGGAACGTGCCGGGAGGGGTCCGGGAGGGCCGAGTGGGGCACTATGGCCACGTGGCACCCGCACGGTCGTCCGATGACGGCTCGGGACCGGCCAAGCGGGCCGGCCGGGCTGTCGGGCGTGCCCTGCACCTCCCCATCACCGGTACGGCGCGCGGGATCCGGCGGGCCACGCACGCGCACGGGGCGGGTGAATCGGGACTCGGCCGACTGATCGAACTGCACGCGATCAACGGCGCCGGCGACGTGATGATCACGGTGGCGTTGGCCTCGACGGTGTTCTTCTCCGTCCCCACGGACGAGGCACGCGGCCGAGTGGCCCTGTACCTGGCCATCACCATGGCCCCCTTCACCCTGCTGGCCCCGGTGATCGGCCCGTTGCTGGACCGGTTGCCGCACGGCAGGCGGGCGGCGATGGCGGCGGCGATGCTGGCGCGGGCGCTGCTGGCGCTGACGATGTCGGGCGCCGTGGCGACCGGCGGCCTGGAGCTGTACCCGGCGGCGTTGGGCGTCCTGGTGGCGTCCAAGGCGTACGGGGTGGTCCGCAGCGCCGTCGTGCCCCGCCTCCTCCCACCGGGGTTCTCACTCGTCAAGGCGAACTCCCGGGTCACCCTGGCGGGCCTGCTGGCCACGGGCGCGGCGGCGCCGATCGGGGCCGGCCTGCACACGATCGGACCACCCTGGCCGCTGTACGGGGCCTGCGCCATCTTCGTGTGGGGGACGTTCGCGGCGTTCCAGCTGCCGCACAAGGTGGACGACGCGAAGGGGGAACGGCGCGCCCGGCTCTCCACGCACGAGGCGCACTCGCGGCGACCCGGCCTGCGCACGATCAGCCGGCCGGTGCTGTGCGGGCTGCTGGCCAACGCGTCGATGCGGGCCCTGTCGGGCTTCCTGATCTTCTTCCTGGCGTTCCTGTTGCGGGAGCACCCCCTGGCCGGGCAGAGCGCGGCGGTGTCGTTGGCGGTCGTCGGCGTCTCGGCGGGCCTGGGCAACGCGTGCGGCACGGCCGTCGGGGCGTGGCTGCGGGCGCGGGCCCCGGAGGCGATCATCGCGACCGTGCTGTGCCTGACGCTCGGGGTGGCGGTGATCGCCGCGGTCCTCTTCAGCGGGGCGATGGTGGCGGTCCTGGGCGCGACGGCGGGCTTCTGCCAGGCCCTCGCCAAGCTGTCGCTGGACGCGATGATCCAACGGGACGTCCCGGAGTCGGTCCGCACCTCGGCCTTCGCCCGCTCGGAAACCCTGCTCCAGGTGGCGTGGGTCCTGGGCGGCGCGATCGGCATCGTGCTGCCGCTGAACGGAGTCCTGGGCATGGCCGTGGCGGCGGCGGTGGTCGCCCTGGGCACGACGATGGCCCTCCGAGGCGTCCTCACCACCCCCCACCACCACCCGGGCACCACCCACCCCCGCGTGGCCTGACGAACCCGGCCCCGCACGGCCCGACGAACCCAGCCCCGCGCGGCCGGACGAACCCACCCCTGCGCGGCCCGACAAATCCAGCCCCGCCGGCGTTTGAGGCGCGGGGGTTCGGGGGCGGAGCCCCCCGCGGCGGCGCCGCACCCGACCGGCACGCCCCGCCCGGCGCGGCCGACCGTCCCCGGCCCGCGGCCGACCGACCCCGACCCCCGGCCGACCCGTACCGCCCCGGCGCAGCCGACCCGCACCGGACCCCATGCAGCACCTCGGCCCACCGGCCCGATAGCCTTCGGCTCATGACCGCACCGCTTTTCCCGGGTAGGGCCCGCCGCAGCGTCGCGGCCCTCGGAGCCGTGTCCGCCGGCCTCCTCCTCCTCTCCGCCTGCGGGGACAAGCCGACCCCCCTCGCGACCGTGACCGTCGGCACGTCCACCGTCTCTGCGGAGTCCGACTGCCGCGCAGACGGCAAGGACCTCTCCATGGACCGCGTCCAGGAGTGCCTCACGAACGTGAAGCACGCCAAGACCGTCGACTACCACCGCGGCGACACGCTGCGCCTGGGCGTCGAGCCGGAGATCGTCGAGGACGGCAACAAGTGGCAGGCGGTCCTCGACGGACAGCCGATCACCGAGCCGTCCTCCAACACCTACCGCAGCTTCCAGGGCGCCGACGTCTTCGCCACCGGCGGCCAGGGCGAGGCCCCCTCCTCGAAGGTCCTCGGTTTCGTCCAGGTCGGCGAGGACGGCAAGCCGCTCGCCGTCTGGTCCTTCAAGCTCAAGCTGAAGTAACCGGGGGCATCCCGTGCGCGCGCTCGTCGTGACCGCGGTGGCCGCGGAGGCCGAATCCGCGGCCGCCGGTCTCACCCCTCATCCGGACCCGGTCACCCCGGAGCCGCGCGCCCTGCCCGGCGGGTACCTCATCACCCGCCGGGACCTGCCCGGTCTCGCCGTCGACGTGCTCGTCGGCGGTGTGGGCCCGGCCGCCGCGGCGGCCGCCACGGCCACCGCGCTCGCGTCGGCCGACTACTCCCTCGTCATCTCCGCCGGCATCGGCGGCGGGTTCGCGCCCGCCGCCCCGCTCGGCTCGCTGGTGGTCGCCGACGCGCTCGTCGCCGCCGATCTGGGCGCCGGTACGCCCGAGGGGTTCCTCACCGTCGCGGAACTCGGCTTCGGCCGCAGCGTGCACCTGCCGCCCGCCGAGCTGGCCGCGTCCGTCGCGGAGGCCACGGGGGCGCTGCTCGCACCCGTACTGACCGTGTCGACCGTCACCGGGACCGCCGCCCGCGCCGCCGAGCTCGCCGCCCGGCACCCCCTCGCGGGTGCGGAGGCCATGGAGGGCTTCGGGGTGGCGGAGGCCGCCGTCGCGCACGGTCTGCCGGTCCTGGAGATCCGCGCCGTGTCCAATGCGGTCGGGCCGCGCGACCGTTCCGCCTGGCGCATCGGAGAGGCCCTCGCCGCGCTCGCCGACGGCTTCCGCGCGCTGGGGCCCGTACTCGTCAACTGGGGAGAACGCCATGAGCACCGGTGACCGTCCGACGTTGGACATCGCCTACTCGCCCTGCCCGAACGACACGTTCGTGTTCGACGCGTGGGCGCACGGCCGGGTGCCGGGCGCGCCGGCCCTCGACGTCACCTTCGCGGACATCGACGTCACCAACGGCATGGCCGAGCGCGGTGAGCTGGACGTGCTGAAGGTGTCGTACGCGGTCCTGCCGTGGGTGTTGGAGGAGTACGCGCTGCTGCCCTGCGGCGGGGCCCTGGGGCGCGGCTGCGGTCCGTTGGTGCTGACCCGGGAGCCGGGCGTGGACCTGGCGGGGAGGACCGTGGCCGTGCCGAGCGAACGGTCGACCGCCTACCTGCTGTTCCGGCTGTGGGCGGCCGACGTGCTGCCCGAGGGCGTCGGGAAGGTGGTCGTGCTGCCGTTCCACGAGATCATGCCCGCCGTGCGGGACGGCCGGGTGGACGCCGGACTGGTCATCCACGAGGCCCGGTTCACGTACCGGGACTACGGGCTGCACTGTCTGGCGGACATGGGCGAGCACTGGGAGTCCACGACGGGCCTGCCGATCCCGCTCGGCGCGATCATCGCGAAGCGTTCGCTGGGCGAAGCGACGCTGCGGGCGCTGGCCGAGGCGGCCCGTGCGTCGGTCCGGATGGCGTGGGAGGACCCGGAGGCGTCCCGCCCGTACGTGCGGGCGCACGCGCAGGAGTTGGATCCGGCGGTCGCCGACCAGCACATCGGGCTGTACGTCAACGAGTTCACCGCGGACCTCGGCGACGCCGGGTACGCGGCCGTCCGCGGGCTGCTGACCAGGGCCGCCGCCGAGGGTCTGGTTCCGGCCATCCCCGCGGACGCGCTCGTCTTCCCGTAGGGTCCGGGGCCGCGCGCGGCGGTGCCCCGCGGCTCGTTCGAGCGGCGGGGCACCGGGGTCGCGCGTGGGGTCAGACGTCGAGTTGGTCGGCCACCGCGCGGAGCAGTCCGGCGATCTTCGTGCCGTGCACCTTGTCGGGGTAGCGGCCGCGTTCCAGCATCGGCGTGATGTTCTCCAGCAGGGTGGTCAGGTCCTGCACGATCGAGGCGAGCTCGTCGGGCTTGCGGCGCTGAGCGGCCGCGACCGAGGGCGCCGGATCCAGCACCGTCACGGAAAGTGCCTGGTCACCGCGTTGTCCCGCTACGACGCCGAACTCGACGCGCTGGCCGGGCTTGAGGGCGTCGACCCCGGCCGGGAGCACCGACGAGTGGACGAAGACGTCGCCGCCGTCGTCGCGGGAGAGAAAGCCGAAGCCCTTCTCGCTGTTGAACCACTTGACCTTGCCGGTAGGCACGTCCGTCCTCTGTCCTTGTGCTCGTCGGGTCCGGTCGGCCGGGATGAGCGGCTCCGGATAGCAGTGCGGCAGGTCCTTCGACCCGCCTCCTCCAGGCTAATGGTCCAGAAACGGGTGACAAGACGTTCCCCGGTCCTTCCCGGGGCCCTTCCGCCGTCCTTCCGGTTCACTGCGTCGGCCAGGGAACTACCCTGGTCGGGTGACTGTTACTCCTCATCCCGACGATGCCCGGCCCGGCGACGGACTCGTGAAGGCCGGCGGCATCGTGTTCATCGCCGGCGCCGTGGCGACCCTCGCGACGATGGCCCCGCTGTTCCTGGGCACCGACCCGTTCCCGTCGTACGCGTGGGCCGTGTGCATGCTCATGGGCGTCGGCTTCGCCATCTCCGCGGCGGGCGTGTTCCGCTCGGCCGCGGCGCAGCGAAAGGCGGCCCGGGCCTCCCAGGCCGCCTGACGGGTGCGGCGGTGCCGGTCTCAGGCGGCGGCGCGGGCGCGGTCGTACTCCGCGAGCCACTGCGGCAGCTCGGTGAGGTCGCCGAGCACGACGTCCGCGCCGGCGGCGCGCAGTTCGGCTTCCGAGCACGGGCCGGTGGGCACCGCCACGGACAGCGCGCCGGCCGTGCGGGCGCCCCGTACGTCGCCGACGTGGTCGCCGACGTAGACCTGCGCGCCGTATTCGCGCAGGGCCTCCGCCTTGGCCTCGGCCCACAGCCAGCCGATGACGGCGTCGGCCTCGATGCCGAGGTGCTCCAGGTGGTGGCAAGCGTTGGGCTCGTTCTTCGCGGTGACAACGATGGCACGGCCGCCGAGCGCCTGGACGGCGGCGATCGCCTCGCGGGCGCCGGGCATCGCGGGGGTGGGCTCGATGGCGTGCTCGACGTAGATCTCCCGGTAGCGGTCCCGCATCGCCGGGATCTCCGCGTCGGTGAACCAGTACGCGAGCTCCTCCTCCAGCGGCGGCCCGAGCCGGGTGACGGCCTCGTCCGCGTCGATGAAGGCGCCCGTCTCGGCCGACAGTGCCTGATAGGTGGCCCGGATGCCGGGACGGGAGTCGATCAGGGTCATGTCGAGGTCGAACCCGACCGTCAAAAGGGCGGGTTGGATCATGGTGTGGGGGTGGGAGGTCATGCCCCCATTGTGCCGAGGCCCGTCCAGCTAAACGGAACGTGGACTTAGCTTTCCCTTTCCAGACCGTGAAATGTAGGCATATCCCACCCCGGTCACTCGGGCTCCATTCAAGACGTTCTCCATCCGCCCCTCCGGAATGCGTGGTGGGAGCAATCATCTTCGGCCAGACCCACCGCAGTCAGCCACGACGGCGGGAACGCCACAGCAGGTACACCGCCGTCACGACGGCGGCCCAGCGGATCAGGGCGGGCCACATGCCGTGGAACGCCGCGCCCATGCCGTCATCGGCGAGCGCCTCGCCCCACCGGCCGGCCCGCCGACCCCACAGCCACAGCACCGCCCCGGTGAAGATCGCGCCGGGCACGCCGAGGACGACCCACTTGCGTTCGCCCGGCGCGAGCACCCGGGACCCGTACGCCACCAGCCACCCGACGGCCAGCAGCATCCAGTACCCGGTGAGCGCCCCCGCGGCGAGGAGCGCCGCCGCCAGCAGCAGGAACGCGTGCGGGCGGGCGCGACCCGCCGGCGCCGCAGCGGCGTCGGGGGCGGCCGCGGCGGCCTTGCGCTGCCGGCGGCGTTCCCGACGGGCGCGCAGCACCCGTACGACCCGGCGCGTCCGGGATTCCGACGGGCCCGCCGGACGCGCCGCGGTCCCGTCCGCCGCGTCGTCCGCGTCCGGATCGTCGTCCGCGCCCGCGCGGCCGAAGCCGGCCGGGAACTCGATGCCGCCCGCGAAACCGTCGACCTGCGGCCCCGAACCGAGCGCCGCCGCGCCCGGCCCGACGCGCCACCAGTCGGGTTCGACGCCGTCGGGGATGCCGAGTTCGTCGAGACCGGCGAGGTGCGGCGGCACGTTCCGCGGCTCCTCCGCCGGCTCCGGGGCGGGCCTGCGACGCAACCGGCCCCGCTGGACGGGAACGGCGGGAGCCGCCACCGCCGGGGCGGGGTCGCGGACCGGCTCGGCGGCGCGCGCCGGCCGGCCGACGGTGTCGAGGACCTCCTCCGGCGTGCCGAGCCGCTCCAGGATCCGACGTACGGCCGCCGGCGTCTCCGGTTCGTACTTGGCGCGCCGACGGTCGATCTCGTCCCGGAGCCCCGAAACGAGCCGCATCCGATCACCCGACGCCAACTGCCGTCGCTGCGCCAAGTCCCCGACCCGGCTCAGATATTCGTAGACCAGATGGTCGCTCTCGATCCCCACGCCCCGGCTCCTCACGTCCCGCCTGCCCCGAAGGTAGCGCGTGCGCCCGTGGAGCGGTCGTCGGCGCAACGGATACCGTTGACCGGATGGGGACCGGCCGACGGACCGGCCGGCGCGACCAGGAGGCGACCACCGTGCCCGAGGCAAGCACCGCTGCGGGAAATGCCCCGCGCTCCCTCGCCGAGGCGCTGCGCGCCCGTGACGACGTGGGGCTCGCCGCCCTGTTGCACGCGCGGCCCGACCTGCTGAACCCGGTGCCCGGCGACGTCACCCAGCTCGCCACCCGCGCCGGGACCCGCGCGTCGGTCGTGCGCGCCCTGGACCGCCTGGACCGGTTCGCCCTCCAGACGGCGGAGGCCCTCGCCGTGGCACCCGACCCGTGCCCGTACCCGGTGCTGGAGTCCCTGCTGACGGGCGGCGAGAACGAGGCCGCCCGCGCCGAGCTGCCGCGGGCCCTCGGCACACTGCGCGACCAGGCCCTGGTGTGGGGCGACGAGGACCGGCTCCGACTGGTGCGCACCGCCCGGGAACTGCTCGCGCCGTCCGCGCAACGCCCCTCCCCGACGGGTCTCGGACCGACGGTGTCCGAGGCGACGGCCGGCATGTCACCGACGCGGATCCAGGAGATCGTGGCGGCCCTCGGGCTGCCCGCGACCCACGACGCGGTGTCCGCCGTGACCGCCCTGACCGGCCTGTTCACCGACCAGGAACGGATGTCGGCGCTGCTGGACGAGGCCCCCGCCGAGGCCCACCAGGTCCTCGGGCGGCTCGTGTGGGGGCCGCCGTACGGGGAGGTGACCCCGCAGCCGACCGCGCCGGTGCGCTGGCTGCGCGACCGGGGTCTGCTGCTGCCCGCCTCGGCTCGGACGGTCGTACTGCCCCGCGAGGTCGCGCTGCACCTGCGCGGCGGGCTGGCACACCGGTCGACGGCCCCGCTGCCGCCGACGGTCGGCGCGCGCCGCGAGCACCGTCCACAGCTTGTGGACGCGAACGCGGCCGGCCAGGCACTGGCCGCCGTGGCCACCGTCGAGGAACTCGTGAAGTCCTGGGAACACGCCGGGCCGGCCGTCCTGCGGGCGGGCGGGCTCGCCGTACGGGACCTGAAGCGGGCGGCGACCGCGCTGGACACCACCGAACCCTCGGCGGCGTTCTGGATCGAACTCGCCTACGCGGCCGGGCTCCTGGCCAGTGACGGGGAGGCCGACGAACGGTACGCGCCGACCCCGGCCTTCGACGGCTGGTGCGAACTGCCGCCCGCCGAACGCTGGTCGGTGCTCGCCGCGGCCTGGCTGCCGGCCACCCGGACCGCCGGGCTCGTCGGCGAGCAGGACGCCAAGGGACGCACCCTGTCGACGCTCGGACCGGAACTCGACCGGTCGGCGGCGCCCGAGGTGCGCCGCCGCGTCCTGGGCCTCATCGCCGAACTCCCCGAGGGCGGTTCCCCCGACCCGGACGCACTGCTCGACCGGCTCGCCTGGGAACGTCCCGTACGCGGCACCAGCGACCTGCGGGCCCGCCTCGCGCACTGGACGCTGACCGAGGCGGAGGTCCTCGGCGTCACCGGCCGCGGCGCGATCAGCGCGTTCGGCCGCGCCCTGCTGGAGCACCGGGATCCGGCGCCGCCGCTGGCCCCGCTGCTGCCCGAGCCGGTCGACCACGTCCTGCTCCAGGCCGACCTTACGGCGGTCGCGCCCGGCCCGCTGCGCCGCCCGCTCGGCGACACCCTGGCCGTGCTCGCGGACGTCGAGTCCAAGGGCGGGGCGACCGTGTACCGCTTCACCCCCGGCTCCGTGCGCCGGGCCCTGGACGCCGGGCACACCGCCGTCGACCTGCACGCCTTCCTCGCCGAGCACAGCCGCACCCCCGTACCGCAGCCGCTCTCGTACCTCATCGACGACGTGGCGAGACGGCACGGGCACCTGCGCGTCGGCGCGGCCTCCTCGTACGTGCGCTGCGACGACGACGGCATGCTGAACGAGATCCTCGCCGACAAGCGGTCCGCCGGACTCGGGCTGCGCCGCCTCGCGCCGACCGTCCTGGCCGCGCAGGCCGAACCGGGGGCGCTGCTCGACGGGTTGCGGGCGATGGGTTACGCCCCGGCCGCGGAGTCCCGTACCGGCGACGTCCTGGTGGCACGGTCCGACGCCCACCGCACCCCGGCCCGCTCGGCACCGGTCCCGGTCCCCGACGGGCCGCCGGTCCCCGACGCCACGCTGCTGGGCGCGGCGGTACGGGCCATCCGCGCCGGCGACCTCGCGGCCACGGCGGTCCGCAAGGAACCCGCGTCGACGACGGACTCCCCGACGGCGGCGCCCGGCGAACTCCCGCGCACCAGCGCGGCGGAAACCCTGGCAACGGTCCAGGCCGCCGCCCTGACGGGCTCGGCGGTCTGGATCGGCTACGTCAACGCCGACGGCGCGGCCAGCCAACGCGTCATCGCCCCGGTCCGCGTGGAGGGCGGCTTCGTCACCGGCTACGACCACACGGCGGACGAAGTCCGCACGTACCCCCTCCACCGCATCACGGGCGTAGCGGAACTGGCGGAGGACCAGGTCTGACAACCCGACCCCACCGGCCCCAACCAAGCCCCACCGGCCCCGAATCCAGCCCCGCCGGCGTTTGAGGCGCGGGGGTCCGGGAGCGGGGCCCATCCCGACGCCCGGCACACCCAACCCAGCCCCACCGGCCCCGAATCCAGCCCCGCCGGCGCTTGAGGCGCGGGGGTCCGGGGGCGGGGCCCCCCGCAACGGCGTCGCACGCGCACGGGGTCCGGGCGCAGCCCGGGGAACGGAGGAAGGGCGGGGCGGGGACACGCCCCGCGCAGCGGCACCACCCACCCCCGGAGGGACCCGCACGGCCCGAAAACCCGCTGGCCGCAAAGCCCCCCGACCCGGCAGGGTGAACGGCATGCCCACCGCACGCCCCACACCCCCCGCACCCCCGCCCCACCGGATCCGCGCCACCCACACCCCCACCACCGTGACGGTGTACCAGGCCTACTCCCCCCACCTGGCCACCCCCGCCGCCCGCGACAACCGCTTCCCTCCCGCCTGGAAGCGCGACCGCATGACGTGGGTCAAGCCGTCGTTCCTGTGGATGATGTACCGCTGCGGCTGGGCCACCAAGGCCGACCAGGAGACGGTTCTGGCGATCGAGATCACCCGCGAGGGCTTCGACCGGGCCCTGTCCGAGGCCTGCCTCTCGCACTACGCGCCCGGCATCCACCCGGACCGCGAGACCTGGCGGCAGTCCCTGGCAGCCGCCCCCGCGCGCGTCCAGTGGGACCCGGAGCGGGACCTGCACCTGAATCCGCTGCCCCACCGATCCCTTCAGCTGGGCCTGTCCGGCCCCGCCTCCCGCGCCTACGCCGACGAGTGGACGGTCTCCATCCGCGACGTCACCCCCTTGGCCCGGCGGCTCCACGCCCTGATCCGGTCCGGCCACGACGAGGACGCCCGCGCCCTCCTGCCCGCCGAGACCCCGTACCCGGCGGGCCCCCTCCCCCACCTCGGCGCCTGACCGACCGCCCCGACCCCACCCGCCGACCCCGCCGGCCCCGACCCCGCCTCATACCCCCGCGTAGTCGATCCGCTCCGCGTCGAACGGCCACGCCTCCCGCAGCCAGCGGCTCACCGCCTCGCGGACGAGCCCGTCCAGGTGGGCCCGGTCGGCCCGTACCCAGGAGCTGACCCGCACCCGCCCCGGCTCCGACTTGGCGGGGTACACGTACAGACAGCCGATGACCTCGTCCGCGCCCTCCAGCACGCTGTACGTGAACCCGCGCCGCTCCTCGAAGTCCCGCGCGTGCCGCTCCAGGTCGACGAGGTTCGCCTCCGCCCCCATGCCCTCCGCCGGCGGCCAGCCGCCGGTGAATCCGCAGGTGGCGCGGACGTGCTCGATGCTGCCGCTCCAGGCGGCGAGGTCCCGTTCGTTGTGCTGCGGCCCGAGGGGCTCCAGCCGGAACCCGTCCCCGGCGAAGGCGCGCGGCACCTCGAAGCCGTCCGGTACGAACCCGAGTCCCCGCTGATCGTCATCCATACCCGGAACGTACGCACGCCCGAGCACGGTGTCAGCCCGTTTTCGCCGGCCGGCGGCGCTCTCGCCGGCCCGGCTCCGTCTCCCTCACCACCCTGAAACCCCTGGCCATGCGGCACACTGGAGGTTTGGCCGAACGGAAAGGTGCTCCCGTGAACTCAGGCCCACTCATCGTCCAGAGCGACAAGACCCTCCTCCTGGAGGTAGACCACGAGCTCGCCGGGGCCGCGCGCCGCGCCATCGCCCCGTTCGCCGAGCTTGAGCGGGCTCCCGAGCACATCCACACCTACCGGATCACCCCGCTCGGCCTGTGGAACGCGCGGGCCGCCGGCCACGACGCCGAGCAGGTCGTCGACGCGCTCGTCGAGTTCTCCCGTTACCCCGTCCCGCACGCGCTCCTCGTCGACGTCGCCGAGACCATGGCCCGCTACGGCCGCCTCACCCTCTCCAAGCACCCCGTGCACGGGCTGGTCCTGACCAGCACCGACCGTCCGGTGCTGGAGGAGATCCTGCGGTCCAAGAAGGTCGCGCCGCTGGTCGGCGCCCGGCTCGACCCCGACACCGTCGCCGTGCACCCCTCCGAGCGCGGGCAGATCAAGCAGACCCTGCTCAAGCTGGGCTGGCCCGCCGAGGACCTCGCCGGGTACGTCGACGGCGAGGCCCACCCGATCGACCTCGTCGAGGACGGCTGGGCGCTGCGCCCCTACCAGCAGCAGGCCGTCGAGGGGTTCTGGCACGGCGGTTCGGGTGTGGTCGTACTGCCCTGCGGCGCGGGCAAGACCCTGGTCGGCGCCGGTGCCATGGCCAAGGCGCGGGCGACCACGCTCATCCTCGTCACCAACACCGTCTCGGCCCGCCAGTGGAAGCACGAGCTGGTCAAGCGGACGTCTCTGACGGAGGAGGAGATCGGCGAGTACTCCGGCACCCGCAAGGAGATCCGGCCCGTCACGATCGCCACGTACCAGGTCCTGACGACCAAGCGGAAGGGCGTCTACCCGCACCTGGAGCTGTTCGACTCCCGGGACTGGGGCCTGATCCTCTACGACGAGGTCCACCTGCTGCCCGCCCCGGTCTTCAAGTTCACCGCCGACCTGCAGGCCCGCCGCCGGCTCGGTCTGACGGCGACCCTCGTCCGTGAGGACGGCCGCGAGTCCGACGTCTTCTCCCTCATCGGGCCGAAGCGCTTCGACGCGCCGTGGAAGGAGATCGAGGCGCAGGGCTACATCGCGCCGGCGGACTGCGTCGAGGTCCGGGTCAACCTCACCGAGTCGGAGCGGCTCGCGTACGCGACCGCCGAGACGGAGGAGAAGTACCGCTTCTGCGCGACGACGGCCACGAAGCGGAAGGTCACCGAGGCGCTGGTGCGCAAGCATCAGGGCGAGCAGACGCTGGTCATCGGGCAGTACATCGACCAGCTCGACGAGCTCGGCGAACACCTGGACGCGCCCGTCATCAAGGGCGAGACGTCCAACGCGCAGCGCGAGAAGCTCTTCAACGCGTTCCGTGAGGGCGAGATCAGCGTGCTGGTCGTCTCGAAGGTCGCGAACTTCTCCATCGACCTGCCCGAGGCCACGGTCGCCATTCAGGTGTCCGGCACGTTCGGCTCCCGCCAGGAGGAGGCGCAGCGTCTCGGCCGGGTGCTGCGTCCGAAGGCGGACGGGCACGAGGCGCGGTTCTACTCGGTCGTCGCACGCGACACGATCGACCAGGACTTCGCCGCCCACCGTCAGCGCTTCCTCGCCGAGCAGGGCTACGCCTACCGCATCCTGGACGCCGACGAACTCCTCGCCGACGGCTGACCGCCCCCGGCGCCCCCACGCCCGGCCCGGCCACGTCCCGCCCCTCCGTCACCGGGTCCCGGCCGACACCCCGTCGGACGCGGAGGCGGAGCCACACCGCAGACCGGAACCCGGCACCGGGCCCGGACCCGGGACGGCATCCCGGGCGGGCTTCGGGGCCGGAACCGGGGCCGACGCGGAATCCGGGGTCGGCGCGGGGTCCGGGGCCAGGACGGAATCCGGGGCCGGGCCGCACTCCGGAACTTGGGCGGTCCCGGGGACGGCGCGTTGGGCGGTGCGGGCTCGGTGGCGGCGTAGGAGGGCTCCGGCGACGCAGGTCAGCAGCGGTACGGTCCACACCCACAGGTGGGGCCAGTGGAGCAGCAGGTCGCTGCCGGCGCCGGGGAGGTGGCGGGCCCAGAAGTCGGCGGAGGCCTGCGGGAGTACCAGCAGCCCGAGCAGAGCCGTCACGGTGAATCCGGCCAGGGCGGTGAGCCCGGCCCGGACCCGGCCGGTGAGCAGCAGGTACGGGATGAAGACCGCCGGCGTCAGGGTGATCCCGGCGGCGGTGCCCAACGCGAAGCCCTTGCCCAGTGCTCCGCGCGCCCGGCCCAGGTCCCAGACGGCCAGGCAGGCCAGCGCCAGGTTGATCTGCCCGGACAACGGGCTCTGGAACAGCGGCTCCAGCCACAGCCCACCGATGGTGGCGGCCAGCACCGGTCCGGTCCGGCCCCGCAGTCCCACGAGGCGGCAGGAAAGCAGGATCAGCAGGGCGAGCAGGGCGGCGTTGCCGAGGAGGAGCACGAGCTTCAGCACCCCGGACGGCAGCCACGCGGCCGGCGTGAAGAGGATCGCCGCGAACGGCGGATAAGCGGCGGGCGGATGCCACTCGGCGGCGGAAATGCCGTGGACGAGCGCCTCGGCCATGGGTAGGCGCAGGGCGATGCACAGCACGCCCAGGACCAGCAGCGAGCCCGTGACCAGCAGACCGGCAAGGGGCGACGGCGAGCGGGCGGGATCGGAGCTCCGGGTCACGCGCGTGACCCTAGTGGATCAGCGACCGGGTGCAGCCGGGATCCGGCCACGCCCGAGCCGCACCACCTCGGTCGGCGGCGGCCCGGTCAGCGACGTATGACGCCGGCGTCCTCCGCGTATTCGCCCAGGACGACAACGCTCACGGCGGTCGCGGCGAAGACCTTCGCGGCGCGCAGGACGTCGCCCACGCGGTAGCGGGAGCGATGGTCGGAGGTGGCGGTGGCGCCGCTCGGGCGGCCGCCCTGGATCGGGGTGAAGGTTGCGGTGCTCATGTATCCATGGTGCGTTTTCCCGCCCGCCGGCACATCGCCCCGCAGAGGGAACATCCGGGCTCCCCCGGTCCTCCTCACGACCCACCCCGCCCCCTAGGGGGCCCCTCCCAGGTCTGACACTCCCCCGTATGACACGCGTCCGCACCCGTACGGAGCCCCCGCCGCCCGCCGACCCGCACCCCCGTAATCCGTTCGCGCGACGCGGGCACGGTGACTAGAATCTCCGCTCTTGCCGCCTCCCGCCGCCTCATCGGGGAGAGCCGTCCGCCGCTCGGAAACCGGCGGACATCAGTTCCTTACCAGCAGCTGGAGGCAGTCCCGTGCCCGCGCACGCCCCCGAATCCGACCCGCTCGCCCGCGAACGGTCCCACCTGGCCGCCTCCCGCTCCGCCCTCCGCGCGATGCGCGAGGACGTCGAGGCCCTCGACATCCGCGACGTCACCGCGAACTGGGTCAACGCCATCGTCCTCCAGGCGCAGATCGACGACCGGATCAAGGCCCTCGCCGACCTCTCCCACACCCCGCTCTTCTTCGGCCGCCTCGACTACCTGCACGCCCCCGGCGCCGAACTGGCCGAGGGCGCGGAGGGCGAGCAGTTCTACATCGGCCGCCGCCACGTCCACGACGCCGACGGCGACCCGATGGTCATCGACTGGCGCGCGCCCGTCTCCCAACCGTTCTACCGCGCCTCCAAGGCCGACCCGCAGGACGTTTCCCTGCGCCGCCGCTTCGGCTACACGGGCGGCGAACTGACCGCGTACGAGGACGAGCACCTCTCCGACCCCGCCGAGGCGGCCGCCGTCAGCAAGCTCCTCCAGCAGGAGATCGAGCGCCCCCGCGTGGGCCCCATGCGCGACATCGTCGCGACGATCCAACCGGAGCAGGACGAGATCGTCCGCTCCGGCCTGTCCGGATCCGTCTGCGTACAAGGGGGGCCCGGCACCGGGAAGACGGCCGTCGGCCTGCACCGCGTCGCGTACCTCCTGTACGCCCACCGCGACCGGCTCGCCCGCACCGGCACCCTCGTCATCGGGCCGAACCGTTCCTTCCTCCACTACATCGAGCAGGTCCTGCCGGCCCTGGGCGAGCTGGAGGTCAAGCAGGCCACCGTCGACGACCTGGTCGCCCGCCCGGGGCTGGAGGCGCGCGGCACCGACGAGGCCGCGACGGCCGTCGTCAAGGGCGACGCCCGCATGGCCCGCGTGCTGCGCGACGCCGTCCGCTCGCACGTCAGCCCGCCCACCGAGCCCCTGATGGTGGTGCGCGGCTCGCGCCGCTGGCGGGTCCCGGCGTACGAGCTCGCGGAGATCGTCGAGGAGCTCCAGCGGCGCGACATCCGCTACGGCGCGGCCCGCGAGGCGCTGCCGCAGCGGATCGCCCACCAGATCCTCGTCCGCATGGAGCAGGCGGGCGAGGCCCCCGACGACCGCGTGCAGGACGCGGTGGCGCGCAACGCCGCCGTGAAGGCCGCCGTCAAGGAGATCTGGCCGCCCGTGGAGCCGGCCAAGCTGGTGCTGCGCCTGCTGTCCGACCCGGAGTTCCTCGCGGTCCACGCCGAGGGCGTCCTCACCGCCGACGAGCAGAAGCTCCTGCTGTGGCCCAAGCCGTACCGCGGCGTGAAGTCGGCGAAGTGGTCCCCGGCGGACCTCGTCCTCATCGACGAGGCCGCCGACCTGGTGGAACGTACGCACTCCCTGGGTCACGTCGTCCTCGACGAGGCGCAGGACCTGTCCCCGATGCAGTACCGGGCCGTGGGCCGCCGCTGCACGACGGGCTCGGCGACGGTCCTCGGCGACCTCGCGCAGGGCACCACTCCCTGGGCCACCCGCAGCTGGGACGAGGCCCTCACCCACCTGGGCAAGCCGGAAGCGGTCCTGGAGGAACTCACGGCGGGCTTCCGCGTACCGCGCGAGGTCATCGCCTACGCCTCCCGGCTGCTGCCGGCCATCTCCCCCGGCCTGGCCCCGGTCTCCTCGGTCCGCGAGACCCCCGGCTCCCTGACGGTCACGGAGGTCACGGACGCGGACGGCCTCACCCCCGCGGTGATCGACGCCTGCCGGGCCTCCCTCGCGCACGAGGGCTCGATCGGCCTGATCGCGGCCGACGCGCGGATCCCCGACCTGGGACGGGCCCTCCTGGAGGCGGGCCTCCCGTACCTGTCGCCCGGCGAGGAGACGACGGCGCGGTCGCGGCTGACGCTGGTGCCGGCGTCGCTGGCGAAGGGTCTGGAGTACGACTACGTCGTGCTCGACGAGCCGGCCGCCGTCGTGAGCGGCGAGCCGGACGAACGGACCGGGCTGCGCCGCCTGTACGTCTGCCTCACCCGAGCCGTCTCGGGCCTCACGACCCTCCACGCGGCCCCCCTCCCCGAAGCCCTGACCCCCACCCGAACCTGACCGTCCCGCGCCTCAAGCGCCGGCGGCGCCGGATGGCGCGACCGGGGTCCCGGTGCAGCCCCCGGGGCTCCGCCCCGGACCCCCGCGCCTCAAACGCCGGCGAGGCCGGCGGGGCTGGATGGGCAGGCCCGAACGGACTGTGATGCCGCGGGGCGGGGTCGGGGACGGGGTGGGGTGTCGGCCGGGACTCAAACGTGATTTGTTGGCGCGCGGTGCCGCTCCGCCAACGCAGCCCCGGACGGGGCGCCATAAATCATGCCCGTCCCGGACGACACCCCACCCCGGCACCGGCCCCGCCCCACCCCCAGCCACCGCACCGGCACCGGCACCGGCCGAAGCACCCGCCCCGCACCCCGTCCCCCCTACCCCAACGCCCCCCGCCACTCCGCCACCGCCGCCGCCGACACCGGCCCGTCCCAGCCCGACGGGCGGGCCGCGCCGCCGATGTGGAAGGCGTCGATGCCCGCCGCCCGGAGCTCCGGCAGGTGGCGCAGGGCCAGCCCCCCGCCGACCAGGATGCGCGCCCGGTACCCCGGCTCCGCCGCCCTCGCCGCCTCCGCGAGCAGCACCGGCATCCCCTCGTCGACCCCGCCCGCCGACCCGGCGGTCAGGTACGTGTCCAGCCCGGGCAGCTCCGCGAGCGCCTTCCGCAGCTGGTCCCGGTCCGGCGCCCGGTCGATCGCCCGGTGGAAGGTCCACCGGCAGCCGTCGAGCTCGGCCACCACCGCCTCGACGGCGGCCAGGTCAGGCCCGCCCTCCGCGTCCAGGAACCCGAGCACGAACTCGTCCGCACCCTCCGCCCGCAGCCCCCGCGCCGTTTCCACCAGACCGGCCAGGTCCCCGGCTGCGAACCCGTCCGTCCTGCGGAGCATCACGCGCAGCGGGATGTCGACCGCCGCCCTGACCGCCGCGAACGTCTCGCGCGACGGGGTGAGCCCGTCGGCGGCGATGTCCGTGACCAGTTCGAGTCGGTCCGCCCCACCTTCCTGGGCGGCGACCGCGTCCTCCACGTCGAGGGCGATCACCTCCAGGAGCGCACGGTTGCTCATGTCGTCCCATCCTTCGGATCTCGGATTCGGAAATCGGAAAACTGCGCGTATGGCCCGGGCCGGACCGATATGGAAAATAGGTCTAGTCCAATATGCAGGGTACGGGGCCCCGCCCTCGCTCCACCAGCACAATCACGCCACCCCCACAATGTGCGCATGAACACGGACCCCGAGCACGCCGACACCACGAGCGGCACCACCGCCTCCCCGACCCTCCCGGCCGACGCCGGGACCGCCGGGACCGCCGGGACCGCCGACGCCGCGACCCCCGACGCCACGCGCCCCGCCACTCCGACCCCCGCCACCACGACCCGCGACACCGACCTCCGCACCCGCTTCCGCGCCACCCTCCTCGCCGCCGGCGCGGACCCCGCCGTCGACCCCGAGCCCTACGCCGACCGCCTCCTCACCGCCTGGGCGGAGCCACAGCGCAGGTACCACACCACCGACCACCTCGCCGACGTCCTCTCCCACCTCGACGCGCTGACGACGCACGCCGCAGACCCGGCCGCCACCGAGCTCGCCGCCTGGTTCCACGACGCCGTCTACCGGCCCGACCGCTCCGAGAACGAGGAGCGCAGCGCGGTCCTCGCCGAGCGGGCCCTCGCCGAGCTCGGCGTCGATCCGGCCCGGACCGCCGAGACGGCCCGACTGGTCCGGCTGACCGTGACCCACGACCCGGCCCCCGACGACACCAACGGCGAGGCCCTCTGCGACGCCGACCTCGCCGTCCTCGCCGGCAGTCCGGCCGCCTACGCCGGTTACGCCGCCGCGGTCCGCTCGGAGTACGGCTTCGTCCCCGACGAGGCCTTCCGGGCCGGCCGCGCCGCCGTGCTGGGCCAGCTGCTGGACCTGCCCCGCCTCTTCCGGACCCCGTACGGCGCCACCCACTGGGAGGCCCCCGCCCGCCGGAACCTGACCCGGGAACTCACGGCCCTCACGACACCGACGCCGACGCCCGGCACCACCACCACCCCCACCACCCCCACCGGCGACACCGCCCCCACCACCCCCGAAGGGCCGAAGGACCCGACCTGACGGGACGAACGTCCCGACCTGACATACGGACCGTCACACGGGAATGCGCCCCGCTAAGGGCGGGTTTGTGTATGTCATGCCCGCAGCCTCGTCCGCACGCCCCCGCATGCCCGTCGCCGTGTACGTCCTCGGCCTGTCCGTCTTCGCGCTCGGCACCAGCGAGTTCATGCTCTCGGGGCTCCTGCCACCGATCGCCGCGGACATGGGCGTCACCATCCCGCAGGCCGGCCTGCTCATATCCGCCTTCGCGATCGGCATGGTCGTCGGCGCCCCGCTGCTGGCCGTCGCCACCCTGCGGCTGCCGCGCCGCACCACCCTCATCGCGCTGATCATCCTCTTCGGCCTCGGGCAGGTCGCGGGCGCGCTGGCCCCCTCGTACGGGCTGCTCTTCGCCTCCCGCGTGGTGTCGGCGCTCGCCTGCGCCGGCTTCTGGGCCGTCGGCGCGGCCGTCGCCATCGCCATGGTCGACAAGGACCAGCGGGCCCGCGCGATGGCCGTCATGATCGGCGGCCTGTCCATCGCCAACGTCCTCGGCGTCCCCGCGGGCGCCTTCCTCGGCGAGCACCTCGGCTGGCGTTCCGCGTTCTGGTCGGTCGGCGCGGCCTCCGCCGTCGCCCTGGTCGGGATCCTGGCGCTGATCCCGCGGATCCCGCTGCCCGACGAGAAGCCCCGTCTCCGTCGTGAGCTGCGCATCTACCGCGACCGTCAGGTGTGGCTGTCGATCGGTGTGACGGCGCTGGCCGCGGGCGGCATCTTCTGCGCCTTCAGCTACCTGTCGCCGCTGCTCACGGACGTGGCCGGGCTGGACTCGAAGTGGGTTCCGTGGATCCTGGGCCTGTTCGGCGTGGGCGCGCTGATCGGCACCGCCATCGGCGGGCGGGTCGCCGACGCGCACCTCTTCGGGGTGATGATCTGGGGCATCACCGCGTCGACGGTCTTCCTCACGGCGCTGGCCCTGCTGGCGTCCGTGCAGGTCGCGGCCGTGGCGCTGTCGTTCCTGATGGGCGTCTCGGCGTTCTTCACCGCCCCCGCGCTCAACGCCCGCATGTTCAACGTCGCGGGCGCCGCCCCCACCCTCGCCGGGGCCACGACCACCGCCGCGTTCAACCTGGGCAACACGGGCGGCCCCTGGCTCGGCGGCACCGTCATCGACGCAGGCTACGGGTTCTCCGCGACCGCCTGGGCCGGGGCCGCGATGACGGTCACGGCCATCGGTCTGGCCGTCGCGGCCCTGCGCCTGGACCGCCGCACCCCGCAGCCCGGCACCCGCGTGGTCGGCGGCTCACGACCGGCCGCAACCGGATCGCCCGCCGAGGCCGCGTCTCCCGCCGGGGCCTCGGGCGCCGCCGAGACCGCGGGCGCCACCCACACCTGATCCGGCCGCCGCCCCCGCGGTTCCCTCAGAACGGACGGCCCTTCGGGCGGCGCAGGCCCGCGTCCGTGAGTCGGCGGACGAGTTCCTTGCTGCCGATCTCCACCGCGCCCGCGCCGACGGCGTCGGCGTAGCGGTGCGAGGGGACGTCGTAGTGGTCCCGTTCGAAGGCGCGGGGCGGGCAGCCGATGGACGCCGCGAAGGCGTGCAGTTCCTCGTACGAGACGTCGCTGACCAGGTGCGACCACATGCGGCCGTGCCCGGGCCAGACCGGCGGGTCGATGTAGACCGTCACGGGCGGCTCACCGGCCCGGGTGGAGGACGGGGCCGAGTCCGCCCACCGCCGCCACCCGCACTCCCGCCTCCGAGCACACCCAGTGCGGATCGGGCCCCAGCTCGGGCTCGACGTCCAGCGCGTGCGGTTCACCGTGCCCGCAGACGGGGCACAGCGGCCAGCGGCCGTACTTCTCCAGCAGGGCGTCCTTCACGTCCTGCGCGACGAGTCCGGCGAGGTAATCGACGCCCTCCGGCCACTGCTCCACCCACCACCGGCGGTGCGTGACCGAGTCCTCGACGAGGGAGACGACGTCGGCATCGGCGACCTCACCTGCGGCGAGATCGGCGAGAACGAGTGCGCGGGCGACGTGCAGCGCCTGTTCCAGGGGGGTCGCGGTGTCCATGGGCTCATTGTGGACCTGTGCGCCCCGGGTGGCGAAGGTCCCTTTCGCCGGTACCCGAAGTCCCTCCCGACTCGGGCCCCATGGCGTCTTGACCCGCCCCCGCGTCTGAAAATAGATTTCAGGCGTGAGCAAGAACGCGAAAGAAACTTGCAGGGACGTGCGGGCGGCCCCCCCGGCGGCAGCGGACCCCGCCGCGGCGGCGAACCCCTCGACGGAAGCCGCCCCCGACGCGGTCACGCCCCCCGCGGCCGGCGCCCACCCCGCGCCGACACCCCCCGCCCCCGCCGCCCTCCGCGCCCGCGTGCGCAGCCTCGGCCCGTCCATGACCCGCTCCATGCAGGCCGTCGCCGAAGCCGTGGCCTCCGACCCGGCCGGCTGCGCCCAGCTCACCGTCTCCGCCCTCGCCGAGCACACCGGCACCAGCGAGGCCACCGTCGTCCGCACCGCCCGCCTCCTCGGCTACCCCGGCTACCGCGACCTGCGCCTCGCGCTCGCCGCGCTCGCCGCGCAGCAGGAGTCGGGCGCGGCCCCGGCGGTCACCGTCGACATAGCCGTCGACGACCCCCTCGCCGACGTCGTCGCCAAGTTGGCGCACGAGGAGGCGCAGACCCTCGCCGACACCGCCGCCGGGCTCGACCTGACGCAGCTGTCCGGCGCCGTCGGCGCCCTCGCGACCGCCCGCCGCATCGACATCTACGGCGTCGGCGCCTCCGCGCTCGTCGGCCAGGACCTGGCGCAGAAGCTGCTGCGCATCGGTCTCGTCGCGCACGCCCACAACGACCCGCACCTCGCCGTCACCAACGCCGTCCTGCTGCGCCCCGGGGACGTCGCCGTCGCCATCACCCACTCCGGCACCACCGGCGACGTCATCGAACCGCTGCGGCACGCCTTCGCGCACGGCGCGACGACCATCGCCGTCACCGGCCGCCCCGGCAGCCCCGTCGCGCACTACGCCGACTTCGTCCTCGCCACCTCCGCCGCCCGCGAGACGCAGCTGCGCCCGGCCGCCATGTCGAGCCGGACCAGCCAGCTGCTCGTCGTCGACTGCCTGTTCGTCGGCGTCGCGCAGCGGACGTACGAGACCGCCGCGCCCGCCCTTGCCGCCTCCTACGAGGCCCTCGCCCCCCGCCACTCCGCCACCGCCCCCACCAGCAGGCGCACGACCCGCCAGGAGCCCCGCCCATGACCGCGTACGCCGCCCTCCGCGCCCAGCTCGACACGCTCACCACCGAGGCGTTCCGCCCCGAGCTCGCCGAGATCGACCGGCTGTCCACCCTGGAGATCACCCGCATCATGAACGCCGAGGACGCCACCGTCCCGGCCGCCGTGGCGGGGCAGCTGGAGGTGATCGCCGCCGCCGTCGACGGGATCGCCGCACGCATGGCCCGCGGCGGCCGGCTCGTCTACGCGGGCGCCGGCACCGCCGGTCGGATGGGCGTCCTGGACGCCAGCGAGTGCCCGCCCACCTTCAACACCGACCCGGCGCAGGTCGTCGGCCTCATCGCGGGCGGCCCCTCCGCCATGGTCAAGGCCGTCGAGGGCGCCGAGGACTCCGCGGAACTGGCCGCCGAGGACCTGACCGCTCTGGGCATCGGCCCGGACGACACCGTCATCGGGATCTCCGCCTCCGGCCGCACCCCGTACGCGATCGGCGCCGTCGAGTCCGCCCGCGCCCGCGGCGCGCTCACCGTCGGGCTGTCCTGCAACGCCGGTTCCGCGCTCGCCGCCGCCGCCGAGCACGGCATCGAGGTCGTCGTCGGCCCCGAGCTGCTGACCGGCTCGACCCGGCTGAAGGCGGGCACCGCGCAGAAGCTCGTGCTGAACCTCATCTCGACGGTGACGATGATCCGGCTCGGCAAGACGTACGGGAACCTCATGGTCGACGTCCGCGCCTCCAACGAGAAGCTGCGCGCCCGCTCCCGCCGCATCGTGTCCCTGGCCACCGGCGCCCCCGACGAGGAGATCGAGGCCGCGCTCGCCGCCACCGACGGCGAGGTGAAGAACGCCATCCTCGTCATCCTGGGCGGCGTCGACGGCCCCGCCGCCGGCCGCCTGCTCACCGCCTCCGACGGCCACCTCCGGGCCGCCCTCGCCGAAGCCACGACCGAAACCCCGACCGCGGCCCCGGCCTCGGCCGAACCCTCCACCGCCACCGGCTCCCGCTGACCCGCCCGCACCCCCTACGCAAGGCGACACCACCATGTCCACTGACAAGAACCGCGCCACAGCCGCCGCGATCCTTCCTCTGGTCGGCGGTCCGGACAACATCACCTCCATCGCGCACTGCATGACCCGCCTGCGCATCGGCCTGCGCGACCGCACCCTCGTGCAGGAGGAGGCCCTCAAGGCGGTCCCCGCGGTCATGGGCGTCGTCGAGGACGACACGTACCAGATCGTCCTCGGCCCGGGCACCGTCGCCCGCGTCACGCCCGAGTTCGAGGCGCTCGTAGAGGAGGGGCGCTCGGCGGCCCCGAAGGCCGTCACCGCCGAGGAACTCGCGGCGCAGGGCGAAGCGCTCAAGGACGCCCGGAAGGCGAAGAACTCCACCCCCTTCAAGCTGTTCCTGCGGCGCATCGCGAACATCTTCGTCCCGCTGATCCCGGCCCTCATCGGCTGCGGCATCATCGCGGGCCTGAACGGCATGCTCACCAACCTGGGTTGGCTGCCCGCGCTCGTCCCGGCACTCGCCGCGATGGCCTCCGGGTTCATGTCGCTGATCGCCGTCTTCGTCGGCTACAACACCGCGAAGGAGTTCGGGGGCACCGCGATCCTCGGCGGCGCGGTCGCCGCGATCATCGTCTTCCCCGGTGTCGCGAAGATCGACGCGTTCGGGCAGCAGCTGTCCCCCGGGCAGGGCGGCGTCCTCGGCGCGCTCGCCGCGGCCCTGCTCGCCGTCCAGGTGGAGAAGTGGTGCCGCAAGTGGGTCCCCGAGGCCCTGGACGTCCTCGTCACCCCGACCCTGACGGTGCTGGTCTCCGGGCTCGTCACCCTCTTCGGCCTGATGTTCCTCGCCGGTGAGGTCTCCACCGCCATCGGCACCTTCGCCAACTGGTTGCTCGCCACCGGCGGCGCCTTCGCCGGACTCGTCCTCGGCGGACTGTTCCTCCCGCTGGTCATGCTGGGCCTCCACCAGGCCCTCATCCCGATCCACACCACCTTGATCGAGCAGGCCGGCTACACGGTCCTGCTGCCCATCCTCGCCATGGCCGGCGCGGGCCAGGTCGGCGCGGCCATCGCCGTCTACCTCCGGCTCCCCCGCAACGGTTCGCTGCGCACCACCATCAAGTCCGCGCTGCCCGCCGGGTTCCTGGGCGTCGGCGAACCGCTCATCTACGGCGTCTCCCTGCCGCTGGGCCGCCCCTTCATCACCGCCTGCGCGGGCGGCGCGGCCGGCGGGGCGTTCGTCGGCCTCTTCAGCCAGCTCGGCGTCGGCGTCGGCTCCACCGCGATCGGCCCGTCGGGCTGGGCCCTGTTCCCGCTCCTCGACGGCAAGGCGGGCATGGGCGCCACCATCGCCGTCTACGCGGGCGGCCTGGCCGTCGGCTACCTCGCCGGCTTCCTCGCCACGTACTTCTTCGGCTTCACGAAGCAGATGCTGATCGAACTCAACACCGACCCGGACCCGGCCGCCCCGACCGCCGCGACCGACCCGGAGAAGGAACCCGCCCTGGCCTGAGCGCCCGCCGGGACGGGAAGGGTGGTGGGGACGGTGCGCGCGCCGTCCCCACCACCGCGACGTGACGCGGGCCCGGAGGTCGGGAACGCTCAGAAGTGTTCGACGAGCCGGGCGACGAAGACGACGCACGCGCCCACCAGCAGGGCGATGACGGCGACCGCGAGCAGCCTGCGCCGCCCCCGCCGCAGGCTGCCGACCGCCGACGCGATCCCGAGCCCGCACATCACCGTTCCGACGACGCCGATCAGCGCGGCCGTCCAGTACGCCCAGGAGTGCTCCCCGAGGAAGCGCAGCAGGAGCAACGCGGGAAGCAGCAGCAACGTGCCCGGCACGGTGTCGTCGTAGGAGACCTCCCGCGCCGGTGCGGCTTGCGCCTCGGCACCGTCCCGCTCGGGCACCGGCTCCCGCACCAGCTCGGACATCCCCCGCCCCCTCCCGTACCGACCGATCGGTCGTCCGACCGACCTTACCGGTCCGACCGGGTCAGAAGGTCGGACAGATGTTCTTGTGGGTCACGTCCAGGATCTTGGCGGCCTTGGTGAGGCCGTGGCCCTCCGGATGAGTGGGGCTGCTCCAGCGTCGCTCGGTCTGCTCGATCTGCTTCGGTCGGTCGCCGGGGTTGTTCTTGATGGCGGAGCAGGTGTCGATGCCCCGGCTGATGGCCTTGTCCTCCTTGCCGTGGACGATGTCCCGGTCGATGGCGTCGAGACCTCCGATGAAGGCCTGCCGGGCGGCGCCCTTGGGCGCGGTGGGAAGGCCGGCGGCTGCGCGGAGAGCGTCGGGGTCGTGAGTGACCGACGGCTTCGCGGTGACCGGTAACGCCGCCGGCTTCGATTCGGCGGGCGCCACCTCGGCGCATCCGGTGAGCACGAGGAGCCCCGCGGCGGTGGTCAGGGTGAGGAAGGCGTGGTGGGTGCGCATCGGACCATCGTGGCGGCGCGGAGTGGCCCATGTGCCCTCTGTGACGGGTCCGTTACGCGCGAAGGCCCCGCGCGGGGCGGGGCTCTCGTGCCCGGGCCCGCCGGAAGCGACTGGTCAGACTCCGGCGGCCTCCCGCAGGAACCCGGCGAGGTCGTCCACGCCGTACCCGAGCCTCGGGCCGCGTTCGGCCGCCATGAGCAGCAGCTGGCCCACGATCTCCGCGCCCCAGCCGTCCGTACCGTCCTCGGACCACTCCCACAGCTTGTCGATGCCGAGCCCGGTCATCAGCAGCCCGTGCCCGGTACGGATCTCCGCGCACAGTTCGGCGACCGCGTCCAGCAGCCTGCCGCCCGGCCGCTCGCACCGCAGCCCCAGGCAGCCGCCGAGGTCCTCGGCGACGCACCCCTGCGGCGGGCTCGTACGGAGCCCCTCGTAGCGGGGGTCGTCGAACCCCGGGTAGCCCTCCACCGGGCAGTGGACGAGCGTGAACCGCTGCCACCCCGGCGGCGGTGGCGGCTTCGGGCTCCCCTCCGTCGGCCCGTGCGCCCCGCGCGGCGCGAGGGCCGTCTCCAACCCGCGCAGCCGCCAGCCGAGCTCGAACGCGAACTCGGCGGCGTCGACCGTCCCGCTCACGCGTCGCCACCCGCCCGCTCGTGGAGCACGGCGGCCAGTCGCAGCGCGGTGTCCAGGTTGCAGCGCCCGAGATCGACCAGCGGCAGGCCGTACGAGCCGGCGGCGGAGACCCGTTCCACGTCGAGCGAGGGGAAGAGCACCCCCACTCCGGCAAGGGAGTCCTTCAACTGCCGGACGGCCTCCTCGGCCGCCTGCATGCGCTCCTGTGGGGTGAGCACCATGACATGTCACCTTTCTACTCTGAGTATTCAACTTCGATACTCAGCGTGGCGACGCCGTGGCTAGCCTTTCAAGTGCGGACCCTCAACACCCCCGCATGTTGATCCGG
Organism: Streptomyces sp. NPDC057939; assembly: GCF_042887545.1. Taxonomy (NCBI): domain Bacteria; kingdom Bacillati; phylum Actinomycetota; class Actinomycetes; order Kitasatosporales; family Streptomycetaceae; genus Streptomyces; species Streptomyces sp. NPDC057939. Next base: position 41,664 of record NZ_JBHVPG010000015.1, read on the forward strand.
GAGTTGCCATGCCACCGAAGAACCTGGACCCCTCCTCCTCACCCCGAGCCCTCCTCGGCGCCGAACTCCGCGTGGCGCGCGAACGGAAGGGCCTGAGCCAGGCCGACCTCGGCGAACTGCTCTTCGTCAGCGGCTCGTTCATCGGCCAGCTCGAATCCGGCACGCGCCGCATGCACCTCGAATTCGCCCAGCAGATCGACGAGATCCTCGATACCGGCGGGTTCTTCGTCCGCAATTGCGGCGCCGCGGCCAAGTCCAAGTACCCCGACCACTTCGCGGCAGCGGCGGAGGCGGAAGCTCTGGCGACGGTCATTCGGGAGTACGCGCCGCTGATCATTCCGGGGCTGCTCCAGACGGAGCCGTATGCGCGAGCGGTTTTCCGCGCGTATCAGCCCACGGCCACGGAGGAGACCGTGGACGAGCTGGTCACGAACCGGCTGGCCAGGTCCGCGATCCTCGACAACGAAACAACCCCTCTGTTTTGGTGCGTCCTCGACGAGGCAGTCCTACGCCGCTCCGGTGACGAACCGAAGATCCTGGCCGACGCCCTGCGCCACGTCGCGAAGCTGATCCGATCGCACCGCATCATCGTCCAAGTCCTTCCGTTCAGCGCCGGATTCCACGCGGGCATGCTCGGCTCGCTCAAGCTCATGTCCTTCGACGACGCCCCTCCGCTGGCCTACGTCCAAGGCATGGGTACGGGCCGGCTGTTCGATGATCCGGCCACGGTCTCCCAGCACACACTGACCTACGATCTCCTCACGGCCAGCGCACTGTCCCCGCGCCAGTCCCTAGCCTTGATCGAGTCGGTGGCGGAGGAGTACGAACATGACCTGCAAGCCTGAGTACGACCTGTCGGCAGCCGTCTGGCACAAGTCGACTTACAGCGGCGGTGACGGCGGCGACTGCCTGGAAATGGCCACCTGGCGCAAGTCCACCTACAGCGGTGGCGACGGCGGTGAGTGCCTCGAAGTTGCCGACGGACACCCCCACCTCGTCCCCGTCCGGGACTCCAAGCAGCCCGAAGGCCCGCACGTGGTGTTCCACGCACGGGCCTGGGCGACCTTCGTCGCGGCGCTCTGAGCTCCTGCTGATCAGAGGCCGTCGGTGAACAGCAGCTTGTTCGGGCTGTCGTCGCTGAGGTTCTGGACGATGTCCTTCGTGGACACCTCGTCCAGGAAGTCCGTCACCTCCGCCGGCAGCGCGTTCGGGTGCTCCGACTTGTAGAGCGCGGCCACACCGGTGACGTGCGGCGCGGCCATGGACGTGCCGTTCAGGGACACGCTGCCGCCACCCAGACGCGCGGAGATGATGTCCTGTCCCGGGGCGTAGAGGTCCAGGCAGGTGCCCCAGTTCGAGAAGTCGGTCTCCTCGTCGAAGCGGTTGGTCGCGCCGACCGTCACCACGCGATCGGCAGAGCCCGGCGAGGCCTGGCAGGCGTTCCTGTTGTCGTTGCCCGCCGCGATGATCGGCAGGACGCCCCGGTCGGACACGGCCGTCGCGGCGTTGTTCACCGCGGCGAGCCGGTCACCGCCCAGGGAGGCGTTCAGGACGGCCGGCTGCTGCGCGTTGCGGGCCACCCACTCGAAGCCCGCGATGATGCCCGACCACGCACCCCGGTTGTCGCACCCGAGGACACGGACGCTGACCAGGGTCACCTTGCGCGCCACACCGAAGGTCGTACCGCCGACCGTGCCCGCGACGTGCGTGCCGTGGCCGTTGCAGTCCTGTCCGTTGCGGCCGTCACCCATCGCGTCGAAGCCGCGCCGGGCACGGCCGTCACGGAACTCCGGGTGGTTGAAGTCGATGCCGCTGTCGAGGATGTACGCCGTCACGCCCTGGCCGCTGCGGTTCGCGCTGAAGTTGTTGTCGAGCGGCAGGAACCGCTGGTCGATCCGGTCCAGACCCCACGAGTTCGAGGGCGACTTCGTCTGAGCCCCCTTGGCCGGGGCCGGCGGGCCCGCCACGCTCGCGTCCTCCGTCACGGACTGCACGCCGTACGCGCCGCGGACGGCCTTCAGCTGCTTCGCGTCCAGGGCCGCGGCGAAGCCGTTGATCGTCTTGGTGTACGAGAACTTCGTCTTCAGCCCGAGGGACTTCGCGAACTCCGCCGGGTCGAACTTCTTGTCGAGGGTGACGATGTAGCTGCCGGGGATGGCGTTCGCGGAGCTGATCAGCGGCGCCGGGGTCGGCTCCGGCGTATCGGCGGAAGCCGTACCGGCCGCCACGGAGGTCAGCGCGAGGACGGCGGCGGTGGTGAGGCGCGCGGCAAGCAGACGCATGAAGGGAACTCCCTGAAGTGCGTGTGGATCGGCGGGGTGAGCCGCGTCCGTCCCCGGCGAAAGCCTCCCGGTGTCGCGGCCCTCTCCTTCATCGGGTGCGCCCCGCGGAACCCTTGAGCCGGCGGCCTCTACCTGGCGGATCGTCCGATACCGCCAAGCGGGTCCGCCCCGCCGGCTGCGGAAAGGATCTTTCCGGGCTGCCGGCCGGGGCGGTGAGCCGCCGGCCCGGCTCCGGGAAGTTCACGCGTACGGGCGATCCGTACGGGCACCTGTACGGATGATTCGCACGGGCGCTCGTCGGCTCAGAGCCCGCCGGTGAACAGCAGGCGGTTCGGGCTGCCGTCGCCGAGGCCGGTCAGGACGTCCTTCGTGGACGCGGCGACGAGGAACTCCGCGACCTCCGCCGGCAGCGCCCCGGGGTGCTCGGCCAGGTAGAGCGCGGCGACCCCGGTGACGTGCGGCGCGGCCATCGACGTACCGTCGTGGGCCACGCCGCCCCCGCCCAGCCGGGCCGAGACGATGTCCGTGCCCGGCGCGTGGAGGGTCACGCACGGGCCGAAGTCGGAGAAGACGGGCTGCTCGTCCCGCCCGTCCGATGCGGCGACCGTGACGACCTTCGCCGCGGAGGCGGGCGAGAACCGGCAGGCGTCCCGGCCGGCGTTGCCCGCGGCGACGACCGGCAGCACGCCCGCGTCGGCCAGCGCGGTCGCCGCGTTGTTGACGGTCTCCGAGCGGTCCCCGGCCAGGGAGGCGTTGAGCACGGCCGGCCTGACGGCGTTCCGGGCCACCCAGTCCAGCCCGGCGACGATCCCCGAGTAGGTGCCCGAGCCGTCGCACCGCAGGACCCGCACGCTCACCAGGCCCGCCTCCTTGGCGACCCCGTACGTGCGACCGGCGACCGTGCCCGCGACGTGCGTGCCGTGGCCCTGGCAGTCCTCGCCCTCAAGGCCGTCGTCGACCGCGTCGAAGCCGGCCCCGACCCGGCCGCCGAACTCGGCGTGGCCCCGCTCGATGCCCGTGTCGAGGACGTACACGGTCACCCCGGCGCCGGTACCGCGGACGGTGAAATCGTCGTCCAGCGGGAGCTTCTCCTGGTCGATCCGGTCCAGCCCCCACGAGGCGGCCGGTGCCCGCGATCCTGCGGCCGACGACGGCCGCGGCACGGACCGCACCTCGGCGTCCTCCTCGACCGACCGCACGCCCGGACTGTCACGGACGGCCGCCAGTTGGATCGGGGTCAACGCGGCCGCGAAGCCGTTCAGCGCCGAGGTGTAGAGGAACGACGGCTCCAGGCCGAGGTCCCGGGCGGCCCCCTCCGCGTCCACCCCCTTCTCCAGGGTCACGATGTACCGGCCGGGCACCGCGTCGGCGGCCTTGAACAGCGGGGCCGGGGTCGGCTCCGGGGCCGCGGCGGACGCCGTACCGGCCACCACGGGGGTCACGGCGAGGAGCGCGGCGGTGGCCACGCGTGCGAGCAGGCGCATGGGGAACTCCCTCACGGGGTCGGACATCGGCACGGACGAGCCGACCCCACCGCGACGGGTTCCTCGCGCGGGGCCGGCCCCCTCCATCCGTGCCCCCGGAAGCCCGCCCGCCCCGCCCCGCCGACGCCCACCCCCCGAAGACCACCCGGACGGCCGCGCCGGACGCTCCCGGTCAGGGGCGCAGCCGTACGCGTTCGGCGATCCAGGCCCGCTGCTCGGCGACGGAGGACAGCTTCTCGTCGTCCTCCTCGGCGACGTCGTCGAAGGTGTCCACGGTGTACGGCCGCCCTTCGGGGGGCCGGCGGTAGGAACGCCGTCCGCCGCCCATCTCCAACGCCATGCGGCTCGGATACACGTCCAGCCGCGCACCCTCGACGGCGGGACGCAGTCCCTCGGCCCGGAGCAGGCGACGCACGTCCGTCAACGCGCCGAAGGCGGTTGTGGAGGAGCTTTCGAAGACGCGTTCCGCGTACGAGACGCGGACGGTGAACTCGCTTCCGGTCAGCAGGCAGAGGAGCCGCCCGAAGAGCACGCGCTCCGGGCCGACCAGCCGGACGGGCTTGTCGGCGAGGACTTCGGGGGACGGCGGTGCTTCGGTCATGTCGCTTCCTTGCGCGGTACGGGTTCGGTGGGAACCGGTGGAGGTCGGTGGGAACCCTCGGAGTTCGCCGGGGGCGTCGTCGTACGACCGGGCACCCACGGCGTGCCCGGGGTCACGCCGCCGGGCCGGCCCGCGCCCGAACCGGCCGGCGGCGTGCCGCTACAGCCCCGCGCCGCCCGTGGCGTCGACCACGCGGCCGGTGACCCAGCGGGCGTCGTCGGAGGCGAGGAAGCCGACGATGTCGGCGATGTCCTCGGGGCGGCCCACCCGGCCGAGCGCGGCGAGGGAGGCGGCGTGCGCCTCCGCCTCCGGGTTGCCGCGCAGCCAACCGGCGTTGACGTCGGTGTCGACGATGCCGGGGGCCACCGAGTTGACGGTGATCCCGCGCGGGCCGAGGGCCTTCGCGAGGTTGAGGGTGAGGTTGTCGAGCGCGCCCTTGGTGGCCCCGTAGGCGAGGATCTCGGGCATGGCGATCCGGGCGGCGCCGCTGGATACGTTGATGACGCGGCCGCCGTCGCGCAGCCGGTCGAGGCCCTCCTGCACGACGAAGAACGGCGCGCGGACGTTCACGGCGAAGACCCGGTCGAAGTCCGCCTCGGTGACCTGCCCGAGGGGAATCGGCAGTCCGATGCCCGCGTTGTTGACGACGATGTCGACCCCGCCGAGCCCCAGCGCGTCGTACGCCTCCCAGAGGGCGGTGGCGTCGCCGTGGTGACCGAGTTCCGCGTGCAGCGCGTGGGCCCGGCCGCCCGCCGCGGTGATCTTCCCGACGGTCTCCCGGGCCGCCGCCCCGTCGTTGGCGTAGGTCAGCACGACGGTGACCCCGTCGGCCGCGAGCCGTTCCGCGACGGCCCGTCCGATGCCCCTGCTGCCGCCGGTGACCAGCGCGTTCTTGTTCATGACGGATCCCCCTGAATTCAGTAACGATCACTACAGAATGAACCTAACACACCATCCGCGAGGATCAAGGGATCGGACCCGACGGGCCGGCCGGCCGGGGGGACAACCCCCGGCCGACCCTCCGGTCCGCCGGATGTCCCCCACGGACGGACCCGACCATGATCATCTCCTGGGCCTTCCGGGCGACTCGCCCGGAACGGCACGACCAACAGGGGGAAACGGATGCGACCGACGGGGCCGAAGAGGACGAAGGGCCGCGAGAGGCCGAAGGGGGCCGGCAGGCCCGGGGCCGTGACGGTGGCGATGGCGCTGGCCCTCGCCGCCGCGGCGACCGCACCCGCCGCCGCGACGGCAACCGCCACGGGCGCGCCGGACGGAGCTACCGGCAGCGTCCCGGCCACCGCCGGTTCCACGGTCGACGGCTTCTGGCGCGTGGACGGTTACGGCGCCGTCCTGCACATCGCGGACGGCCGACTGCGCGAGTACCAGACCACCGCGATCAGCTGCGCACCCGACGACGAGGCCCGGCGCACCGCCCCGGGCGTCTACCGCGCCGAAAACGGTACCGTCCGCACCGTCCGCACCCGCGGAGCCCGGGGCGACCACGGCACGCTGCACATCGCCGGCGCCGCGGGCGACCGCACGCTGCGGCGGATCGCCGCACTGCCCGGGACGTGCGAACACGAGCTCCCCGAGGACTCGTTGACGGCCTTCGACGTCTTCTGGCAGACCTTCGAGGAGAACTACCCGTTCTTCGCGGCCAAGGGCGTCGACTGGCGCGCCGTCCGGGACGCCCGCCGCCCCGAGGTCCGCCCGGACACGCCCCGGGAGGAACTCTTCGCCCTCTTCTCCGACGTGCTGGCCCCCCTGTACGACGCCCACGTCGCCGTCACCGACGGGAAGGGCCGCCTCTTCCACCGGACCCGGCCCGGCACGCACCCCGACCCCGAGGCCCTGGAACCGGCGGCCAAGGAGCACGTCATCCGGCGGGACCTCGGCGGCGTGAGGCCGCAGGAGTTCGCGAACGGGCAGATCTCGTACGCGGACCTGCCCGACGGAAAGGGCTACCTGCGGATCGCCGGCTTCAACGACTACGACGACCAGGACCCGACGTACGCCGCCCAGCTCGCCGAGCTGGACCGGGCCCTGGACACCGTCCTCACCCCCGCCCGCACGGCCTCCCTCCGGGGGCTCGTCCTCGACGTACGGGTCAACGGCGGCGGCGAGGACGCCCTGGGCCTGCGCCTCGCCGGACGCCTGACCGACACCCCGTACACCGCCTACAGCAAGCGCACCCGCCACACCCCGCCGCAAGCCGTACGCGTGGAGCCGGACCGGAACTCTCCCCGTTACACCGGCCCCGTCGCCGTGCTCACCTCCCCGACGACGTTCAGCGCGGGCGAGGGCTTCACCCAGGCCCTCATCGACCGGCCCGGCCGGACCTTCCGCGTCGGCGAGGCCACCCAGGGCGTCTTCTCCGACGTCATGGTCCGCTCGCTCCCGAACGGCATGACGATCCGGCTGCCCAACGAGGAGTACCTCACCCGCACCGGAACGACCTTCGACGGCACCGGGATCCCCCCGCACCTGCGGACACCCGTCTTCACCGAGGAGGAGTTCGCCCACAACCGCGACACCGCCTTCGACACGGCCGTCACGGCACTCGGACGCCGCCAAGGCGTGTTCCAGAAGTAGCGCCGGGCGCCGGCGGGCCGGGCGGGACTTCTGGAACACGCCCCAGGACCGTCGGCGAACTCCCGTCCGCCGCGCGGTGTCCGCACGCGCTCCCGTCGTCGCCCGCGAGGCGGAGGGGAGTTCGCCGACACGCCCCAACAGCGCGGGTTCAGCCCCGGGCCGCCTCCACGAAGGCGCGGATCAGATCCGGGGACTTGACCCCGCGTTCCCGCTCGACGCCGCTGGACACGTCCACGCCCCACGCGCCCGTCGCCGCGACGGCCTCCCGGACGTTGGCCGGGGTGAGCCCGCCGGCCAGCAGCCACCGCCCCTCGGGCGCCGTGAACTCCGTCGAGCCCCAGTTCCAGGGCTTGCCGGAGCCCGGGTCCGGGGCGTCGAGCAGCAACAGGTCCTCCCCCAGCTCCCCGCACCGCTCGACGTGCTCGGCGGTGGCCCGGACCAGCGTCCGGCCGGGCGCGCGGAGTTCCTCGTAGTACTCCGGGCCCTCGTCCCCGTGGAGCTGCACGGCGCGCACACCGCTCTCCTCGGTGAGCCGGCGCACCTCCCCGACCGACTGGCGCCGGAACACCCCGACGGTGAGCACCCCGTCCGGAACCCCCGCCGCGAGGTCCCGCGCCGTGGCGGCGTCGACCGTGCGGGGGCTGCCCGGGGCGAGGACGAAGCCGACGGCGTCCGCCCCGGCGGCGACGGCCACCTCGACGTCGTGGGCGGTCTTCAGGCCACAGATCTTGACGAAGGGCACACTGCGTTCGCTCATGCCCCGATCCAACCAAACCCGCCGCCCCCGCGCCGCCCCGTCCCGACCACCGGGCTCCCGGCTCCGCACCACCGTCGCCCTCGGTGAGGGCCTGCGGGTCCCGAAGCCGTTGGGCCGCGTCGCCGACAGCGCCGGCTCCCGAGGCCGGGGCGGCCGCAAAACCGATCGGCCCGGAGCCCCTCCGGCCCGCACAATGACGCCATGAACGACAACGGGGTGGACATCATCACGGCCGGCGCGGACTCCGAGCTCGACGCGCGGCTCAGCAAGGAGCTGGACGCCTTCAACCAGGCGGCGACGGCGGGCCACGAGCAGTCCGAGTTCACCGTGCGGATCACCGACGCGGACGGTGGCCTCGTCGCGGGGCTCTCCGGCTGGAGCTGGGGCGACCGCGCGGGCATCGGCATGACCTGGGTCCGCGAGGACAGCCGGGGCGACGGCCGGGGTGCCGAACTGCTGGCGGCGGCCGAGGAGGAGGCCCGTCGGCGGGGCTGCGTGAGCATCCTGGTCTCCTCGTTCACCTTCCAGGCCCCGGCCTTCTACGCCCGCCACGGCTACCGGGAGGTCGCCCGCGTCCCCGGCTTCCCCGCCGCACACGAGGACGTCTGGCTCCTCAAGTCCCTGACCTGACCCGGCGTGATCTGACCTGACCCGCCCCGGCCGGGCCGGACCCGTCCCGGACCGGCCCGGCCCGGCCCGCCGCCGAACGCGGAAACGCCCGAGGGCGGCACCCCCGTGGGGGTGCCGCCCTCGTTCGAGAACAGCCGATCAGCCAGGGGCCGATCAGAAGTCCATGTCACCGCCCGGCATGCCGCCGCCCGCGGGGGCACCGGCCTTCTCGGGCTTGTCGGCGATGACGGCCTCGGTGGTGAGGAAGAGGGCCGCGATCGACGCCGCGTTCTGCAGCGCGGAACGGGTGACCTTCGCCGGGTCGATGATGCCCTCGGCGATCATGTCGACGTACTCGCCGGTCGCGGCGTTCAGGCCCCAACCGATCTGCAGGTTGCGCACCTTCTCGACCACGACGCCACCCTCAAGACCACCGTTGACGGCGATCTGCTTGAGCGGGGCCTCCAGCGCGAGCTTCACGGCGTTGGCGCCGGTCGCCTCGTCACCGGTGAGCTCCAGCTTCTCGAAGACCGAGGAGGCCTGGAGCAGGGCCACGCCACCACCGGCGACGATGCCCTCTTCGACGGCCGCCTTCGCGTTGCGAACGGCGTCCTCGATGCGGTGCTTGCGCTCCTTGAGCTCGACCTCGGTCGCGGCACCGGCCTTGATGACGGCCACGCCGCCGGCCAGCTTCGCGAGGCGCTCCTGGAGCTTCTCGCGGTCGTAGTCCGAGTCGGAGTTCTCGATCTCGGCGCGGATCTGGTTGACGCGACCCTGGACCTGGTCGCTGTCACCGGCACCGTCGACGATGGTGGTCTCGTCCTTGGTGATGACGACCTTGCGGGCGCGGCCGAGCAGGTCGAGACCGGCGTTCTCCAGCTTGAGGCCGACCTCCTCGGAGATGACCGTGCCGCCCGTGAGGATGGCGATGTCACCGAGCATGGCCTTGCGGCGGTCGCCGAAGCCCGGGGCCTTGACGGCGACGGACTTGAAGGTGCCACGGATCTTGTTGACGACCAGGGTCGACAGGGCCTCGCCCTCGACGTCCTCGGCGATGATCAGCAGCGGCTTGCCGGACTGCATGACCTTCTCCAGGAGCGGCAGCAGGTCCTTGACCGAGCCGATCTTGGAGTTGACGATCAGGATGTACGGGTCGTCGAGGGACGACTCCATGCGCTCCATGTCGGTGGCGAAGTACGCCGAGATGTAGCCCTTGTCGAAGCGCATGCCCTCGGTGAGCTCAAGCTCCAGGCCGAAGGTCTGCGACTCCTCGACCGTGATGACGCCTTCCTTGCCGACCTTGTCCATCGCCTCGGCGATGAGCTCGCCGATCTGGGTGTCGGCGGCGGAGATGGAGGCCGTCGAAGCGATCTGCTCCTTGGTCTCGACATCCTTGGCCTGCGACAGCAGGGCGGCGGAGACGGCCTCGACGGCCTTCTCGATGCCGCGCTTGAGGGCCATCGGGTTGGCGCCGGCGGCTACGTTGCGCAGACCCTCGCGGACGAGAGCCTGGGCGAGCACGGTGGCAGTGGTCGTACCGTCGCCGGCGACGTCGTCCGTCTTCTTGGCGACTTCCTTGACCAGCTCTGCGCCGATCTTCTCGTACGGGTCCTCAAGCTCGATCTCCTTGGCGATGGAGACACCATCGTTGGTGATCGTGGGGGCGCCCCACTTCTTCTCAAGGACGACGTTGCGACCCTTGGGGCCAAGGGTGACCTTGACGGCATCGGCGAGCTGGTTCATCCCACGCTCGAGACCGCGCCGGGCCTCCTCGTTGAACGCAATGATCTTGGCCATCTGAAGTGGTCCTCCCGGACAGGGGTGGATTGCTCCGGACCGCGCCCGCGCCCGCGACGGACGGCCTGCGGACCCGGCGGTTCCTTCCCGCCGGACCCTGCGGGCCTCACCGGCCCGGTCCTCGTCTTAGTAGCACTCTCACCTGGAGAGTGCTAACGCCAATGATTAGCACTCGACCCCCGCGAGTGCAAGCGGCTTCGACCAACGCGGGCCCGGCGCCGGGGTCCGCGGCGGGGCGCGGGCCGGGCGCCGCAAGGGTCCCGGGGCCGACACGCACGAGGGGCCCGCATCCCCGTGTCCGGGATGTGGGCCCCTCGTGTGTGAGTGCGTCGGTGGTCGATCGCGCTTGGGACTCAGCCGGCAGCGAGCTTGACCATGTCCGCCTGCGGGCCCTTCTGGCCCTGCGAGATCTCGAACTCGACCCGCTGACCCTCTTCAAGGGTGCGGTACCCGTCCATCTGGATGGCGCTGTAGTGGACGAACACATCCGCGCCACCGTCGACCGCGATGAAGCCGTAGCCCTTCTCCGCGTTGAACCACTTGACGGTGCCCTGAGCCATGCCTAACTCCCCTATTACTGGCCCTTGCGCAGGTCCGCACTTCGCGGACCCGGGTCAGAACTTGCGCCGGAACGCCTCGACCGGGGCTGAATGTATCCGCACCGCTGCTGTCTGCAACAGGTCAATCCGACGAGAATTCTGGACACGCGAAAACATTGAAATAGAGTGAAAATTTGGCATATTCCTGGGCAACTCGGGCCTGACAATCCACGCCAAAGCCCCATAGCGCGCGCACATGTTGACTCAATGTCAACCCTCCCCGGCCCCGCTCATATGCGGCGGGCAAGAACAGCGGAGGGGACTTCCCCAACTCTACCGCTATCAATCAAGCAGAATTGCCCCCTCCGCTTATTGGCGGAAGGGGCAATTCAGAAAATCGGGGGGCGCCGGCCGTCGCCCGCGGGTGACGATCGACGGCCCGTCCGGGACGATCAGCCGCCGGCGACGGCCGGGATGATCGAGACGCCGGCGCCGTCGGGCGTCGCCGTCTGCAGCCCGCCCTCGAAGCGCACGTCGTCGTCGTTGACGTAGACGTTCACGAAGCGGCGCAGCTTGCCCTGGTCGTCCAGGACGCGCGCGGCGATGCCCGGGTGGTTCTTCTCCAGGGAGTCGATGACCTCGGCCAGGGTCGCGCCCTCGGCGGGAACCTCGGCGACGCCGCCGGTGTAGGTGCGCAGGATGGTGGGGATGCGGACGTTGACGCTCATGGCGCTACCGCCTTTCCGGGTGTCGGGGGGAGGATCAGGCCAGGCCGGCGGCGCGGAACGCGTCCAGGCTCGGGCGGATGGTGGCGGTCTGGCCGCTGTCCGCGGCCACCGCCTCCAGGGTCTTGAGGCCGTCGCCGGTGTTCAGGATCACGGTGGTCAGCGTCGGGTCGAGCTGCCCGTTCTCGATCAGCTTCTTCGTCACGCCGACGGTGACGCCGCCCGCGGTCTCGGCGAAGATGCCCTCGGTCTGCGCGAGGATCTTGATGGCCTCGACGACCTGGGTGTCGTTGACGTCCTCGACGTAGCCGCCGGTGCGCCGGGCGATGTCCAGGACGTACGGGCCGTCGGCCGGGTTGCCGATCGCGAGGGACTTGGCGATGGTGTTCGGCTTCTGCGGGCGGACCACGTCGTGACCGGCCTTGAAGGCGGTCGACACCGGGGAGCAGCCCTCGGCCTGGGCGCCGAAGATCTTGTACGGCTTGTCCTCGACGAGGCCGAGCTTGATCAGCTCCTGCAGGCCCTTGTCGATCTTCGTCAGCTGGGAGCCGGACGCGATCGGGATGACGATCTGGTCGGGCAGTCGCCAGCCGAGCTGCTCGCAGATCTCGTACGCCAGGGTCTTGGAGCCCTCGCCGTAGTAGGGGCGCAGGTTGACGTTGACGAAGCCCCAGCCCTCGCCCAGCGGGTCGCCGATGAGCTCGGAGCAGAAGCGGTTGACGTCGTCGTAGTTGCCCTCGATGCCGACGAGGTCGCCACCGTAGACACCGGCCATGACGACCTTGCCCTGCTCCAGGTCGTGCGGGATGAACACGCAGGAACGGAAGCCGGCGCGGGCGGCCGCGGCGCCGACGGCGCCGGCCAGGTTGCCGGTGGAGGAGCAGGAGAGGGTGGTGAAGCCGAAGGCGCGGGCGGCCTCGACGGCGATGGCCACGACGCGGTCCTTGAAGGAGTGCGTCGGGTTGCCGGAGTCGTCCTTGACGTACAGCTTTCCGGTGACGCCCAGTTCCTTGGCCAGGTTGGCGGCGTCGACGAGCTTGGTGAAGCCCGGGTTCAGGTTGGGCTTGGAGGCCACGTTCGCCGGGACGGGCAGCAGCGGCGCGTAGCGCCAGATGTTGTCGGGGCCGGCCTCGATGGCGGCGCGCAGGGCCTCGGGGTTGCCGAGGGGCAGCTCGTAGGAGACTTCCAGCGGTCCGAAACACTCGACGCAGGCGAAAATGGGACCGAGCTCGAAGCGGGTTCCGCACTCGCGGCAGGAAAGGCCGGTGGCGGGTCCGAGATCCACGGAAACCGACTCGGCAGAGGTGGCGACGGTCTGTGCAGCCATGATGGCGAGGCCCTTTCTCCTCATCTTCCCCATGGCGCACTTCGCCATGAGACGGAATTGGCACCTTCCCTAGTCGGGGACCTCGCGGGAGTGCGTCGCAGACGCATCGCGAGAACCGACTGGAGGGTTGCCGGGGCTTCAACGGGCCGTATCCCTCTGCCCCTCTGGATGAGCGGTATGGCACCGGACGGCGCGCTCCATGGCGTGTCCGGGCGTTTGTGCGCGGGACCCCCGGCATGCGGTGGTCCATCGCGTTGTTCAAGACTGTAACCGAAGGTCCGGGTGGTTGAGACAGCCGTCCGAACCGCGAGATGGATCACTTTTCGGTCCAAACCACCGATGAAGCAGGGAGTCCCGAGAGTGCTGGAAGAGGTGGAGCGCTGGCTGGCCGCCCGCTCCTGGTCCGCAGCCGACCGACCGCTCGACCAGCTCCTCGACCGGAAACGGGCGACGGGCACGACGGTCAGCGTGGTGCTGCCCGCGCTCGACGAGGAGGCCACCGTCGGGCGGATCGTCGAGGTGATCCGGCGCGATCTGATCGAGGGCCCGGCGATCCCGCTCGTCGACGAACTCGTAGTGATCGACTCGGGTTCGTCGGACGGTACGGCGAAGGTCGCGGCCGCCGCCGGCGCCCGGGTCGTGCACCGCGACGAGGTCCTCCCCCGCATCCCGGCGCTGCCCGGCAAGGGCGAGGTGCTGTGGCGCTCGCTCCTCGCGACCACCGGCGAGGTCGTCTGCTTCGTGGACGCCGACCTGCGGGACTTCGACTCCGCCTTCGTGTCCGGGATCGTGGGCCCACTGCTGACCGACCCGCAGGTCCAGTTCGTCAAGGCGATGTACGACCGCCCGCTGGGGGACGCCCCCGGCCAGGGCGGCCGGGTCACCGAGCTGGTCGCCCGCCCCCTGCTGAACCTGCACTGGCCGCAGCTGGCCGGCTTCGTGCAGCCGCTGGGCGGCGAGTACGCCGTACGCCGGTCGCTGCTGGAGCGGCTGCCGTTCCCCGTCGGCTACGGGGTCGAGCTGGGCCTGCTCGTGGACGCGCTGCACACGGTCGGGCTGGACGCGCTGGCCCAGGTCGACGTCGGCGTCAGGCTCCACCGCCACCAGGACGGGCAGGCCCTCGGCCGGATGGCGGCGGCGATCTACCGCACGGCGCAGCTGCGGCTCTCTCGCGGGCACCTCGTACGGCCGGAGCTGACGCAGTTCGAGCGGGGGCCGGACGGTTTCGTGCCGCACACGTACCCCGTGGACACCGAGGAGCGGCCGCCGATGGCCGGGATCGAGGAGTACGCGGGCCGTCGCGTGGCGTAATCCTCAGCGGGCCCCCGGCGCACAGGCGTTTGACCGGGGGCGGGCCTGGCTAGGTTGGCCGCATGGCTTCTCAGGTACTCGTCGCCGCGAACCGCGGCCCGCTCTCGTACGCCCTCGACCAGGACGGCACCCTCAGTGCCCGGCGCGGCGGGGGCGGTCTCGTCTCCGGGCTCTCCGCGGCCCTCGCGCAGCAGCCGGAGGCCCTGTGGATCTGCGCGGCCCTGTCCGACGCCGACCGGGAGGCGGTGCGCCGGGGCGTCGCGGAGCCGGGCGTGCGGATGCTCGACATCGACCCCGCGGTGTACGACGACGCGTACAACGGCATCGCGAACTCGGTGCTCTGGTTCACCCACCACCACCTGTACGACGTCCCCCGCGAGCCGGTCTTCGACGCGGTGTTCCGGCGGCAGTGGGCCTCGTACGTCGCCTACAACCGGGCCTTCGCCGAGGCGCTGGCGCAGGAGGCCGCGGAGGGCGCCCGGGTGCTGGTGCAGGACTACCACCTGGCGCTGGTCCCGGGGCAGCTGCGCGAACTGCGGCCGGACCTGCGGATCGGGCACTTCACGCACACGCCGTGGGCGTCGCCCGAGTACCTGCGCATGCTGCCCGACGACATCCGCTCCGAGCTGGTGTGGGGCATGCTCGGCGCCGACGTGGTCGGCTTCCACACCTGGGCCTGGGCCCACAGCTTCATGGGCGGCGCCCACCTGGACGACGAGCGGGGCATCGCCGAGCCGATGTTCCCGGCGGGCGTCGAGGAGTCGAAGGGGCGCTACGTGCGCAAGAGCCCGCTGGGCCCGGTCCGGCACCGGCGGACGGACGTGGCGGTCTTCGCGCTGGGCGTGGACGGGGACGACCTGCGGGCCCTGGCCCACCGGCCGGAGGTCGACGACAAGCTGGCGGCGTTGCGGAACGAGGTCGCGGGCCGCAGGGCGATCGTCCGGGTCGACCGCACCGAGCTGTCGAAGAACATCCTGCGCGGGCTGTTGGCCTACCGGGAGCTGCTCACCGCGCACCCCGAGTGGCGCGGCGAGGTGGTGCACCTGGCGTCCGCGTACCCGTCCCGGCAGGACCTGGAGGCGTACCGGTCGTACACGCAGGCGGTGCGGGACCTGGCGGCGGAGATCAACGCGGAGTTCGGCACGGAGGACTGGCAGCCGGTGCTGGTGTCCGTCGAGGACGACTTCGCGCGCTCGCTGGCCGCGTACCGGCTGGCGGACGTGGCGCTGGTGAACCCGGTGCGGGACGGCATGAACCTGGTGGCGAAGGAGATCCCGGTGGTGTCGGAGGCGGGCGTCGCGCTGGTCCTGTCCACGGGGGCCGGGGCGTACGGGGAGCTCCGGGACGACGCGATCGTGGTGAACCCGTACGACGTCACGCAGACGGCCGAGGCCCTGCACACGGCGCTGTCGATGCCGGCCGCGGAGCGGGCGGAGCGTTCGAAGCGGCTGGCCGCGGCGGCCACGGCGCTGCCCCCGGCGGCCTGGTTCACGGCCCAACTGGACCGGCTGGCGCCATAGGGCCCGTCGCCGCGGTGCGCCGCGGGCCGGTCCGGGGGTCCGGGCCGGCCCGCGGCGGGTGTCGTCAGGAGCGCAGGGTCCGGGCCAGGGCGGCCAGGAAGCCGGTGACGGCGGCGGGGCCGGGCAGGACCAGGTCGGCGCGGGCGGCCAGCTCGGGCACCTCCGCCGAGCCGCTGCACACCAGCAGCCCCGGCAGCCCGTCGGCGCGCCGCTTCTCGACGGCCGAGAACGCGGCGAGGTCGCCCAGGTCGTCGCCCGCGTACAGGACGGCCTCGGCGTCCCGCTCGGTGAGGAACTCGGTCAGGGCGACGCCCTTGTCCATGCCGGGCGGCCGCAGTTCCAGGACGGCCCGGCCGGGCTCGACCATCAGTCCGTGCCGTGCGGCCAGCTCGGCCAGCGGCTCCCGCAGCGCGGCGAAGGCCTGCTCGGGGTCGGCGGCGCGGCGGGTGTGGACGGCCAGCGCCCGGCCCTTCTCCTCGATCCAGGTCCCGCGCCAGGCGCCGATGGAGTCGAGGAAGCCGGGCAGTTCGGCCCGTACGGCCGCGACGCCCGGGTGCTCGGCGGGGGCGTGGACGATGCCGGTGACGGCGTCCCAGCGCTCGGCGCCGTAGTGGCCGAGGACCACCATGTGTTCCAGTCCCGGGACCCCGGCGAACCCGCCGTAGCGGACGGCGACCCCGGCGGGGCGGCCGGTGACCACGGCGACGGCGGCGACCTCGGGCGCGAGCGCGGCGAGCGCCGGGACGGCGTCCGGGTGGGCGCGGGCCTGGTCGGGGTCGGGAACGATGTCGGCGAGGGTCCCGTCGAAGTCGAGGGCGACGACGGCCCTGCGGGGTGCGCGGAGGAGGGCTTCGAGGCCCTCGCGTCCGGCGGCGGTGACGGGCTCGGGCATCTGCGGGTCGTGCGGGCGGCTCCCCATACCGATGACCCTACCGGCGTGGTCCGCCCCAAGCCCAGACCGCCTCCGGACGCCGCTCCCGCCGGGGGGCCGCCCGGGATCACCGTCGGGCGCGCTGGGCCTCGCGGATGCGGCGGAGCCGGTTGACGGTGCCGGGGGCGTGCTCCAGGGCGCGCGGATCGTCCATGAGGGCGTTGAGCAGCTGGTAGTAGCGGACGGGGGTCAGCCCGAGGGCCTCGCGTATCGCCCGCTCCTTGGCGCCCGGCCCCGGCCAGCTGCGCCCCTCGTAGGCGAGCACGGCGGCCTCGGTGGCGGTCAGCCGTGCCGCCGGCCGCCCCTCCACCTGCCCGTCGTCCGTCATACGGCCAGATTAACGGCGGCCACCGACACCCGCCGCGCGCCGGGTCAGCGGTCGCCGTCGGCCTTGCGGGCGGACGTCGCGATGTCCTCCAGGACCTTCGCGGGCTGTCCGCCGGGCTGCACGACCTTGCCGATGTTCTCCTTCACGTCCTCGCTGACCCCGGCCCAGGACTTCTTGCCGACGGGGTAGAGCTTGGAGTTGGGCAGGGCCGTCAGGAAGGTCCTGAGCTGGGCGGCGGAGCCGCCGGTGCTCGATTCCATGGCCCGGTAGCCGCTGGTGGTGACGGGCAGGAGGTCGTACTTGTTGGTGAAGGTCGTCACGTTCTTCGCCGAGTACAGGTGGTCCAGGAACTTCCCGGACTCCTTCTTGTGGCCGTTCTTGAAGGCCATGACCCAGTCGGCGACGCCCATCGTGGAGTGGTCGGTGCCGTCGACGGTCGGCATCTGCACCATGCCGAACTTCACGCCCTTGCCGGCGGCCTGCTTGAGCAGGGTGGGGTGGCCGTTGAGCATGCCGACCTCGCCGCGGGTGAAGGCGTCGAAGGCGGCCTGCCGGTCGAGCTTGCCCGGTTCGACGGGGCCGGTGAGGCCCTGGCCGACCATCCGGTCGCGGAGGAACTCGAAGGCCTTGACGTTCTCCGGGGAGTCGATCTGGTAGCCCTCCTCGTTGTCGGTGTAGCCACCGCCGCCGGAGAGCATCCACATCATCGATTCGGCCTGGGCCTCCTCGCGGCCGAGCGGCACGGCGAACGGGGTGGGGACGTTCGCGGCCTTGAGCTTCTTGGCGGCCGCCTCCAGGTCCGCCCAGCTCTTGGGCTGCCAGGGGGTGGCGCCGTCCTTGGGTATGACTCCGGCGTCGCCGAGGAGCTTGGTGTTGTAGAAGAGCAGCCGGGTGCTGGCCACGAACGGCATGCCGTACTGGACGCGCTTGACCTTGCCCGCGTCGGCGAGGGGGCCCAGGAAGTCGGCCTCGGTGTTCACGGAGAGCAGTTCGTCGACGGTGTAGAGCTTGTCCGCCTCCGCGTAGTCGGCGTAGGCGCCGATCTGCGCGATGTCGGGGGCCTTGCCCGCCTTGACCATCTCGGCGACCTTGGCGTCGACCTCCGACCAGGAGTAGACGCTGACCTCGACGCGGACGTTCGGGTTGTCCTTCTCGAAGGCCGCGGCGAGGTCCTTCCAGTAGCCCGTCGAGGAGTTCTGCGGATTGTCGCCGTAGTCGGCCGCCACGACCCGCAGGGTCACCTCGTTGTCCCCGGTGAGGCTTTCCAGGCTGCCGCAGCCGGTCAGCGTCACGGCGGTCAGGCACAGCACGGCGCCGGACGCGGCCAGGCTCAGGTAACGGCCCTTCACGGTTCTCGATCCACCCCTTGTCGTACGTACGATTCGACGTAAGGTCTACACCACTTTGACGGCTCCCTCACACCTGCCGCGCACGCCGTGCCCGGACTGTGTCCGGACTGTGGCCGGACCAAGGTCCCGAATTTGTATGGCCACTCAACAATCCCTCCCAATGGACTAGACCTTTGCCTGTCGAGCACGCGAGACTGTCACCTGTGAAACCCGTGAAACACGTCATCGCCCTCGATGTGGGCGGCACCGGGATGAAGGCCGCCCTCATCGCCGAGGACGGCACCCTGCTGCACGAGGCGCGCCGCGCCACGGGCCGCGAGCGGGGTCCCGAGGCCGTCGTCGAGACGATCCTGGACTTCGCGTCCGAGCTGCTGGTCCTGGGCCTGGAGCGGTTCGGGACGGCCGCCTCGGCCGCCGGCGTCGCCGTCCCCGGCATCGTCGACGCCGACCGGGGGATCGCCGTGTACGCGGCCAACCTGGGCTGGCGCGACGTACCGATGCGCGAGCTCCTCGGCGGACGCCTCGGCGGCATCCCGGTGGCCCTGGGCCACGACGTGCGCACGGGCGGCCTCGCCGAGGGGCGCATCGGCGCGGGCCACGGCGCCGACCGCTTCCTGTTCGTCCCCCTCGGCACCGGCATCGCCGGGGCCATCGGCATCGCCGGGGCCATCGAGGCGGGCGCGCACGGCTACGCGGGCGAGATCGGTCACATCGTGGTGCGGCCCGGCGGACCCGCCTGCGGCTGCGGCCAGCACGGCTGCCTGGAAACCCTGGCCTCCGCCTCCGCCGTCAGCCGCGCCTGGGCCGCCGCGTCCGGCGACCCCGACGCGGACGCGGCGGACTGCGCGAAGGCCGTCGAGTCCGGCGACGCGCGCGCCCGCGAGGTCTGGCTGTCCGCGATCGGCGCCCTCGCCGACGGGCTCGTCACCGCGATCACCCTGCTGGACCCGCGCACGCTGATCATCGGTGGCGGGCTGGCCGAGGCGGGGGAAACCTTGTTCAGACCGCTTCGGGCCGCCGTCGAGGAACGCGTGACGTTCCAGCGGCTGCCCGAGATCGTTCCGGCGGCCCTCGGGGACACCGCCGGATGCCTGGGCGCAGGGCTGCTCGCCTGGGACCTACTCGCCACGGAGGTACCTGCCTGATGTCCGGAAGCGCACACAGCACCGTTCTCTCCGGCGCCAGGGTGGTGCTGCCGACCGGCACCGTGGCGGGCGGCCGGGTCATCGTCGACGGCGACCGCATCGCGGGCAGCGCCGAGGAGGGCGCGCGGCACGTCGACCTGTCCGGGCACTGGATCGTCCCCGGCTTCGTGGACATGCACAACCACGGCGGCGGCGGGGCCTCCTTCACCTCCGGCACCGCCGAGGACGTGCTCAAGGGCGTGCGCACCCACCGCGAACACGGCACCACGACCCTCGTCGCGTCCACGGTCACCGGCGACCTCGACGAACTGGCCCGCCGCGCCGGGCTGCTGGCCGAGCTCACCCAGCAGGGCGAGATCGCGGGCATCCACTTCGAGGGGCCGTTCATCAACCCCTGCCGCAAGGGCGCGCACAAGGAGGAACTCCTGCGCGACCCCGACCCGGCCGAGGTCCGCAAGCTGATCGACGCCGCGCACGGCGCCGCCCGCATGTTCACCCTGGCGACCGAGCTGCCGGGCGGGCTGGACTCCGTACGGCTGCTGGCCGAGCACGGCGTCATCGCCGCGATCGGCCACACGGACTCCACGTACGACCAGACCCGGCAGGCCATCGACGCGGGCGCCACCGTCGCCACCCACCTGTACAACGCGATGCCCGGCCTGGAACACCGCGCTCCCGGCCCCATCGCCGCGCTGCTGGAGGACGAGCGGGTCACCGTCGAGCTGATCAACGACGGCACCCACCTGCACCCGGCGATGCTGGAACTGGCCTTCCACCACGCGGGCGCCCACCGCGTCGCACTCATCACCGACGCCATGGACGCGGCCGGCTTCGGCGACGGCACCTACCATCTCGGCCCGCTGGAGGTGGAGGTCAAGGACGGTGTCGCCCGGCTCGTGGAGGGCGGGTCCATCGCCGGCTCCACCCTCACCCTGGACACCGCGTTCAAGCGGTCGGTGACGCTGGACCGGCTCCCCGTCGAATCCGTCGTCCAGGCGATCTCCGCCAACCCCGCCAAGCTGCTCGGCCTGTACGACCAGGTCGGTTCGCTGGACCCTGGCAAGTACGCCGACCTCGTCGTCCTGGACGCCGAGTTCGACGTCAAGGGCGTCATGCGGCGCGGCGAATGGATCGTCGGCCCGCCCGCCTGAAAGGCGTTCCGGCCGTACGGACGGAGGCCCTCGGCCCGTGGGACTGGGCTGACCGGCCTCCGTTTGGCATGATCCCGGCACACACCGAAACCGGGACTGGTCATGATCCTCACCGTGACGCTCAACACCGCGCTCGACATCACCCACCGGGTGGCGAGGCTGCGTCCGCACACCGCCCACCGGGTCACCGTCGTCGCCGAACGCCCGGGCGGCAAAGGCCTGAACGTGGCCCGGGTGCTCGCCGCCCTCGGCCACGAGGTCACGGCGACGGGCTTCGCGGGCGGCCCGGCCGGCGCGGTCGTCCGCGAACTGCTGGCCGCCTCGCCCGGAGTGGTCGACGCCCTGCTCCCCTGCGCGGGCGGCACCCGCCGCACCCTGGCCGTCGTCGACGAAACCACCGGCGACACCACGCAGTTCAACGAACCCGGACCGCAGATCACCGCCGGCGAGTGGGCCGCGTTCCTCGCGCACTACACCGAACTCGTCGCCGGGGCGCGGGCGGTGGCCCTGTGCGGCAGCCTGCCGCCGGGCGTGCCGGTCGGCGCGTACGCGCTCCTCGTACGGGCGGCCCGCGCGGCCGGCGTCCCCGTGCTCCTGGACACCAGCGGTGAGGCACTGCGCCGGGGGATCGCCGCCCGGCCCGAGATGATCAAGCCGAACGCCGCCGAGCTCGCCGAGCTGACGGGCTCCCGCGACCCGCTCCCCGCCACCCGCGACGCCCGCCGCCGGGGCGCCCACGCGGTGATCACCTCGCTCGGCCCGGCCGGTCTGCTCGCCGCCACCGCGCACGGCACCTGGCGGGCCACCCCGCCCCGCCCCCTGCTCGGAAACCCGACGGGCGCGGGCGACTCCGCCGTCGCCGGGCTGCTGTCCGCCCTGACCGAAGGCCTCGACTGGCCGGCCCGCCTCACCCGCGCGGTGGCCCTCTCGGCGGCGACGGTCCACGCCCCGACGGCGGGCGAATACGACCCCCGCACCTACGAGGAGGTACGGGGGTCGGTGCGGGTCACGGCCGACTGACGGCGGCGGTCCGGTGGATCAGCCCTGTTCGAGCCAGAGCTGGTCGATGTTGACGTTGCACTTGTTGCCGGCCTCGCACGACAGCTTGATCGTGTTCGTGCCCTTGTTCAGGTTGACCTGACCCCAGGTGGTCTGCCACCCCTTCTCCCAGTCGCCCTTCGGCGAGTTGGCGAAGTTCCGCATGTTCAGCGGCGTGGTGTTGGCCTTGCCGTTCACGGTCAGGGTGGCGTTGGCGTCCTCACCCGGGATGCCGAAGCGCACGTAGTAGCGGTAGACGCCGCCCTTGGGCAGCTCCAGGGTCCAGGTCAGCGCGGCGCCGGGCTGGTTGAAGTTGCCGACGTACTGACCGCCGCTGCTCTTGGAACCCGGAACCGTGGTCTGGAGGACCGCGCCACCGGTGAGCGCCATGCCGGCGCCCGCCGCCTCGCCCTTCGGCAGCGGGACCGCCGGGCTCTGCGACGGCGCGCTCGGCTTGGGCGAGTCGGACACCTCGGGCTGCGGGGCCGCCGACTGGCCCGGGTCCGGGTTCGCCTGGTCCTTCTTCTCGTCGTCCTTGCCGAAGGCCACCGCCGCGCCGATGCCGATCGCGACCGCGGCGACGACCGCCACCGCCGCGATGAGCAGGCCCTTGCGGCTGGAACCGCCGCCGTTGCCACGACCGCCGCCACCGCCCGGGGGCTGGATCGTCTGGGTCCGGTCCTGCGGGGACGGCTGCTGCGGAACGCCGTAGCCGCCGGCCTGGAGCGCCTCCGGAGCCTGGTACTGGGCCTGGTAGGACTGCGGCTGGGCGGGGACGGGGCCGCGCTGGCCGCCGTAGGTCCGCTCGCCGACCGTACGCACCTGGTTGTACGAGGTGCGGGGGACGCCGGGCTGCACACCGGGCTGACCGCCGCCCGCGGGACCGGGGTAGCCGTACCCACCACCCGAACCGGGCGGGGTGGCTCCGGCGGCCTGGCCGTCCGCGTAGAGGTAGCCGAACGGATCGTCGTCCTCGGGCTGGTTCGCCCCACCGTGCGGGCCGTTGTTCGCGGGCGTCGTCATCGCAGGTCACTCCTTTCGACCCACGGGAGCCTACCCCGAACACGTGCACCCACGGGCGGTCGATCCACTCAGCCGGCCCTGCGGTGCGCCTTGGAGCGGGACCGCTTCTCGATGTACATCCGCTGGTCGGCGGAGCGCAGCACCTCGTCCGCGGACATCCCGCAGCTGGCCCAGCCGATCCCGAAACTCGCCCCCACGCGCACCGCGCGCCCGTCCACCCGGATCGGCGGGATGATCGCGTTGCGCAACCGAACGGCGAGGTCGGCGGCGTCGGCGGCGCCGAGCCCGTCGGCGAGGACGACGAATTCGTCACCACCCAGCCGGGCGACGGTGTCACCGTCCCTGACGCCGGTCGTCAGCCGCCGCGCCACCTCGATCAGGACGGCGTCACCGGTGTGGTGCCCGAACCGGTCGTTGATCGACTTGAAGCCGTCGAGGTCGCAGAACAGCACCGCGAGCCCCTTCGTCCCGTCGTCGACGTCCGTGGCGGGGGCGACGGTGTGCACGTGGTGGTCGTACGGGCCCTCCGCGTGCGCGGGGGCCGCGCCGGGGAATTCGGGGAAGTCCGGGAAGTCGACGGGGGCGCCGCCCGGGTACCCGTGGGGGGCGTCGGGCTGAAAGCCGTGCTCGACGGCACCACCCGCCTCGGGCCGTGTCTCGAAGGCCGCGTCGAGCGCTTCGACGGCCGTGGCCAGCACCGATTGCGGCCGTCGGCACAACCGGGCGCCGAGCCGGGAACGCAGCTCGGCGCTGTTGGGCAGGCCGGTCAGGGAGTCGTGGCTGGCCCGGTGCGCGAGCTGGAGCTCGTGCCGCTTGCGCTCCTCGATGTCCTCGACGTGGGTGAGGAGGAAGCGGGGCCCGTCGGCGGCGTCCGCGACGACGGAGTTGCGCAGCGAGACCCATACGTACGTGCCGTCGCGACGCCCGAGGCGGAGCTCGGCGCGGCCGCCCTCGGCCGAGGTCCGCAGCAGGGTCCCGATGTCCTCGGGGTGGACGAGGTCGGAGAAGGAGTAGCGGCGCAGGACGGAGGCGGGCCGACCGAGCAGCCGACAGAGCGCGTCGTTGGTGCGGAGCAGCCGGCCGTGCTGGTCCCCGCCCATTTCGGCGATGGCCATGCCGCTGGGCGCGTACTCGAAGGCCTGGCGGAAGGACTCCTCGCTGGCGCGCAGCGCCTGCTGCTCCCGTTCCAGCCGGACGAGGGCCCGCTGCATGTTGGCGCGCAGCCTCGCGTTGCTGATCGCAATGGCCGCTTGGAAGGCGTACATCTGGAGCGCTTCGCGGCCCCACGCGCCGGGTCGGCGGCCGTTGCGGGGCCTGTCGACCGAGATGACACCGAGGAGTTCCCCGCCGGTCGCGTACATGGGGGCGTAGAGCCGGTCCTCGGGATGCCATTCGTCCTCGAACCGCGGGTCGGGGCCGTCGGTGTGCCACTGGGGGACGTCGTCCTCCAGCAGGACCCAGCCCTCGGTGTGCGGGATGAAGCGGAGGCCGTCCCAGTCCTCGCCCATGGTCAGCCGACGGTCCCAGGAGGGGCGGGAGCCGACGCGGCCGGTGATCAGGGCTTCCGCGGCGGGGTCCCCCGCGAAGGCGGCGACGACCAGATCTCCGTCAGGGCGTACGAGGTTGACACAGGCGAGCTCGTAGCCGAGGCCCACGACGATGCCGTCCACGACGGTCTGCAGGGTGTCCGCGAGGCTCCGGGCCGTATTGAGCTCGGCCACCACCTGGTGCAGCTGCCGCAGGGTCGCAAGACGGACGTACGGCTCCGACTCGGTCTCCATTGCTCGCTCTCCCCGAGACCTCGACAGCAACTCCATGTTTGTCATCGGCGTTTCGTTGCGGTGTCCCGTCCACTGAATCACAGTGAGCTGTGCGGCAGGTACACAGGGTCAACAAATCTTGCACTCTGTGACTCAAGTCACATGAGATGAACAACAGACCGGATTGGAGGCTTTGTTGAGTGGGAGCGCTCCCTGTCCTTCCCCGGAGCAAACGATACGCCCGGCCTAGGCCGGGAGGCGGGGACGCGGCTCGGACCAGCGCCCGATGTGCGTCGCACGGCAGCGGGACTAGCGTTCCCCACGTGCCGAAAACGAGCCCGAGCCCCGTACCCCTGACCGCGCCGGAAGGCTGCACCCCTCATCCTGAGGGGGTGAGCAACGACGAGTTCCGGGCGGCGATGTCCCGGCTGGCGGCGGGCGTGTGCCTGATCACCGCGCACGAACCGGCCCTGACGGCGGACGGACCGCGCGGGGAGGACGTCGGCATGACCGCGACGGCCTTCATGTCCGTGTCCCTGGACCCGCCGCTGGTCCTGGTGAGCCTGCGCGAGGGTTCGCGGATGGACGACCTGCTGGCCGAGCAGCCGCTGTGGGCCGTGTCCGTCCTCGCGGACTCCCAGCTCCGGATCGCGGGCCTGTTCGCGATGAAGGGCCGGATCAGCGACCGGCTGCTGTTCGAGGGCGTGCCGTGGGTGCGGGGCGAGGTCTCCGGCTCCCCGCTGCTGACCGGCGCGCTCGCCACGCTGGAGTGCCGGACGGAGTCCCGCGTCGAGGCGGGCGACCACACCCTGGTCATCGGCCGCGTCCTGACCGCCGCGCTGCCGTCCCCCGACGCGCCGCCCCTGACGTACTTCCGGGGCCGCTACCGGCACCTCGCGCCGTAGCGGACGACGGCACCCCGCACCCGGCGGGGCCACCGGCGGGGCTGCCTGCGGAGCTGCCTGCGGGGCGTTCCGCTCCTACCAGTCCCGGCCGGTGCGGCCGCGCTTCGTCTCGCCGCGGGCCTTCTTCTCCCGCAGCCGCCGCTCGTTGATGCCGCGCGGGATCCTCGTCGCCCGGCGGGCCTTCGGCGGCGGGGCCGTGGCCTCCGCCAGCAGCGAGGCCAGCCTGACCAGCGCCATCTCCCGGTTGCGCAGCTGCGAGCGGTGCTCGGAGGCCCGTACGGTCACCACGCCGTCGACCAGGCGGGACGCGAGCCGCTCCAGCGCCCGCTCCTTCCACACGTCCGGCAGGGCCTTGGTGGCGGCCACGTCGAACAGCAGCTCCACCCGGGTGTCGGAGGTGTTCACGTGCTGCCCGCCCGGCCCGGAGGAACGCGAGAACCGCCAGGCGAGCTCCGCCTCGGGGAGCACGACCGAACCGCGGATGACATAGGGACCAGGCATGCCCCCTATGATCCGTGCCCGCGGCCGGTCCGTCACTCATATTTCACGGAGGGACTCGCGCGGGAACCCCGCGGGTACCCGGGCGCGTTAGAGAAGTCAGCGGTACTTTGACCGCCTGTACGTGCATGCTGGATGAGGAAAGGGACAATCCCATGGCTGTCAGCCTGTCCAAGGGCGGCAACGTCTCGCTCTCGAAGGAGGCCCCCGGCCTCGCTGCCGTCACGGTCGGCCTCGGCTGGGACACCCGCACCACCACGGGTGTGGACTTCGACCTCGACGCGTCGGCCATCGCGGTGAACGCGACGGGCAAGGTCGTCTCCGACGGCCACTTCGTCTTCTTCAACAACAAGTCCACCCCGGACCAGACCATCGTCCACACCGGCGACAACCGCACCGGCGAGGGCGCGGGCGACGACGAGGCCATCAACGTCAACCTCGCGGGCCTCCCCGCCGACGTCGACAAGATCGTCTTCCCGGTCTCCATCTACGACGCCGAGTCCCGCAGCCAGAACTTCGGCCAGGTCCGCAACGCGTACATCCGCGTCGTGAACCAGGCCGGCGGCACCGAGATCGCGCGCTACGACCTCTCCGAGGACGCGGCCACCGAGACCGCCATGGTCTTCGGCGAGCTCTACCGCAACGGCGCCGAGTGGAAGTTCCGCGCGGTCGGCCAGGGTTACGCCTCCGGCCTCACCGGCATCGCCCAGGACTTCGGCGTCAACGTCTGACGATCGGCGTCCTGAGCGGACCGCCGGCCGACCGGACTCCGGTCATCGGCATAGCCGCTGGTGAAGCCCCCTCCCCACCGTCCGGGGCGGGGGCTTCGCTACCGTTCCACAGGTGATCCTCCAACCGCTCGTCCCCGTGGACGGCGCCCTGCCGGGGCCGGTCCTCACCGAAATCGCCACGCTCTACGCGACGAACCACGCGTTCTTCGAAATCAGCGGCGACTTTCCCGACCCCGCCCGCATCACCGTCGAGCAGGTCGCGGCCTCCCTCGCCGACGAACTCGCGCACGACGGCGCCGAAGTGCTGCTGGCCCGCTCCGTCGGCCGGCTCGTCGGCCTGGCCGTGACCCTCGACCGGCACCCCGATCCGGCGTCCGAGGACCCGGACCCGTGGATCGGTCTGCTGCTCATCGACTCCACCGCGCACCGCGAGGGCCACGGCCGTTCCGTGGCCACCGCCGTCGAGGACCGTTTCCGCGCCGCGGGACGGACCGGCGTACGGCTCGCCGTCCTCGAAGCGAACACCAGGGCGCTCGCCTTCTGGCAGGCCCAGGGCTACACGGTCCTGCGCCACGCCAAGGACCGCGAACTGGGCCGCCCCTGCACGGTGATGCGCAAGTCACTGACACCGGACGCGGGGGCCTGACCGGCGGCCGGCCGGCTCGGCGGGCGGACGGCGCAAGGGTCGACCGGCTCGGGGGTCGGCCGGCTCGGGGGTCGGCGGGGACCGCCGGGGTCGCGTTACGGAGCCTCGGGGCGGTCCTCGCCGTACAGCCACACGTCCCAGACCTTCTTCAGGTCGTGGCCCGTGCTGCGCTGCGCGTACGCCGTGAAGTCCGCGGTGCTCGCGTTCCCGTACCTGTGGTCGGCGGCCCAACCGCGCAGCAGGGCGAAGAACTTCTCGTCGCCGACCTCCTGCCGGATCCGGTGCAGCACCATCGCGCCCCGCACGTACACCGGATCGCCCGAGATGTGCTCCGGTCCGGGCGGCGCCGCCGGGGGGAAGGAGTCCCACTCCGAGTCGGCGGCCCCGTCGACGGAGGTGTCACCGTCGAGGATCGCCTCGAAGCGGCGCTGCGCGGTCGGGCCGCCGTGTTCCTCGGCCCACAGCCACTCGGCGTACGTGGCGAAGCCCTCGTTCAGCCACATGTCCTTCCAGGACTTCGGCGACACCGAGTTGCCGAACCACTGGTGGGCCACCTCGTGGAGGATGAGGTTCTCGTCGGGCGCCCCGGGATAGACCGGCTTGGTCTGCGTCTCCAACGCGTACCCGAGGGTGCCGCCCGGCAGCACGATCGTGCCGACGGTGGCGAAGGGGTACGGGCCGAACTTGGCGCTGCCCCACTCCACGATCTCCGGCAGCCGAGCCAGCGCGGGCGCGCTCTTCTGCGCCTCCTCGGGGGTCACCGCGTTGTAGACGGGGATGCCCGAAGGGGTCCGGCCGGTCGTGACGTCGAACTTCCCGATGGCGGCGGTCGCCAGGTAACTGGCCATCGGCTCGGCGCTGTGCCAGGCGAACTCCGTCCGCCCGCCCGCCACGTCCGTACGCGAACGCAACGCGCCGTTGGACACCGCCTCGTAACCCTTCGGGACGGTCAGGGTGATGTCATAGGTCGCCTTGTCGCCGGGGTGGTGGTTCCCCGGGAACCAGCCCATCGACCCGATCGGCTCCCCGACGCCGACCGCCCCGTCGGCCGTCGCGATCCAGCCCTCCTCGGAGCCGTCGGGATCCACCACGGGCTTCGGCCGGCCCGAGTAGTCGATCTCCGTGCGGAAGACCTCGCCCTTCTTCAGGTCCTTCGCGGGCCGCACCGTCAGCTCGGTGCCCGTCCGGTTGTAGCGGGCCCCGGTGCCCTGCACGTCCACGCCCTCGACCTTCAGGCCGCTGAAGTCGAGGTTGAAGGAGCTCAGGCCCTGCTCGGCGCGGGCGGTGATGACGGCCGTGCCGTGCAGGTGGCCGTCGGCGGGGTCGTAGGCGAGGTCGAGGTCGTAGTGCTCGACCTGGTACCCGCCGTTGCCCGCCCGCGGGAAGTACGGATCGCGGACCCCGGACGCGCCGGGCCGCCCCTGCACCGTGGAGCCCGTACATCCCGTGGCCAGGACGGCGACGGACAGGACGGCTGCGACGGTGGGGGCGGCGAGGCGGGTGAGCCGGGGGTGTTCCACGGACTCGATCCTAAGCGCGGGCGCGGGGGCCCGGCCGGGAGCCGTGGACTACTTGTCCAGGGCGTCGACACCGGCCTTGGCGAACTTCTCGTCCAGGTCACCGCTCGGGGCGCCGGCCACACCGACGCCGGCGACCGGGGCGCCCTTGAACTGGACCGGGGTGCCGCCGCCGAGGAACAGGGTGCCCGGGATGTCCTTCAGGTTCGGGGTCTGCGCGAGGCGGCCCGCGAGGACGGAGGTCGGGGCGTTCCAGGACACGGCGGTGTAGGCCTTGCGCTGCGCCGACTCGTAGGACTGCGGGCCCGCGCCGTCGCCGCGCAGGGTGACGATGGTGTTGCCGTTGCGGTCGACCACCGCGACCGTCACCTTCTGGTTCTCCTTCGCGGCGGCCTGCAGCGCGGCCTGGGCGGCGCGGGACGCGGCCTCGACGGTCAGGTGCGTCGAGGTGGTGAAGTTCTTGTCGTCGCCCTTCTTCGCGGCGGGCGCGGCGGCCTCGGCGGCGGCGGGGGCGGAGGCGGGGGTGGCGCTCGCGCTGACGGCACCGAACGTCCCGGCGCCGAGGGCGAGGGCGAGGGCGGTACCGGTGAGGACGCGGGTGCGGGTGTTCATGTCTGCTCCTGGTGGTGGGAGGGGCGGGCGCCGGCTGGCTCGTTCTCCGCTGCTCCAAGACTCGGCCCGGAACCGCCCCCACCCCGTCGCCGTACCGGCTCCCAACGGCCACCGCACCGGCTGACCCGGGGGTCAACCGATCGGCCGATGCGCCACCCCCCTCACCCCGGTTCTCCTGATCGGTATCTCGTACCCGGCACCACCCGAGCCCGCCCGCCCGACCGGCACCGTCCGAGCACCCCCGCCCGAGCGACTCGACGCCCTCCCCTTCCGGGGGACCCGGGGCACGGGCCGCACGCGGGCCGCCGCCCCGCCGGGGCGAGCGCACCCCGTCCTCCGCCCGGCCAGGGCAGAGGCAAGATGGATACCACCCCCAGCCCCAGGAGCCCCGCCGTGAGCCACATCCCGCGGCCGCACCCCGCCGCCGGTGCCGGTGCCGATCCCGACACCCGCACCCTGGCCACCGTCATGCACGCGGCGTTCTTCCTGCTCCTCGGCGCGTCGGTGGCCCGTTTCCTCCTGCGCCACCCCGGCGAGCCCCGCACCCCCTGGGTCCTCGCCCTCAGCATCGCGCTGTCCCTGCTGTACGTACTCGGCCCCGTCGTCGGAGCCACCCGCGCGCCCGGCCCCCTCGACCCCGACACCGGGACCCGCACCGGCACCGGCACCCGCACCCGCACCCGCGGGCCCGGATCCGCGCCGCGGGCCACCGGCCCCACCGTGCGCCGACGGATCTGGCTCGGCCTGGTGGTCGCGACCTGGGTGGTGCTGGTCGTCCTCGCGCCGAGCTTCGCCTGGTGCGCCGTACCGCTGTTCTTCACCGCCCTGCGCACCCTCCCCCCGCGCGCCGCGATCGTCCTGGTGGCCCTGCTCACGGTGTTCGTCGTCGCCGCGCAGGTGCGGCTGTCCACCGCCTTCGACCCGAACCTGTTCCTCGCCCCGCCCGCCGTCGCCGCGCTCGCCACCGCGGTCTTCGTCCACATGGAGCGCCAGACGCAGGCCCAGCGCGCGCTCATCGACGACCTGATCCGGACCCGCCGGGAGCTGGCCGCCACCGAACGCCGCGAGGGCACCCTCGCCGAGCGGCAGCGGCTGTCCATGGAGATCCACGACACCCTCGCGCAGCACCTGTCCAGCCAGCAGATGCTGCTCCAGGCCGCCGACCGCACCTGGGAGAGCGACCCGGTCACCGCCCGCGCGCACGTCCGTACCGCCACCGGCATCGCCGCGCGCGGCCTGGCCGAGGCACGTCGCCTCGTGCACGACCTGGCCCCGCCCGAGCTGGAGAACGGCGCCGGCCTCGCCGACGCCCTGCGCGCCCTGGACGCCGGCCCGGACATCGCGGTCCGCTTCCACCTGGAGGGCACCGCGGCGCCGCTCCCGGACCGCGCCGAATCGGCGCTCCTGCGCATCGCCCAGGGCGCCCTGTCCAACATCCGCGAGCACTCCGGCGCGCGTACGGCGGCCCTCACCCTGAGCTTCCTCGGCGACCAGGTCGTCCTGGACATCGCCGACGACGGCGACGGTTTCACGGAGCCCCGCAGCGCCGGCCCCGACCGCGGCCACGGCCTCCCGGCGATCCGCGCCCGGGTGCGCCAGCTCGGCGGGACCCTCACCATCGAATCGACCCCCGGCGAGGGCACCGTTCTCTCGGCCTCGATCCCCCTGGAGCCCACAGGATGACGACGATCCTCCTCTGCGACGACCACGTCGTGGTCCGCGCCGGCCTGCTCGCCCTGCTGGGCAGCGAGCCGGACATCGAGGTGCTCGGCGAAGCCGGCAGTGGCGAGGAGGCGGTGGCGCTGGCGGCGAAACTCCGCCCGGACGTCGTCCTGATGGACCTCCAGCTGGGCGAGGGCATCGACGGCGTCGAAGCCACGCGCCGCATCACGGCCCTGCCCGACCCCCCGCACGTCCTGGTCCTCACCACCTACGACACGGACGCCGACATCACCCGGGCCATCGGCGCGGGCGCCACCGGCTACCTCCTGAAGGCGGAACGGCCCGAGGAGCTCTTCGCCGCCATCCACTCGGCGGCGGCGGGCCGTACGACGCTCTCCGCGCCGGTCGCGAGCCGCGTGATGGCGCACATGCGCGGCTCCCGCCCCACCCTGACCGACCGGGAACTGGACATCCTGGGCCAGCTGGCCCGCGGCCTCGGCAACCGCGACATCGCGCGCGCCCTGTTCATCAGCGAGGCCACCGTCAAGACCCACCTGGGCCGCATCTACGACAAGCTCGGCGTCGACACCCGCGCGGGCGCCGTGGCGGTGGCCAAGGAACAACGCCTCCTCCCGTCCTGAAACGGGGCGGGGACGCCCACGCCCCCGGGCCCCGGGCCCGGGCCTTGCCCGCCCGCCCTGCCCGCTCGTCCCGGCCCCGGGCCTGCCCCCTCGCGCCGCCCCGACCCGACCCACCCCGGCCACTTGCCCTCGCCGCCCCGGCCCCGGGGTGGCCCGGGTCACCGGCGCCCGGGCGGCCGTCAACGTCCGCCGACGCCGCCCGGGCGCAGGGGGAGCGCCGGCCGTGACACCATCGGGTACGTGCTCGACATCGGCTACTCCCTCTCCCGGCGCTTCCCGGACCCCCCGCAGACCGACTACCGGTCGGCGGACATCCGTACCCTGCGCCACGACCTCTTCTGCGGTGACGTCTACCTCGCCGACACCGACAAGGACCGGGAAGTATCCACAGCCTGGGGATGGGTCCCCGTCCTGGACTTCGCCTGGGCGCTCTGCGACATCGTCGAGAAGCTCGACGAGGACCCGCGCGGCAGCCGCTCCGCGAACCGCCAGTACGCGGAGCTCGACTTCACCGAGTCCGCCGACCGGATGCTCTTCGAGCGCCGCTTCGGCTGGGTCGACATCGAAGCCGACTGGATGGCACCCGAGGAGGACCCGATCACGTTCAGCCACCGCCTGCTGCGCCGCGAGGCCCGCGACTTCCTGCACGACCTGATCGCCGACCTCGTCGACATGCACGACGGCCTCGCCGACAACCCGGTCATCTGGACCCTCCAGGCCCGCTTCCCCCGCGTCCCGGCATAGGGCCTACCCCACCACCCGCAGCCCCAGCTGCGCCGCCAGTGCCGGGGCGAGGTCGAGCAGCTGCGCGGGGCTGATGACCGCCCCGGCCAGGGCGTCCACCCCGCGCGCGATGCCCAGTTCGGCGGCGTCCCGCAGGTCCACGTCCTTCATCCGGACCCCGCTGAAGTCGGCCCCGCGGAGCGTGCAGTCACGGAACCCGACCCGTTCCAGGACCGCACCCCCGAAGTCCGGTTCGACGAGCACGCAGCTCTCGAACACCACGTCCTTGAGCCGCGCCTTCCGCAGGTTCAGGTAGTCGATCTTCCCGCCCCGGACGAGGACCCGTTCCAGCACCGCCCCGTGCAGCTGCACCCCGCCCAGCCGGGCGTCCAGCAGTTCCACGTCCCGCAACGAGGCCTCCGACAGGTCGGTGCCCACGCCCCGGACGCCGTCCAGCACCGCGTCCATGAACCGTGCCTTCGCCAGCCCGGCCTCGTCGAGCGCGCACCGCCGCAGCGCGCAGTCCATGAACCGCGCGCCGAACCCCTCCTGGCCCGCCAGGTCGAGGTCGGCGAACTCCAACCCGTCGTAGTCCCCGTCCGGCTCCAACGGACCGCCGTCCCACGCCGTCAGCCCGGGCAGCCTCACCTCCGGCCGCCGCGCCACCTTCACCGTCCCGTGCTGCTGCCCACCACTGCGTGCCATCCCCCCATCCTGACCCACCCCACCGACACCCGCCCGAACCACCCGAGCCCACCCCCGGCTCCCCGGAGCACCCGTTCACCCCGCCCCGCAGCCCCGTCCCGCCGCTCGGCACAGGGCGGGGCCAGGGGGACGTGAACACGCATGCCGAGGAGCTTCCCCCGTCGCCCGCTCCCGCTGGACCGATCAGGGCGGCCCGGGTTCGAGCGGTTCGGCCGTGCCGAGCACCCCACGGCACGCCCCGGGCCCGGCGCCCGCACTCGCGGCGGCACCGGGTCCCGCCCGGCGCCGCCGTCCCCTGGGCCGGGCGCCCGACCGGCGGCTACTTCGCCGCGCCCAGCGCGCGGAGCGCGTCGTCCGTCAGCCGGTACACCGACCACTCGTCCTGCGGGCGCGCGCCCAGGGACTCGTAGAACGCGATCGTCGGCGCGTTCCACTTCAACACCGACCACTCCAGCCGCGCGTACCCGCGCTCCACGCACGTCCGCGCCAGCTCCGCGAGCAGCGCCTTGCCGTGGCCGCCGCCGCGCGCGGAGGGGCGTACGTACAGGTCCTCCAGGTAGATGCCGTGGACCCCGCGCCACGTCGAGAAGCTCAGGAACCACACGGCGAAGCCGACGGGCTCCCCGTCCTCCCCCTCCGCGATGTGCGCGAACGCCGCCGGACGCTCCCCGAAGAGCGCCTCGCGCAACTGCTCCTCCGACGCACGCGCCTCGTGCGGCACCTTCTCGTACTCGGCGAGCTCGCGGATCATGCTGCGGATGACGGGAACATCGGCGACTTCGGCATCACGGATCATGCGGTCACCCTAGGGCGACCGCCGCGACGCATGCCCGTCAGGCCGGCGCGCACGGCGGCGGCCCGCACACCCGTCGGCGCCCTCCCGCCGCCCTCCACCCCTCACCCCTCCCCGCGGCCCAGCAGCGAACGCGCCACCAGCACCTCCCGCTCCGGGAGTTCGTCCTCCCCGTCCTCCACCTCCCAGAGGCAGTTCTGCAGCACCCGCCCCAACGTCCAGGCACGCGCCCGCTCGCGGTCGAGTCCGATGACCTCCGTCAGCAGGTCGAAGCGCCACCGCACCTCCTCCGCGCGGAAGTTGTTCACGATCGACGGCAGCAGCTCGAAGCCGGGATCCCCCGCCAGCGGCTTCGGATCGATCGCCAGCCACGGTTCGCGGCCGCCCGTACCGCCCGCGCCGCCCCTACCGCCGGCCAGGACGTTGTCGAAGTGCAGGTCCCAGTGCAGCAGCCGGTCACCCGGCTCGGCCGCCACCTCCGCGACCGCGGCCGCGCAGTCCGACAGCAGCCGCCGTTCGAGCGGATCGGCCAGCAGGGCCGCCGCCCCTGGCGCCCCGTCCAGCATCCGCGCCACGATCCCGTCCAGGCCGCGCAGCCCCTCGGGAGCCGGTACGGACGTCAGCCGTCCCAGGAGTTCCCCGATCACCCCCACCGCCGCCCGGGAGTCCCGCTCGGCGAGCTCCGACAGGTGCCGGCCCTCGTCCAGGCGCTCCAACAACAGCGTCCCCGTGGGCACGTCGTGCTCCCACAGCTCCACGCAGCCCCGTCCGGCCCACGTCCGCAGCGCGAGGGGCTCCCCCTCGCTCTCCTCGTCCGGCACCAGCAGCTTCAGCGCCGCCGGGGTGCCGTCCGCCCGCTCCACCGGGAGCACCAGCGCCGTCGCCCCGTACATCCCGGGCCCGGTGCGGCGCAGCTCCCACCGCTCCAGGAACCCGGCCGCCCGCGCCGGCAGCCCCTCGACGAACTCCCGCCCCGCCACGCCGTTCTCGCGCAGCCGGGCCGCCACGAACCCCTCCGGAATCTCCACCATGCGCCGACCCTAAGGCGCACCGTCGACCTCCGGCCCGACCGGCGACGCGCCTCGGGTTCGGCGTGGCACCACCCGCCCCGCGCAACGATCCACCGCCCCGTCGACGTCACCGCCGAACGCCCGCCCCGCGCCACGGCTCACGTCCCGATGCCGGCCGCCCCCAGCGTCCGCGCGAAGGCGGCCGCGTCGAACATCGACCCGTCCTTCGTACCGACCGGCTTCCCGTCCACCAGCACCGCCGGCGTCCCCTGCATGCCCGTCGCCTCGAAGGCCTTCTCCGCCTCGCCGACCCACCCCGCGTACGAGCCCTGCTCCACCGCCCGGTCGAAGTCCGGCCCGCGCAGCCCCGGCACCCGGTCCGCGATGCGCAGCAGCAGTTCGTCGGTGAACGCCCCCTTCGGTTGGCTCGCGAAGACCGCCGCCTCGTACTCGGCGAACTTCCCCGCGTCCACCGAGGCCCGCAACGCGTTCACCGCCTTGACCGAGCCGCTCGCCCCGTCCCGGTCGAGGAAGGAGGCCAGCAGGTACTCGATCCGCACCTTGCCCTCGTCCGCCAGCCCCAGCAGCGTCTCGCCGCCGGCCGCCTCGAACTTCGCGCAGTACCCGCACCGCGGATCCACCAGTACCTGTACGGTGCGCGGCGCGTCCGCCCTGCCCACGACCACCTTCGCCCCGTCGACCGCAGCGGGCAGCTTCGCGAGCCGCTCCGCGATCGGGCTGGTCCGTACGACACCGGTGGCAGCGGCCCCGTCGCCGCCGGAACCGCCCCCGCCGCAGCCGGCCACCGCCGTACCCAGCAGGACCGCGGCGGCAACGGCCGCCACGAACCGTCCCGCTCGCCCTGCACCACGTATGCCCACGCCCGAACCCTCTCCACTCCGAAGCCCCGCACCGACAGGCACCCGCCGGACACCCACGAGGCACACCGATCACCGGCACACCGATCACCGGATCACCGGACCACCCATCGCACCGAGGCCACAAACGCCGCCAAAGTCCACAAACCCCCCACCGCACCCTACGACCCCCGCCACCCCACCCGCATGGGTCATTCGGCCCGGAAACACGTCCCGAACCACGACATCCGGCCCCTGGACACCCCACCGGCACCCCGTGTACCAACTCCCCCATGACGATCAACGGCGGCATCTCCTTCTGGTACGCGACGGACACCACCGCCCCCCAACCGGCCCGTGCCCCCCTCACCCGCGACGCCACGGCCGACGTCGTCATCGTCGGCGGCGGCTACACCGGCCTGTGGACGGCCTACTACCTGAAGACGTCCGCGCCCGACCTACGCGTCACCGTCCTGGAGCAGAAGTTCTGCGGGTACGGCGCCTCCGGCCGCAACGGCGGCTGGCTCTACAACGGCATCGCCGGCCGCGACCGGTACGCCGAACTCCACGGCCACCAGGCCGCTCTCCGGCTCCAGCACGCCATGAACGACACCGTCACCGAGGTCATCGACGTCGCCGCCAAGGAGCGCATCGAGGCCGACATCCACCGCGGCGGCGTCCTCGAAGTCGCCCGCAGCCCCGCACAGCTCACCCGCCTGCGCGCCTTCCACACCGCCGAACTCGGCTTCGGCGAGACCGACCGCGAGTTCCACGACGCCCCCGCCACCCGGGCCCGCGTCGACATCGCCGACGCCGTCGGCTCCAGCTGGACCCCGCACGGCGCCCGCATCCACCCCCTGAAGCTGGTCAAGGGCCTCGCCGCCGCCTGCGAACGCCTCGGGGTCGTCATCCACGAATCGACGCCCGTCACCGAGATCGCGCCCCGCCGCGCCGTCACCCCGTACGGCACGGTCCGCGCCCCCTTCGTACTGCGCTGCACCGAGGGCTTCACCGCGGCCCTCAAGGGCCAGAAGCGCACCTGGCTCCCGATGAACTCCTCGATGATCGCCACGGCCCCGCTCCCGGCGGAGGTCTGGGCCTCGCTCGGCTGGTCGGGCCGCGAGGTGATCGGCGACATGGCCCACGCCTACATGTACGCCCAGCGCACCGCCGACGACCGCATCGCGATCGGCGGTCGCGGGGTCCCGTACCGCTACGGCTCGCGCACGGACCACGACGGCCGCACCCAGCCGGCCACGATCACCGCCCTGACCTCGCTCCTCACGTCCTTCTTCCCCCAGCTCACCGGTACGGAGATCACCCACGCCTGGTCGGGCGTCCTCGGCGTGCCCCGCGACTGGTGCGCCACCGTCTCCCTGGACCGCACCACCGGCCTCGGCCTGGCCGGCGGCTACGTCGGCTCCGGCGTCGCCACCGCCAACCTCGCCGCACGCACCCTGCGCGACCTGGTCCTGGAGAACCTGACGGACCTGACCTCGCTCCCCTGGGTCAACCACCGCGTCCGCCGCTGGGAACCGGAACCCTTCCGCTGGCTCGGCGTCCAGGCCCTGTACGCCGCCTACCGCGAGGCGGACCGCCAGGAGACGGCCACCCACCGCCCCACGACAACCCCCCTGGCCCACCTGGCCAACCGCATCTCGGGTCGCCACTGACGCCCGCGCCCCACACCCGCGCAGAGGTCGCCGAAACGACGGAATCCCGGCTCGGAAAGGATCCGAGCCGGGATTCCGGCAGAGCCCCCTGTCGGATTCGAACCGACGACCTACGCATTACAAGTGCGTTGCTCTGGCCGGACTGAGCTAAGGAGGCGGGGCCGCACTCACTCTACACAGCAGCCGAATCCCCGAGCCATCACCTTTCCGGCGCCGCGGGACGGCCCGCGGCCATCGGTCGGGGGCGGGTCCGGGGCCGGTCCGGGGCCCGCGGAAAAGGTGGCCCGGGCCGTCGTCCGAGTGCGAAGTCACCGGGCGCGGGTGCTGACAGGGAGCGGATCGCCAGGTAGCGTCGGGCGCAGTCCAGGGCACTGGACTAGACCTTCCACTCGGATCGTCCGGCACGTTCCTGCCGGTAGAAGGGATTCATCACCATGGCTTCTGTCACTTTCGACAAGGCGACCCGTCTGTACCCCGGCGGCGACAAGCCCGCCGTCGACCAGCTGGAGCTGGAGATCGAGGACGGCGAGTTCCTCGTCCTGGTCGGCCCCTCCGGTTGCGGCAAGTCCACCTCCCTGCGCATGCTCGCGGGCCTGGAGGACGTCAACGGCGGTGCCATCCGCATCGGCGACCGCGATGTCACGCACCTGCCGCCCAAGGACCGGGACATCGCGATGGTGTTCCAGAACTACGCGCTGTACCCGCACATGACCGTCGCCGACAACATGGGCTTCGCGCTCAAGATCGCCGGCGAGGACAAGGCGACCATCCGCCGCAAGGTCGAGGACGCGGCGAAGATGCTCGACCTCACCACCTACCTCGACCGCAAGCCGAAGGCCCTCTCCGGCGGCCAGCGCCAGCGCGTCGCCATGGGTCGCGCGATCGTCCGCAAGCCGCAGGTCTTCCTCATGGACGAGCCGCTGTCGAACCTCGACGCCAAGCTCCGCGTGTCGACCCGTACGCAGATCGCCGCCCTCCAGCGCGACCTGGGCATCACCACGGTCTACGTCACCCACGACCAGGTCGAGGCCATGACCATGGGCGACCGCGTCGCGGTGCTCAAGGACGGTCTGCTCCAGCAGGTCGACACCCCCCGCAACATGTACGACCGCCCCGCGAACCTGTTCGTCGCCGGGTTCATCGGCTCGCCCGCCATGAACCTCGTCGAGGTGCCGATCGCCGACGGCGGCGTGAAGTTCGGCGACAGCATCGTCCCGGTGTCGCGCGAGGCGCTGTCCGCCGCCGCCGACGCGGGTGACCGCACCGTCACGGTCGGCGTGCGCCCGGAGCACTTCGACGTCGGCGACACGGGCGGCCTGACCATCACCGTGAACGTCGTCGAGGAACTCGGCGCCGACGGCTACGTCTACGGCAGCGCCGCGGTCGGCGCCGACAAGGCGAAGGACATCGTCGTCCGCGTCGGCGGCCGCCAGGTCCCGGAGAAGGGCTCGACCCTGCACGTGGTGCCGCGCGCCGACGAGATCCACGTGTTCTCGACGTCCTCGGGCGCCCGTCTCTCCGGCTGACACCCGCCGCGGGAACCGGAACCCGAAGGGGCGCCCCATCAAGGGGCGCCCCTTCTTCGGTAGTTGCCGCAGCCCCGGAGCCAACCCCGCGCCAAACCCCGGCAGACCGGGCCATTCGGCCGCATCCGTCAACCCCTTATTCGAAAAGCCACGTCGAACCATCCCCCGACAGGGTGACTAAATGTCGCCAAATCTTCACCGAGCGCTACTCTCGCCCTCGTGACCCACACTGCCCGCCGTATCGGCCGTTCCCTCGCCCTGGTCCTGCCCGTCGTCCTGGTCCTGTCCGGGACCCTCGCGGTCACGATGGTCCCCTGGGCGGACAACACCCCTTCCCAGATCCTCACCGCCTCCGCCGAGGACGTGTCCGTCCCCGCCAAGCCGCGCGCCGCCCAGGACCTCCTGCGCGACAAGTTGCTCAGCGAGCTCCAGCAGGGCCAGGAGCCGGGCGCCGTCCTCACGCACCTCCAGCAGGAGGTGGACCGCCGGCCGTCGCTCGCCGCGCACTGCGTGGGCATCGCGCGCGCCCTGGGCCGGGCCGCCGTGGACGCGTACGGGCCGACGAAGGCCCAGTCCTTCGCGCGCCCCGTCTGCGACACCTCGTACGCGACCGGCGTCGCCTCGATGGGCTGACACCCCCTCTGGCGCCCTCTTCGACACCTCCGCCGCGCCTGCCACCGCCGGGGCAGGGGCCGTCCCTACGCTGACGGCCATGAGCGACGTTCCCCCCGCACCTCCCCGATCCACCGACCTCGCGGCCGCGTTCCCGGCCTCACCCACCCAGGCGGTCGTCCTGGCGGGCGGCCAGGGTTCGCGGCTGCGGCCGTACACGGACGACCGGCCGAAGCCGATGGTCGAGATCCCGGGTACGGGCCTGCCGATCATCGGGCACCAACTCGCCTGGCTCGCGGCGGAGGGGGTCACCGACGCCGTCGTGTCCTGCGGGCACCTCGCGCAGGTGCTCCAGGACTGGCTGGCGCGGGCCGAGTTGCCGCTGCGGGTGACCACCGTCGTCGAGGAGGAGCCGCTGGGCCGCGGCGGCGGCCTCAAGTACGCGGCCCGCCGGCTGCCGCACGCCGACCGCCCCTGGTACGCCACCAACGGCGACGTGTGGACCCGGTTCCCGCTGCGCGACATGGCCGCCTTCCACGCCGAACGCGGCGCCGTCGCCACCCTGGCGCTCGCCCGACCGCGGATCCCGTGGGGGGTCGTGGAGACCAACGAGTACGGCCAGGTGCTCGACTTCATCGAGGCGCCGCCGTCGCCCTACCCCGTCAACGCCGGGGTGTACGTCTTCTCCCCCGAATTCACCGCGCTGCTGCCCGACTTGGGCGACCACGAGCGAACGACGTTCCCGCGCCTGGCCCGCGAACGCCGCCTCGCGGGCTACCCGCTGCCCCAGGGGGCCTACTGGCGGGCGATCGACACCGCGAAGGACCTCACCGAGGCCGCGCGCGAGCTGGCCGCCCAGACGGCCTCCTGAGCCCCCGCACGCCCCGGCCCCGAATCGACCCGGCCCCGCATCCGCCCCCAACTCGGGCCGCTCCCAAGGCCCGTACGCACCCGCGCCCAAGGCGCCGCGGGCACGCCGAGGGGCCCGGCACGCTCCTCGCGCACCGGGCCCCTCGGGACCGAACCTTCCGAACCTCCGAACCCGCCCGACCCTCCCGGCCCTCCGGACCCGCCCGGGCGAACCGGACCGTCAGCCCAGCAGTCCGCCCACCAGCCCCGGCTTCTTCGTCGGGGTGTCCCCGCCACCGCCGCCGCTCTCGGGGCGGTTCCCCGAGGACGTGGACGGCGGCTTCTGCGGGCTGGACTGCTTCGGGCTGCTGCTGCGCGGCGTCTGCCCGCTGCCCGTGCTGCCGCCCTTGGTGGCGGAGGGGGTTCCGGCCCCCGTGCCGGCGCTCTCGCGCGGCGGCGCGCTGCCGGCGCCGCTCCGGGCCGGCTTCGAGGGCGCCACCGACGGCGCCGCGGACGGCGACGACGCCTGCTTCGAGGGCTGCTGCTGCCCCCGCGCCGGCTCGGGCTGCTTGACCGAGGCCTTCGGCAGCGGCGTGCCCGGCAGGTAGTTGCTGGGGGCCTGCCCCGGCCCCGGCACGGTGACGACGGTGGAGGACCGTACGGCCCCGCCGAGCAGCGAGCCGACGAGCAGGGTGAGCCCGCACACGACGGTCGCCATGACCGCCCCGCGCCGCAGCACCCGGCGCCGCAGCCGCCAGATCTCCGAACGCGGTCCCAGCGTGCGCCAGGCCTCGCCCGCGAGCCGTCCGTCCAGGGAGTAGACGGGCGCGCCCGCGATGATCAGCGGGCTCCAGGCGGCCAGGTAGATGATGTCGGGCGCGTCGTAGGCGGGGACGGTCTTCCAGCTCACCGTCATCAGCAGCGCCGCGGACAGCAGCGCCCCGATGCAGGCGGCGAACCGCTGCCACAGCCCGAAGACCGTCAGGACGCCCACGATCACCTGGAGGAACGCCACGCTCAGCCCCGCGCCGACCGGGTGCGCGAGCGCGAAGTCGCGCAGCGGCTCGGCCAGCGCCCAGGGGTGCAGCGTCTGGAGCCAGGTGACCATGGAGCCGCGTTCGCCGCCGTCGAAGTAGACGGGGTCGCACAGCTTGCCCATGCCGGCGTAGATGCAGATGAACCCGAGGAAGACGCGCAGCGGGAGCAGCACCACGCCGAGGTTCATCCGGCGGCCGGGGTAGTAGGAGGCCTGGCCGCGGGCGTCGCCGGTCCGACGGGACTCGCCGTCCGGCTCGCCGCCGGGGTGCTGCGGCGCGTACTGCCCGCGCGGCAGGTCCCGTACGGCGGCCAGGGGGCGGGTCTCGTCCGGGTCCCCGTAGCTGCGCTGACCGATGACGGTCGGCGTGGCGAGGGTGTCCTCGGCGAGGTCGTGGGCCATGTCCACGCGCGGGATGACCTGGGTGGCGCCGCCGTCGTACTCGTCGTGGCCGCGGCCGGACTCCCGTACGGCCTGGAGGAGGCCGCCCGTGGCGGCGGCGTCGCCGGGGGCGGACCTGCCGCTCCACACGACGGGCGCCCGGCGGCGGCGGGTGGCTCCGGCGGCGGCGACCGCGGCGACGCCGAGGACGGGCGCGCGGCCGGGGGCATTCGCGGGCTTGGAACGCGCGCTCGGGCTCGGTGCGAGCCGCACGCGGAAGCTGGCGTGGTTGACGATGACCTGTGCGGGGTCGCACGGCACCTTGACCATGCTCAGCGCGGGCTGGTCGTCGAACCCTGACGTTCTGGTGTCCACACTCATCTAACCGAGTGATCAGTGTTTAGGACACTGCCTTGACATCAGGGATCTGTCCGAGACCCGTCAAGATCAAGTCGCCCCGCCCGGATCGGGCGGGGCGACACGCTCACGGGTCACTTTCCGTGAGCCAAGTGGATCAAGCCGGGTGGACGGGTCCGGCCCGGCCGGGGATCAGGCCCCGCAGGGATCAGGCGCGGCCGCGGTCGGCGCGGCGGCGGGCCGCCTCGTAGAGGACGACGCCCGCCGCGACACCGGCGTTCAGCGACTCGGCGCCGCCCGGCATCGGGATGCGCACCAGGTAGTCGCAGTTCTCGCCGACGAGGCGGCCGAGGCCCTTGCCCTCGGAGCCGACGACGATGACGACGGGGCCGGCGAGCTGCTCCAGGTCGTTGACCGTGTGCTGGCCCTCGGCGGCGAGGCCGACGACGGTGATGCCGGCCTTCTTGTAGTCCTGGAGGGCGCGGGTCAGGTTGGTGACGCGGGAGACCGGGGTGCGGGCGGCGGTGCCGGCCGAGGTCTTCCACGCGCCGGCGGTCATGCCGGCGGCGCGGCGCTCGGGGATGACCACGCCGTGGCCGCCGAAGGCGGAGACGGAGCGGACGATGGCGCCGAGGTTGCGCGGGTCGGTGACCCCGTCGAGGGCGACGATCAGCG
This sequence comes from Streptomyces sp. NPDC057939, assembly GCF_042887545.1. Classification (NCBI taxonomy): domain Bacteria; kingdom Bacillati; phylum Actinomycetota; class Actinomycetes; order Kitasatosporales; family Streptomycetaceae; genus Streptomyces; species Streptomyces sp. NPDC057939. Next base: position 84,345 of record NZ_JBHVPG010000015.1, read on the forward strand.
GGTCCTCGCCGTTGTCGTACGCGGCGGCCGTGAGGTCCTCCGGGTGCGCGTACTCGTACGGCGGGACCTGGAGGACCAGGCCCTGGTGGTTGAGCCCGTTCGTCATCCGGTCGAGCTCGGGGCGCGGGGCTTCCATCAGGTTGATGTTGCCGCGCTCGGCCGCGAGCTGGAGGGCCTCGCGGACGCGCTCGTCGTTGTCGATGAACTGCTGGACGTAGAGGGTGGTGGCGGGGACGCCGTCGCGCAGCGCCTCGAAGACCGGGTTGCGGCCGACGACCATCTCGCTGGTGCCCTTGGGGCCGCCGCGGCGCGGGGCCGGGCGGCGCTTGGCGGCCTGGCGGGCCATGGCGCCCGCGATGCGGTTCGCCTTGTGCTTCTTGCGGTCCTCGGCCTTGGGCGTGGGGCCCTTGCCTTCCAGGCCCTTGCGCCGCTGGCCACCGCTGCCGACCGTGGCGCCCTTCTTGTTGGACGTGCGGCGGTTCCTGCGCTGGCTGTTCCCGGCCATGACCTCTACCTGTTTTCGTTGATCCTGCGATATGTACGTATGAAGAGTGTGCCGCCCGGAGCGCCGGGCGGCACAGTCGGACTGCTCCGGGGGCTCAGCGGGGGCCGAGCGTCCAGCGCGGACCCGTCGGGCCGTCCTCGACGACGAGGCCGGACTGCTGGAGCTGGTCGCGGATGGCGTCGGCGGTCGCCCAGTCCTTGCGGGCCCGGGCGGACTCGCGCTGTTCCAGGACGAGGCGGACGAGGGTGTCCACGGCGCCGTGGAGGTCCTCGCCGCGGTCGGATTCGCCGGCCCAGTGCGGGTCGAGCGGGTCGAGGCCGAGCACGGCCAGCATGGCCCGTACCTCCGACAGGCGCGCGATGGCCGCGTCCTTGTCGTCGGCGGCGAGCGCGCTGTTGCCCTGGCGGACGGTGGTGTGGACGATGGCGAGCGCCTGCGGGACGCCCAGGTCGTCGTCCATCGCCTCCGCGAACGCCGGCGGCACCTCGGCCGCGGCCTCGACGGGACCGCCCGCCTTCTCGATGACGCGCTGGTAGAAGCCCTCGATGCGGGCGAAGGCGGACTCCGCCTCGCGCAGCGCCTCCTCGCTGTACTCGATCATCGACCGGTAGTGCGGGGTGCCGAGGTAGTAGCGCAGCACGATCGGGCGCCACTGCTTGACCATCTCGGAGACGAGGACCGAGTTCCCGAGGGACTTCGACATCTTCTCGCCGGACATGGTGACCCAGGCGTTGTGGACCCAGTACTTCGCGAACTCGTCGCCGAAGGCCTTGGCCTGGGCGATCTCGTTCTCGTGGTGCGGGAAGATCAGGTCCAGGCCGCCGCCGTGGATGTCGAAGGCCTCGCCGAGGTACTTGTGCGCCATGGCGGAGCATTCGAGGTGCCAGCCGGGACGGCCGCGGCCCCACGGCGTCTCCCAGGAGGGCTCGCCGGGCTTGACGGACTTCCACATGGCGAAGTCGCGCGCGTCGCGCTTGCCGGTCTCGCCGGTGCTCTCCGGCTGGCGGATGTTGTCGAGTTCCTGGCGGGACAGCGAGAGGTAGCCCGGGAAGGACTTCACGTCGAAGTAGACGTTGCCCTCGGACTCGTAGGCGTGGCCGCGCTCGATGAGCCCGCGCATCATCTCGACCATCTCGGTGACGTGTCCGGTCGCGCGGGGCTCGTAGGTGGGCGGGAGGCAGCCGAGGGCGGAGTAGCCGTCGTTGAAGGCCCGCTCGTTGTCGTAACCGATGGACCACCAGGGGCGGCGCTGCTCGGCGGACTTCGCGATGATCTTGTCGTCGATGTCCGTGACGTTGCGGATGAAGGTCACGTCGTAGCCGCGGTACGCGAACCAACGGCGCATCATGTCGAAGTTCAGGCCCGACCTGATGTGGCCGATGTGCGGAGCGGCCTGCACGGTCGCGCCACAGAGGTAGATCGAGACACAGCCCGGAACGAGCGGGGTGAAGTCACGGATCTGCCGGGCGCTGGTGTCGTACAGGCGAATAGTCACGGCATCCAGGGTAGTGCGCCTCTAGCAGTGCCCCGCGACCCTTTGGGGGCCCGGGGGTGGGGTTTGCCGCCGGAGCGGCGCCGACGGGGCGCGCACGGAGTCCCGTACGGGCGGTTTTCCCGGTTGGTACCGGATGCGCTCCGCCGGCGCGCGGGCGCGGCCCCGGCCGGACACCTGTCCGACGGGGCCCGGGCTCAGGCCCGGCTCGTCCGGTGGACGAGGGCGGTGGCGATGGCGGCGAGCCCTTCGGCCCGGCCGGTCAGGCCCAGGCCGTCGGTGGTGGTGCCGGACACCGAGACGGGGGCGCCCGCCGCGGCCGAGAGCGCCTTCTGCGCTTCTTCGCGCCGCTTGCCGACCTTCGGACGGACACCGATCACCTGGACGGCGATGTTGCCGATCTCGAAGCCCTCGGCCCGGACGATGCGGGCGGCTTCCGCCAGGAGGGTGACGCCCGAGGCGCCGGACCACTCCGGACGGGAGGTGCCGAAGTGCGCGCCGAGGTCTCCGACGCCGGCGGCGGAGAAGAGGGCGTCGCAGGCGGCGTGCGCGGCGACGTCACCGTCGGAGTGCCCGGCGAGGCCGTCCTCGCCCTCCCACAGCAGACCGGCGCACCACAGCTCGCGGCCCGCCTCGAAGGCGTGCACGTCGGTGCCGATGCCGACGAGCGGCATCGCGGGCGCGGCGGGCGCGGCGGCGGGGTCAGTAGGCATCGGTGGCCCTCCTGCGGGCGAGTACGGCCTCGGCGAGGACGAGGTCGAGCGGACGGGTGACCTTGAAGGCCTCTTCGTGGCCGGGGACGGTCACGACGGTGATTCCGAGGCGTTCCACCATGCCGGCGTCGTCGGTGGCGCCCTCGCCGAGGACGGCGATCTCCCGGTGCGCGCGCAGCAGGGTCCCCAGGTCGAAGCCCTGGGGGGTCTGGACGGCGCGCAGCCGGGCCCGCTCGGGGGTGGCGACGACCGGCTCGGGCTCGCCGGGCCTGCCGGGCTCGACCTCCTTGACGGTGTCGGCCAGCGGCAGCGCGGGGACGACGGCGGGGGCCCCGTCGCGGACGGCCTCGATGACGCTGTCCACGGTGTCGACGGGGACGAGCGGGCGGGCGGCGTCGTGGATCAGTACGGAGGTGACGTCCCCGGGCAGCGCGTCCAGGCCGGCGCGCACCGACTCCTGGCGGGTCTCCCCGCCGGGGACGACCAGGACCTCGGTGCGCTCGGGCAGCGCGTGCTCGTCCAGCAGGTGTCGCACCTCGGCGGCCCCGTCCGAGGGGGCGACGACCACGACGAGGGACACGGCGCGGGAGCGGGCCATGGCGCGGACGGCGTGGATGAGCATGGGCGTCCCGCCGAGGGCCCGCAGGGCCTTGGGGGCGCCGGGACCGAGGCGTACCCCGCGGCCGGCGGCCGGGATGACCGCGGCCGTGCGGTGGGGACGCGATTCGTCAGACATCAGTAGCTCCGAGCCAGGTTTGTGACTTCGGCCGACATGGGTATGGCCTGAAGCGTGCCGGGTGCGACGCCCCTCGCCCCTTCCGTGACGACCGGTCGAGCAGGGCTGCCCGAACCCGGCACGCCAAGAAAAAAGGTGTGGGTACAGACATGCCGCAGCGCCCGGCAACAGCTCCCTCGTGGAGGAGAGAGCTTGTCATCGGGCACCGCGGCACAACTGTGTACGGTTTTCGCGTCAGGACGCGAGAACCTCGTCGAGGAGGGCCTCGGCCTTGTCCTCGTTGGTGTTCTCCGCGAGCGCGAGCTCGCTGACGAGAATCTGGCGAGCCTTCGCGAGCATGCGCTTCTCACCCGCGGAGAGTCCGCGCTCGCGCTCACGACGCCACAGGTCACGCACCACTTCGGCGACCTTGATGACATCGCCAGAAGCGAGCTTCTCCAGATTTGCCTTGTAGCGCCGGGACCAGTTCGTCGGCTCTTCTGCATACGGTGCGCGGAGCACCTCGAAGACCCGGTCCAGCCCGTCCTGGCCGACTACGTCGCGAACGCCGACGAACTCCGCATTGTCCGCAGGCACACGAACCGTCAGGTCGCCCTGGGCGACCTTGAGCACCAAGTAGGTCTTGTCCACGCCTTTGATCTGGCGAGTTTCGATGGCCTCGATCAGCGCGGCCCCGTGATGGGGATAGACCACGGTGTCGCCAACCTTGAACGTCATGTGACAGGTACCCCTTCCGTGGCTATCCAGGGTAACACGAGAACTGACTGTTATGAATGGCGTTTTCGCAGGTCAGGGCACATCTCGGGGCTTGACAACAGCGACACGAACGTGCTGCGAAGGGCTTCCGGAGGGGGGTATTCGCAGGTCGGAGGTGTTGTGCGGACCGGGCGAAACGACCACGTTACACCTGGCGGACGAGTCCACAGGAGTGACGTACGTCCCGTTTTGCCGGGTTCGGAAGCCGGAAACCGAAGTACTCCGTTCGACTGGCGGCCACCCGTACGGAGCGGGATCCGGCCCAATCCGCAATTGATCACGGAGTCGCGTTCGAGGGAATCCCGGAATTGATCACCGGACGGCCCGCCGGCGTTATCCGGAATGCAAGATCGCCGACGCCGTCCAGGGCCGTGCGTCCGCTGCGGAGGGTCGGGTGCGGGGCCGGGGCGGCGGCTCGGTAACCTAAGCGCGCTGACACACCCTTAGGGCGGCTTTACCTCGGCCGTCCCGAGCGTCCACCCTTCCGTCCGTACGTCCTAGGAGTTGCCGCCGCCGTGAGCCGCAGCCTTCGACGCGGCGCCCTCGCCGCTTCTGCCGTCGTGTTCTCGATCGCTTCGCTCGCCGCGTGCGGTGCGGGCAACGACGCTCAGACTCTCCAGATCAAGCCGGACAACGCCGCCACCACCAAGGGCGACATCCAGATCCAGAACGCCCTGGTGATCACCCAGGCGGAGAAGGAGAAGAAGGGTCCGGCCGTCGTCTCCGCGACCGTCTTCAACAACGGCACCAAGCCGCAGACCCTGGAGGGCATCACCCTCAAGGGTGGCAAGTCCAAGGTCGTCCTGAAGGCGGCGGAGGGCACCGGCAAGATCACCGTGCCCGCCGGCGGCTCCGTGGTGCTGGGCGGCAAGGGCAACGCCTCCGCCGTGATCGAGGGCGGCCGCACGGCCGTCGAGGACGGCAACGTGCAGGAGGTCGTCTTCGACCTGAGCAGCACCGGCGACGTCCCGCTCCAGGCCTTCATCGTGCCCGCCTCCGGCATGTACGCGGGCTACGGCCCGACCGAGGCCCCGGCAGCCCCCTCCGCCGGCCCGTCCGCCTCCCCCTCGGGTTCGCCCTCCGGCGTGCCCGCGAACGCGCCGTCGGGATCCCCGTCCGGCTCCCCCTCCGGTTCGCCCTCGGGCGCCGCGGGCGCGCCGTCGGGCAAGCCGTCCGGCTCCGCCTCGCACAGCGCCGGCCACTGAGGCCCGCCGCGCGACGCACCACGTACACGGGGAAGGCCCCCAGCCGATGCGGCTGGGGGCCTTCCCCGTTGTAGGTGCGGGCGCTCCGGTGTGCGCGGCACTCCGGCGTTCACGGCGCCCCGGTGTCTACGGCTCGAACTTGTAGCCCAGGCCGCGGACCGTCACCAGGTAGCGCGGCGCGCCCGGGTCGGGCTCGATCTTGGCGCGCAGGCGCTTGACGTGGACGTCCAGGGTCTTGGTGTCGCCGACGTAGTCCGCGCCCCACACCCGGTCGATGAGCTGCATGCGGGTGAGCACGCGGCCCGCGTTGCGCAGCAGCATCTCCAGCAGGTCGAACTCCTTCAGCGGGAGGTCCACCTTGCCCCCGCCGACGGTGACCACGTGCCGGTCGACGTCCATCCGTACCGGACCGGCCTCCAGGGCCGCCGGCGTGACCTCCTCCGGCTCGCCGCGGCGGCGCAGGACCGCGCGGATGCGGGCGACCAGCTCCCGCGAGGAGAAGGGCTTGGTGACGTAGTCGTCGGCTCCTATCTCCAGCCCGACGACCTTGTCGATCTCGCTGTCCTTGGCGGTCACCATGATCACGGGAACGTTGGAGCGGCCGCGCAGCTGCCGGCAGACCTCGGTGCCGGGCAGGCCGGGCAGCATCAGGTCGAGGAGGACGAGGTCGGCGCCGTTGCGCTCGAACTCGTCGAGCCCGTCGGGCCCGGTCGCCGCGATCGCGACCTCGAAGCCTTCCTTGCGGAGCATGTAGGACAGGGCGTCGCTGAAGGATTCCTCATCCTCGACGACGAGCACTCGGGTCACGGAAGGACCTCCGGGGCAGGGATGACTGGTTCTGGTTCGGGCAGGGGTCGGGCGGGTGCGGTGGCCGGCGCGGGCGCCGGCGCGGGTGCCTCGGGGAGTCGCAGGGTGAACGTGGAGCCCTGGCCCTCCGAGCTCCATACCGACACCTCCCCGCCGTGCGAGGCCGCCACGTGCTTCACGATCGCGAGGCCGAGGCCGGTTCCTCCCGTGGCGCGGGAGCGGGCCGGGTCCACGCGGTAGAAGCGCTCGAAGACGCGCTCGCGGTCCTTCTCCGGGATGCCGATGCCCTGGTCGGTCACGGCTATCTCGATCAAGTCTCCACCCGGCGCGGTCACCCGGCGCGCGGCGATGCCGACGCGGGTGCGGGCCGGACTGTAGTTGACGGCGTTCTCCACCAGGTTGCCGAGGGCGGCCGCCAGCTGCCCCCGGTGTCCCCATACCCGCAGGTCGGCGGTGCCGCCGGCGGCCATGGTGATCTGCTTGGAGGTCGCCGTGTGGCGGCAACGGTCGATGGCCTCGGCCACCAGCGTGTCCACGCGTACGGGCTCGGCGTCCTCCAGGGCCTCGTCGTTCTGCACCCGGGAGAGGTCGATCAGTTCCTGTACGAGGTTGATCAGGCGGGCGGACTCGATCTGCATGCGGCCCGCGAAGCGGCTGACCGCCTCGGGGTCGTCGGAGGCGTCCATGACCGCCTCCGACAGCAGGGAGATCGCGCCCACGGGGGTCTTCAGCTCGTGCGACACGTTCGCGACGAAGTCACGGCGCACCGCCTCGATGCGGCGGGCCTCCGTGAGGTCCTCGACGAGCAGCAGCACGAGCCGGGAGCCCAGCGGGGCGACGCGCGCCGAGACCGCGAGGGCCTCGCCGCGGCCGGTGCCGCGCCTCGGGAGGTCGAGTTCGATCTGTCGTATCTCTCCGTCCCGGCGGGTGTCGCGGGCCATGTGGAGCATCGGTTCCACGGCGAGCTTCCCGCCGCGGACCAGGCCGAGGGCGTACGCCGCCGAGCTGGCCTTGACCACCGCGTCGCCCTCGTCGAGGACGACGGCGGAGGAGCGGAGCACGGAGAGGACCGTGTCCACGCCGGGCGGGAGCACCGCGTTGATGTCGGGGCGCATGGAGCTCCGGGTGGGGCGGGCCTGGTCGCGCTCGCTCCAGCGGAACGCCAGCATCGCGATCACACCGGTGCAAAGACCGGCGATCGCTGCAGCTGCGGCGACCGCCGCGTTCACGTCCATGCATCCAGGTTAAGCAGGCACGACGGTACTTCCACAGCCGTTCGGGTGGCACCTCGAACAGTCGTCGCCCAGAGTTCACCCTGGCGACGGGGTTGATTCACTTGTGGTGCCGGAGTCGGACGCGTTCAGGGCCGAACGTGTCAACGTGGGGCAGGAAGCCACGCAGCAGTAGGCGAGTCGGCGAGAGAGGGACACCAATGCGGGACGCGTACCACGAGGAACTGGACTCGATCGGAGAAAGCCTGGTCGAGATGGCCCGGCTCGTCGGTTCCGCGATCGGGCGGGCCACCACCTCCATGCTCGACGCCGACCTGAAGCTCGCGGAGAGCGTCATCGCCGCCGACCAGAAGGTGGACGACCTCCAGCACGACCTGGAGGCCCGAGCGATCGCGCTGCTGGCCCGCCAGCAGCCGGTCGCCACCGACCTGCGCATCGTCGTCACGTCGCTGCGGATGAGCGCCGACCTGGAGCGCTCCGGCGACCTCGCCCAGCACGTGGCGAAGCTGGCACGGCTGCGCTTCCCGGACCGCGCGGTGCCGCGTGACCTGCACGCGACCATCCTGGAGATGGGGCAGCTGGCGCAGCGGCTGATGGCGAAGGCGGCCGAGGTCATCATCACGAAGGACGTCGACCTGGCGCTCCAGCTGGAGCAGGACGACGACGAGATGGACCAGCTGCACCGCACGCTGTTCCAGCACCTGATGGACGACCGCTGGAAGCACGGCATCGAGACGGCGGTCGACGTGACGCTGCTGGGCCGCTACTACGAGCGCTTCGCGGACCACGCGGTGTCGGTCGCCAAGCGCGTCGTCTACCTGGTGACGGGCGAGCACGCGGACGAGCTGCAGCAGCCGACGCAGGTCGACGGGGTCTGAGACCTGGGTGGCGGGGCCCGACGGGCCGGTCGCGGGGTCCCGGACTTCGGTCGCGGGGCCCGACGGGCCGGTCGCGGGGTGGGTGGCGCGGGCGTTCGCCCCTGCTTCGCGGCGGCTCGCTTCAATGCGCCGTTGACGCGCCGGTGTGGCTGGGCATGAATGAGGGCGAAGGCAACCGCGTACTCGTACGACCTGCCGTGCGTGCCCCCACGAGGAGGATCCATGCCCGATTCCCCCGTCCCCATCACCCCGGAACAGGAGCAGCCGCCGCGGCCCGAGCCGCTGCGCCTGCCCCTGCTCGCGGCCTGCGGCTGCGGATCGGGCTGCGGCTGCGGCTGCCAGTCCGGTGCGCCCTGCCAGTGCGGCGGCTGAACCCGTCCGTTCCAGAAGGGCCCCTTCCCGTGTCCCGGGGAGGGGCCCTTCGCCTTGCCGCGCGCCGGCCCCGGTTTCCCGGACGGCCCCCGCCGCCGGGTTCGGTCGCCCGCGGCCGGGTTCAGTCGCCGGTGTTGGTCGCCCAGACCGGCCGACCGCTCCCGTCGTAGACGACGACGTTGCCGTCGTCCTGGACGGCCAGGTAGCGGCCCCTGTTCCAGGTGCCGGCCGCCCAGACGGGGTTGCCGGAGCGGTCGTAGACGACGAAGTTGCCGTCCTCCTGCATGACGGCGGTCTCGGCCTTGGGCCACACGTTGGGGGCCTGCCAGGCGGGGTTGCCGTCCTTGTAGAGGACGAAGTTCCCGTCGCCCTGGACGCGCAGGACGGCCCGGCCGTTGCCGGAGGTCCACGCCTGGTTCTTGCGGAGCGTGGCGGGGGCGTGGAAGTGGGCGTCGCTGCGGGCGACGCCGGGCCCGGCGGGGGCGGCGAGGGCGGCGGGCGCCGCGGGGGCGGCGTCGGCGGCCGATACGGAGGCCATGGCGGGCAGCAGGGCGAGGGCGAGCGCGGGCAGACCGCGCCGCACGAAGTTCTTGATCATGACCGAGGTTCTAGCCCCGCACCGCCTCCCCGGCCCAGCGCAGAAACGAATCGATCACCCGTACGGCCGATCAACTTCAACGCTGAAACGGCACTTCACGCGGGGGCGGATCCGGGTGCCGGGCCGGACGCTCCGGGCTCGTCGCCTCGCGCCGCCGTCGGGACCCGCGCCCTGCGCTCCTGCGGCACGGTGGCCTCGTAGAGGGCCACGATCCTCTCCTTGCCCTCCCTCGGCTCGAACATCACCCCGCCGTCCCCGGGATGGGGACGGCGGTGATCGAACCCACCGGGAAGGACGTCGACCGGAATGCCCTCCGGGAAGGCGGCACACGTGGCGACGTACCGGTCGGCCGTGGTCCGGGAGTCGGGATCGCGACGCCGCCGCAGGAGCGCGCAGGCATCACACAGCACGGGCCTTCGACGCATGGCGCTCACTTCCCGCAGGCACGTGAAAACGCCTCCCGCCCCGCGCCGTACGCGCGGGTGGGAGGCGTGATCGGGGGGGGGTTACTTCTTCTTGCCCTGGTTCTTGACGGCCTCGATGGCGGCCGCGGCGGCGGTCGGGTCGAGGTAGGTGCCGCCCGGGTTCAGGGGCTTGAACGCGGCGTCCAGTTCGTAGGCCAGCGGGATGCCGGTCGGGATGTTCAGGCCTGCGATGGCCTCGTCGGAGATCCCGTCCAGGTGCTTGACCAGGGCGCGGAGGCTGTTGCCGTGGGCGGCGACCAGGACGGTGCGGCCGGCGAGGAGGTCGGGGACGATGCCGTCGTACCAGTACGGCAGCATCCGGACGACGACGTCCTTGAGGCACTCGGTGCGCGGGCGCAGCTCCGGCGGGATCGTCGCGTAGCGGGGGTCGCCGGACTGCGAGAACTCCGTGCCGTCCTCAAGGGCCGGCGGCGGGGTGTCGTACGAGCGGCGCCACAGCATGAACTGCTCCTCGCCGAACTCGGCGAGGGTCTGGGCCTTGTCCTTGCCCTGGAGGGCGCCGTAGTGGCGCTCGTTCAGGCGCCAGGAGCGGTGCACCGGGATCCAGTGGCGGTCGGCGGCCTCCAGCGCGAGCTGGGAGGTGCGGATCGCGCGCTTCTGGAGCGAGGTGTGCACCACGTCGGGGAGCAGGCCGGCGTCCTTGAGCAGCTCACCGCCGCGGACCGCCTCCTTCTCGCCCTTTTCGTTGAGATTGACGTCCACCCAGCCGGTGAACAGGTTCTTCGCGTTCCACTCGCTCTCGCCGTGACGGAGCAGGATCAGCTTGTACGGTGCGTCGGCCATGCGTACGAGCCTAATGGACTCCCCGGGGCACTCGCGCGCGGCGTGGACCGCCTTCGATTGACGGATGGTGACAATCGAGTGGCCGTCCAAGGATCTTGGATCGTAATGTGCCGAGACGTATAGAGACACTTACAAATCCCGGGGGGATCCTTATGTCCGTTGAGAGTCTGAGACGGGCTGCCCGGGAGAGCGTGTCGGGTCTGCCGAGGGCGTTCTGGTGGCTGTGGGCGAGCACGCTGGTCAACCGGCTCGGGGCCTTCGTCGCCACTTTCATGACCTTGTACCTGACCTTGGACAGGGGCTACTCGGTCACCTTCGCGGGACTTGTGGTCGCCCTGCACGGGCTGGGCGGGGTGTTGTCGTCGCTCGTGGCGGGGGTGATGACCGACCGGCTGGGTCGGCGTCCGACGCTGCTGGTGGCCCAGGCGTCGACCGCGTTCTCGGTGGCGCTGCTGGGGTTCATGGAGCATCCTGCGGCGATCGCGGCGGTGGCCCTGCTGGTCGGGATGACGTCGAACGCCTCGCGGCCTGCGGTGTCGGCGATGATGGCGGACATCGTCCGGCCCGAGGACCGGGTGCGGGCCTTCGCGCTGAACTACTGGGCGATCAACCTCGGCTTCGGGATCAGCGCGGCGGTGGCCGGTCTGGTGGCGCAGTACAGCTACCTGGCGGGGTTCCTGGGCGAGGCGGCCCTGACACTGGCCTGCGCGGTGCTGGTGTACGTGAAGCTGCCGGAGTCGCGGCCGGAGCGGAGCGCCGTCGGGAAGGGGTTCGACCCCGAGCCGGAGGTCGGCATGGGGACGGTGCTGCGGGACGGCCGGTTCATGGGGGTCGTCGGGCTGTCCTTCGTCATTTCGTTGATCTTCACGCAGGGCTCGGTGGGGTTGCCCGCGGCCATGGGCGCGGCCGGGTTCTCGCCGGCCGAGTACGGCCTGGTCATCGCGGCCAACGGGCTGCTGATCGTGGTGCTCCAGATCCCGGTCACGCGGTTCATCGAGCACCGGGACCCGCGCAAGCTGCTGGTGGCCTCGGCGCTGCTGGCCGGGTACGGGTTCGCGATGACGGCCTTCGCCGGGCCGCTGTGGGCGTACGCGCTGACGGTCTGCGTGTGGACGCTGGCGGAGATCGTGAACTCGCCGACCCAGATGGGGCTCGTCGTGCGGCTGTCGCCGGTGCACGGGCGGGGGCGCTACCAGGGGATGTACACGATGTCCTGGGCGGTGGCCTCGCTGGTGGCGCCGCTCATGGCCGGGATCGTCATGGACCGGCTGGGCGCGGACTGGCTGTGGGCGATCACCGGGGTGCTGGGGACGGTCGCGGCGCTGGGGTACTGGCTGCTGATGCGGAACCTGCCGGAGGACGCCGGGTCCGACGGTACGGGTGAGCGGGACGGTGACGGCACGGGCGAGCGGGCGCACGTCGGGAAGGACGAGCGGGGGGTCGTGGTCGAGGCGGTCACCGTCGCGGGCACGGGTGACGCGAAGTCGCTCGACGCGAAGTCGGTCGCGACGGCGCCGGCGGCGTAGCCCGGCTCCCGGCGCCGTCGGACGCCCGCCGTCGTCGGCGGCGTCCGACGTCGTCACGCCTCCGGCGTCGGGGGCGCTTCGTCCACCGTGCGGGACGGCCCGGTCAGGTGCTTGAAGGCGTCCAGGTTGCGGGTCGACTCGCCGCGGGAGACGCGCCACTCGTACTCGCGCCGGATCGCCCCCGCGAAGCCGAGCTCCAGCAGGGTGTTGAAGGCGCCGTCGGCGGCCTCCAGGACGGTGCCCAGCAGCCGGTCGAGGTCGTCCGGGGTGATGACGGACAGCGGGAGGCGGGCCGTCAGGTAGACGTCGCCGAGCGGGTCGACGGCGTAGGCCATCCCGTACAGCTTGAGGTTGCGCTCCAGCAGCCAGCGGTGGACGCCGGCCTCGTTCTCGTCCGGGTGGCGGATCACGAAGGCGTTGACGGAGAGGGAGTGCTTGCCGACGCGCAGGGAGCAGGTGGTGCTCAGCTTGCGGGTGCCGGGGACCTGGACGACGTACGAGCCCGGTTCGGGGCTCTCCCAGTCCAGCTCGGCGCCGGTCAGGACGCTCTCGATGATCGCGGCGGTGTCAGCCATGGTGGGAGCGTACGCGACGGCGATGATCATGCATGGCCGCGGTGTAGACGTCGGCGGTGCCGCTGGCGGCGGTGTCCCAGCCGAAGAACTTCGCGTGCCGCGCGGCCTGCGCGCCCATGCTGTCGGCCAGCCCCGGTTCGTCGACGAAGCGTCGCAGCTCGCGGGCGTAGTCGACCGGGTCGTGGCCGGGTACGAGGATGCCCGTGACCCCGTCGTCGACGGCGACGGGCAGGCCGCCGACCGCGGCGGCGAGGACCGGCGTACCAGCTGCCTGGGCCTCGATGGCGACGAGCCCGAAGGACTCGTTGTACGACGGCATGACCAGCACGGACGCGGCGCGGAACCAGTCGGCGAGCCGGTCCTGGTCCACGGGCGGGTGGAAGTGCACGAGGTCGGCGATGCCCAGCTTCGCGGCGAGCTTCTGCAACCCCTCCGGCTTGGCGAGGCCGCTGCCGCTGGGCCCGCCGACGACGGGGACGAAGAGGCGGCGGCGCAGGGACGGGTCCTGACCGACCAGCTCGGCGACGGCCCGCAGGAGGATGTCGGGGGCCTTCAACGGCTGGATGCGGCCGGCGAACAGGGGGATCACGGCGTCCTGCGGGAGCCCGAGGCGGGCGCGGGCGGCGGCCCGGCCGTCGGCGACGGTGAAGCGGTCGAGGTTGACGCCGGGGTGCACGACGGCGACCTTGCCGGGGTCGGCCTCGTAGTGGCGCACGAGCTCGTCGGCCTCCTCGGCGGTGTTCGCGATGAGGCGGTCCGCTGCGGAGACGATCTGGGTCTCGCCGATGACGCGGGCGGCCGGCTCGGGGGTGTCGCCGACGGCGAGCGCCGCGTTCTTGACCTTGGCCATGGTGTGCATGGCGTGGACGAGGGGGACGCCCCAGCGTTCGGCGGCGAGCCAGCCCACGTGGCCGGAGAGCCAGTAGTGGGAGTGGACGAGGTCGTAGTAGCCGGGGCGGTGACCGGCCCAGGCCTGCATGACGCCGTGCGTGAAGGCGCAGAGCTGGGCGGGCAGCTCCTCCTTGGCGAGGCCCTCGTACGGGCCCGCGTCGACGTGCCGGACGAGGACGCCCGGGGCCAGGTCGACCACGGGCGGCAGGCCACCGGTGGTCGCCCGGGTGAAGATCTCGACCTCGATGTTGATCGCGGCGAGCCGCTTGGCGAGCTCGACGATGTACACGTTCATGCCGCCGGCGTCGCCGGTGCCGGGCTGGTGCAGCGGTGAGGTGTGCACGCTGAGCATGGCGACGCGGCGCGGCTTGCGGTGGTGGCCGACGGCCGGCAGGCGCAGCCGGGGCGTGTCGTGGCGCGTGCTGCGGGCGGCGGCGAGGCGTCCGCTGATGCTGCCGCCGAGACGGGACACGTACTGGCTCAAGGGAGCAGTTCCTCTCTCTCGGACGACGCGCTGGGACGACGCGCACGGACGGTCGCGGCGGACCGCCCCGCAGGGCGGCATGACTGCGGCGGCATGACTGCGGGGGCGCTGTGGGCGCCCTGCAAGGAGTGCAACCCGGACGGGCGTCGCCCGCATTCCGGGGCCGGCGGATTTTCCTTCGCTGTTTGCCGGTTTTTTATCCGACGAGGGCCCTCCGCTTAGGCTCGGCGCATGGCCTCCCGCAGCACTCCACCGCCCCCGAAGCGCCCCGTGGGCACCGTGACGCGGGGGACGACCAACCCGAACCGGCTGCGCCGCATGGACCGCTGGATCGCGGCGGCGCACGGAGCCGCGCTCCGGCGGGCGGACGCGCCGGTGGCCGTGGACCTCGGGTACGGGGCGGCCCCCTGGACGGCGGTGGAACTGCTTACGCGACTGCGGGAGGCGGCGCCGGCGGTGCGCGTGGTCGGCATCGAGATCGAGCCGGCGCGGGTCGCGGGGGCCAAGCCGTACGAGCGGGACGGGCTGAGCTTCCGGCACGGCGGCTTCGAGGTGCCGCTGGACGGGGGCGAGCGTCCGGCCCTGATCCGCGCGGCGAACGTGCTGCGGCAGTACGACGAGGAACAGGTCGCCCAGGTGTGGGAGCGGCTCTGCGCGCGGCTGGCCCCGGGCGGCCTGCTCGTGGAGGGGACGTGCGACGAGATCGGCCGGCGGCACGTGTGGGTGGCGCTCGGGCCGGAGGGGGCGCGCACGGTGACCTTCGCGGCGCGGCTGGCCTCCCTGGAGCGTCCGTCGGACCTGGCGGAGCGGCTGCCGAAGGCGCTGATCCACCGCAACGTGCCGGGCGAGCCGGTCCACGCGTTCCTGCGGGACTTCGACCGGGCGTGGGCGGCCTCGGCCCCGTACGCCTCGTACGGGGCGCGGCAGCGGTGGATCCGGACGGCGCGGGCGTTGTCCGCCGACTGGCCGCTCGCGGACGGTCCGGTGCGCTGGAGGCAGGGGGAACTGACGGTGCGGTGGGAGGCGTTGCGCCCGGCGGGGTGAACCTCGCCGAACGGGGAACCGGCCTCGTGGGCGGGCCGTTGAGTCGGCAGGGGTGGGCGGGGCGTGGCCGGTCATGATCGGACCGTGACCCGGAAGGGTGTTGGAATTCACGGAGTCGTGGCACCATCCCGGAGACAGTGACAAGTTACTGATGAATAGTCAGATCTGATGTCGGGTGAAGCGCCTGACGTCCGGTCGGACTCGGGGCGCCTGGGGGAGCCATGGGGACCGTGAAGCGAGCGTCGCGTCGGCACGGGGCGTCGGCCCTGACAGTGCTGTGCGCGATGGCGATACTGACGGCCCCCGCGATCGCCGGGGGCACCGCGTACGCGGCCCCCGCCGCCCCCGTCCCGCCCCCCGCGCCCTCGGCGCCGGCCACCCCTCCCGCGACGCCCGCACCCGGGGCCAAGTCGCTGGAGCAGATCCGCAAGGACATAGAGGGGCTGTACCGGCAGGCCGGCAGCGCCACGGACGCGTACAACCTCGCGGAGAGCGAGACCAAGGCCCAGTCCGAGCGGATCGTGGAGATCGCGAAGCTGGTCGTGGCCGGGCAGGACCGGATCTCCGGCCTGAAGTCCCGCGCGGGCGCCGCGGCGCGCGCCCAGTACCGCTCGGGCGGCCTGCCGCCGGGCGCGCAACTGGCGTTGAGCGACAGCCCGAGCCAGTTCCTCGACGGGGCGAACCGGTTGCGGCAGGGCGAGAAGGCCACCACGGACCTGTTGTCCGAACTGAACCGGACCCAGGCCGACTTGGAGCGTTACGCCAAGGACGCGGGCGCGCTCTGGCAGAAGATGGAGGAGAACCGGACCAAGCAGGAGGCCGCCAAGAAGGAGATCGAGGGGAAGATCAAGGCGGCGGAGGAGCTGGAGAACAAGCTGGAGGCCGAGGAGAAGGCCCGGCTCCTCCAGCTGGAGCAGGAAGCCCAGTACAAGGCCCAGACCCAGTGGCTGTCGACGGGCGCGTTGAAGGACGCGAAGGGCTCGGCGACGGACGCCGGGAAGCGGGCCGTGCAGTTCGCGACGGCGCAGATGGGAAAGCCGTACGTGTGGGGGGCCACCGGGCCCGGCTCGTACGACTGCTCAGGTCTGACCTCCCAGGCCTGGCTGGCGGCCGGCAAGGGCATCCCGCGCACCTCGCAGGAGCAACTGCGGTTGCTGCCGAAGGTGGCCATGAAGGACATACGCCCCGGTGACCTGATCATCTACTGGGACGACGCGAGCCACGTCGCCATGTACGTCGGGGACGGCGCGATGGTCCACGCGCCCCGCCCCGGACGGAACGTGACGATGGCGGGCGTCGGCTCGATGCCGATCAAGGCCGTCGTCCGCCCCGACGCGTAGCCCCCGTCCGCGCGTGCCCGTAAGGGTCCGGCCGCGCGAGGGTGTTCGGCGTCACGCGGGCGGGGTCTCGGGGCCTCCGGCGGCCGGGAGTGTGCAGCATCACGCACAAGGGCGGTGGGAGGGGCGCGGATCCGGGGTGTGCGACGTCACGTACGGCGGTCCGACAGGGGTTTCGCCCGTGGGGCGCGGGGTCTCGGTGAGCGGGACGGGGTTGTGGGGGTTCCGTGACGTTGGTCATCCATCGGCCCGCTTATCCCCCGCGATAACGGCATATGACGGAGGCCCTCCCCCGAACCGCCATTCCGTTCGCCGCCACCCGCCCGCTAGGGTCGGCGCATGAGCGCACCCTCGGGGGGAGGGAAGGAACCGGAGACGATGTCCGTACCCGTACCGCGGCAGCGGAACACCCCGCCCGTGGAAAGCGGTCCGGCGGTTCTTTCCGTCACCCCCGCGACGCCCGGCCCGGGCCCTGCCCCCGTGCCGGCCCCCACACCGGCCCCCGCACCACAGGCGTCGCTGACCCTGCTGGTGATCGAGGACGACCCCGCGGGCGGACTCACCGTCCCCGAGATCCTCGACGCCGACGGTCACCGCATCCGGCTGCGCAGCGCCCGCAACCTCACCGAGGCCGCGCGGCTGCTCACCCCCGACGTGCACTGCGTGCTGCTCGACCTGTCGCTGCCCGGCACGGACACCGAGGACGGTCTCGCGACCCTGCGCCAGGTGCTGCGTCTGGCCCCGCGTCACGCCGTCCTCGTACTGACCTCCGAGGCGGACGCCGAGCGCGCCGCCGAAGCCGTCCGCGTGGGCGCCCAGGACTTCCTCTTCCGCGACGAGCTCGACGGCCGGCTGCTCAGCCGCGCCATCCGCTACGCCGTGGAGAGAAAGCGGGCGGACATCGCCCAGTACAAACTTGCAGAATCGAAACTGCGGGCCCAGGAGAACGCCCGTCTGGAGCGAGGTCTGCTGCCCACGCCCCTTCTGGAGGGCTCCGACCTCCGCTTCGCCGCCCGCTACCGGCCCGGCCGCAGCCGGGCCCTTCTCGGCGGCGACTTCTACGACACCGTCCGCACCCCCGACGGCACCGTCCACGCGATGATCGGCGACGTCTGCGGCCACGGCCCGGACGAGGCGGCCCTCGGCGTCGAGCTGCGCATCGCCTGGCGCGCCCTGACCCTGGCCGGCCTGTGCGGGGACGACCTGCTCTCCACGCTCCAGGAGGTGCTCGAAGTCGAGCGTCCCTGCGAGGAGATCTTCGCGACGCTGTGCACGGTCGACATCGCCCCGGACGGCCGCCGCGCGGGCCTGTGCCTGGCCGGGCACCCGGCCCCACTGATATCCCGGCCGGGTCGACCGGCGCGGCTCCTGCCGTACGAGAACAGCGGACCTGCGCTCGGCCTGCTCCCCCGGGCCCGCTGGCCCCGCCGCCAGGTCGAACTGGGCGGCACCTGGAGCCTGATGCTCTACACCGACGGCCTGATCGAAGGCCACATCGGCGAGGGCAAGGAGCGGCTCGGGCAGGACGGCATGGTCGAAATGATCAACCGTCACCTGGACCGCGGCCTGACCGGCGAGGGACTGCTGGAGGCCTCCGTGACGGAGGCCCGCCGCCTCAACGGCGGCGAACTCACCGACGACGTCGCCGTCGTCCTGCTCTCCCGCAACGAGGGCTGAGCCGGACCGGAGGGCCGGGGACCGGCGAACCGGTGCCCGCCCGGAGGGCCGGGTCGGCGACCGAAGAACCGGCGACCGACCGGCCGCCGGCCGCGCGTACGCGCCGCCGGCCGACCGTCACCGCCTCGCGGCTAGCGGCCGCCGTTGTACGGCCCGTACGGGCCGTCGCTGCTGCTGCCCCTGCGCTTGCCGCCGCCGCCCGTGACCTGCTTGAGCGCCGGCCGGACGTCGACGAAGAAGACGATCGTGGCCACCAGGCCCGCGATCTGCAGGAAGAGCATCGCCAGGAAGAAGTCCACCACCACGGTGACGCCGAGAATGACCAGCCAGAAGGTCTTGGTCTGCTTGTCGGCCGCCGTGTAGGCCTGCGCGCTCGGCATCGCGGCCATGACGAGCGCCACGACGGCGAGCGCCAGCATGGCGTAGCCGAACAGCGGGAGCACCCCGTTGTCGAAACCCTGCATGAGCATCGTCTCAACCGTCCTTTTCCCGTCCGGCACGCCTTACTCCACGCTACCGCCGGAGCCGTCTTCCCAAACGACAACGAACCGGGCACCGCTCAGGTGCCCGGTCCGATCCCGTCGATCAGGCCTCGCCGCCGGTCGTGGCGGCGGCCTTCTTGGCCGTGCTCTTGCGGGCCGTGGTCTTGCGCGCGGGCTTCGCCCCGGCGGAGCCGTCCGCCGCGTCGGAGGTCGCGGCGTCAGCGGTCGCGGCGTCAGCGGTCGCCGTGTCGGAAGCAGCGGCGTCGGAGGCCTCGCCCGCGGTCGTCGCGGACTCCTGCGCCGGCTTCGCCTTCGGGTCGGGCTCCACGACGTCGGCCAGGTCCACGATGTCGTCGGAGATCTCGCCGCGCCACGCCCGTACGGCCTGCTCGCCGTGCTCGGCGACCTTGTCGTAGGTCTCCTTGGCGCGCACCGCGTACTCGGCGGCCACGCCGACACCGCGCAGGGCCAGGTCCTGGGCGGTCTCGCCCAGCTTCTTCGGGTCGATCGCCCCGAAGACCTCGGCGACCTTGGCGGTGACCGCCTCCTGCGCCTCCTTGGCCTTCCCCTGGACGACCTTCGGGTCGGTGTTCACGACGGCGTCGATCCGCGCGGGGGCCTCGGCGCGCAGCTGCTCGATGAGGCCGGGCACCTTCTTGGCCTGCTGTACGGCCAGGTCGGCGGTGCCCGCGGCGAAGTAGAGGGGGGTGGGGTCGGTGAGGGTCTTCTTCAGGTCATCGGCGATGGCCATGTGCTGGTCCTCCCGGATCACAGTCAGTTCTTGGGGGGCAGGTCCCCGTCGTCGGCAATGGCACCGGAGTCCGCGGCCGGGCCGGGGGCGGCGTCGGCGGCCGCCTCGGTGTCCAGCGCGTTCTCCCTGCGGAACGAGTCGTAGATCTGGAGCAGCACCTGCTTCTGCCGCTCGTTGATCGACGGGTCGGAGAGGATGACGGCGCGCGTCTCCACCTCGTCGCGGTCCCGTTCGTCCAGGATTCCGGCCTGCACGTACAGCGTCTCCGCGGAGATCCTCAGAGCCTTGGCCAGCTGCTGGAGGATGTCCGCGCTCGGCTTGCGCAGCCCGCGCTCGATCTGGCTCAGGTACGGATTCGACACCCCCGCCGCGTCGGCCAGCTGCCGCAAGGACAGTTGAGCCTGCCGCCGCTGGTCGCGGAGGTACTCGCCGAGATTTCCGACGTTGAGCGATGCCATGCCCCGATCCTGCCGCACCCTGCTAACTATTGCAAGCGCCTGCTTGCAAAAGCGCGCACCCCCTGCGGGCGGGGTCGCGCGGGATGGCCGGGCCTGGCGCGTCGCCGACCGTACGCCCACACGTCGGCGGTGCTCGTTCCCACCGGGCGGCCGGAGCGCGGGCCCGCGGCCGCTCGGGGCCGGCCCGCGACACGTCGTGGGAGGCTGGGGGCGTGAACCTGGACGACCTCGTACGGTTGCGGCGGGCTCGGGACGCCATGGACCGGGACTACGCGCAGCCGCTCGACGTGCCGGCGTTGGCGCGGGTCGCCCTGATGTCCTCCGGGCACTTCTCCCGCAGCTTTCGGGCCGCCTACGGCGAGACGCCGTACGGGTACCTGATGACCCGCCGCATCGAGCGGGCGAAGGCGCTGCTGCGGCGCGGGGACCTGAGCGTGACGGAGGTCTGCTTCGAGGTCGGCTGTACCTCGCTCGGGTCGTTCAGCTCGCGCTTCACCGAGCTGGTCGGCGAGACGCCGAGCGCCTACCGGGCCCGCTGCCACGAGGCGGGCGCCGCGATCCCGGCCTGCGTGGCCAAGGTGTCCACGCGCCCCCTCAGGAACCCGGAACCGGTCAGGAACGGAGAAGCGGGAACGGGCGACGGCTCGTAACGTCGAGGGCATGACCATCAAGCTCTCGCAGTGTTTCATCGCGGTCGACGACCACGACAAGGCGCTCGCCTTCTACCGCGACGTCCTCGGCATGGAGGTCCGCAACGACGTCGGGTTCGAGGGCATGCGCTGGGTGACCGTCGGGTCCCCCGCGCAGCCGGACGTGGAGATCGTCCTCGAACCGCCGCTCGCCGACCCCAACGCCTCGGCCGCCGACAAGCAGGCCATGGCGGAACTGCTGGCCAAGGGCATGCTGCGCGGCGTCATCTTCGCCACCGACGACGTCGACGCCACCTTCGAGCGGGTCCGGGCGGCCGGCGGCGAGGTCCTCCAGGAACCCGTCGACCAGCCGTACGGAGTCCGCGACTGCGCCTTCCGCGACCCGGCGGGCAACATGCTCCGGTTCAACCAGCCCCGCAAGCGGTAACCGGCCCCGACCGCACCGGCGACGGCCCTTCCCGGGGGCCGTCCTTCCCGGGAGCCGTCCGCCGGTTCCGGCGGCCCGGGGAACGCGGCCGGGTACCCACCTTTTAGTGGGTACTTGGCATGCCCCCGCGCCCGGGCCAGGCTTGTCCCGGGCGGCCGAGGGGCCGCCCGGCAACGGGCCGGGAGGGCGGGGTGGGCAGGTGGGCGTGCGTCACGAGGCCGGTCGTTCCCCGGCCGCACCGGTGAGCCGCTCCAGGCGGCGGTGGCCCCAGTCGGAGACCGGGCCCAGGGCCGTGGAGAGGTCGCGACCGAAGGCCGTCAGGGAGTACTCGGTCTTCAGCGGCAGCACGTCGTGGACCTGCCGGTGCACGAGACCGTCCTCCTCCATCTCGCGCAGCGCCTGAGTCAGCACCTTCTCGCTCAGGCCCGGCAGCTGTCGACGCAGCTCGCCCGGGCGGTGCGGACCCGATTCCAGCAGCCACAGCAGCGCGGTCTTCCACTTGCCGTCGATCACCGCGATCGCCGCCGTCACCCCGCAGACCTCCGTGTCCTGCGCCCGACCGCGCGTCATCCCCGCCCCGTTCCCGATCCGTAGTCGTCCTGTCGTCCTCTTACCGGGAGTCGAACCATGTCCACGTCCACCCCCGCGTCCTTCGAACAGTCTGCCGTCACCGTGCTCGGTCTGGGGCCCATGGGCCGGGCCCTGGCCGGCGGCTTCCTCGACGCCGGGCTGCGCACCACCGTCTGGAACCGCACCCCCGGCCGGGAGGGGGACCTCGCCGGGCGCGGGGCCGCCGTCGCCGCGTCGGCCGAGGAGGCCGTCGCCGCGAGCCCGTTGACCGTGGTGTGCGTGGTCGACTACGACGCGGTGGACTCGGTGCTGCGGCCCGAAGCGGTCACCTCGGCGCTGAAGGGCCGCGCCCTCGTGAACCTGACCGCCGACACCCCCGACCGGGCCCGGGACACCGCGCGATGGGCCGACCGGCACGGGATCCGCTACCTGGACGGCGCGATCATGACGCCGACCACCACCATCGGCACGGAGCACGCGGTGTTCCTCCACAGCGGCCCGCAGGACCTGTACGAGGAACTCCGCCCGGTGCTCGCCGCGCTGGGCGGCACCCACACCCACCTCGGGGCGGACACCGCCCGCGCGGCGGCGTACGACATCGCGCTGCTCGACGTCTTCTGGACGGCCATGGCCGGCTGGGCGCACGCCCTGGCGGTGGCCCGGGCCGAGGGCATCACGGCGCGGGAACTGGCCCCGTTCGCCGCGGGCATCGGGGCGATCCTGCCGCCCCTCTTCGAGGAGACCGCTGCGGACGTGGACGACGGGACCTACTCCGGCGAGGGGAACCCGCTCACCTCGGCGGTGTCGTCCATGGCCCACATCGTCCACGCCTCGGAGGCGCACGGCATCGACGCGGGCGTGATGCGCGCCGCCGAGGGCATGGCCCGCCGCGCCGTCGGGCTCGGCCACGGGACGGACGGGTTCGTCCGGATCGCCGAGGTCCTCGGGCGCCGCTGAGGCGGCCGCCCGGGCGGTGGCCCGGTCGGCTCAGTGCTCCAGGGGCGTCAGGTCGAGGTCCCCCAGGCGCTGCGGGTCGGACAGGACGTCGATCGCGACGATCTTCCCGTCGACGACGGTGAAGGCCATCACGGACACCGCGCGGGACTGCGGGACCACGACCACGACCACGCCCGCGGCCCCGTTGATCAGCGCCGGACGGGTGAACGGCGTGAGCGGGCCGAAGGTGACCGCCCGGCCCGCCACGGTCCGGGCCCCGGTGAGCACGACGGTGTGACGGCCGCCGGGGCCGCCGTCGGAGCGGAGCCCTCCTGCTCGGGGTCCATGCCCCGCTCCGGACCGATGATCGGGTCGGGCATCCGGATGCCCGCGCCCTCGGCCACCTCCATGGGCTCCTCGCGGCGTTGCCCGCGCGAGCGCAGCATGTTCAGGCACACCCGCGCGGTGACCGTCGTCAGCCGGCCGCCGAGGTTCTCGATGTCGCCGATGTCGGTGCGGCTCAGGCGCAGCCAGGTCTCCTGGAGGGCGTCGTCGGTCTCGCCGAGCGAGCCGAGCATCCGGTAGGCCACCGCCCTCAGGTGCGCCCTGTGCTCCTCGAACCGCTCCGTCGGTGACGAACTCTCGTCCACCGGCATTCCTTCCCCCGCGCCGAACACTTCCCTACGGAAGATCAACTTGCCGGTCGGGGCCGGCGGAGGGAAGAGCTCCGCCCGCACGCCCGGGCCGCCCCGCCCGGGCCGGCGGGCCCTAGGACACCGGCGCCCGCCCGATCACCACCGTCGCGTACAGCTCCTCCGAGGTGACCGCCCTGACCGCGAGGCCGCCCCCCGTCAGGGCGGAGGCCGTCACCGGCGACTGTCGGGCGCTGGTCTCGATCAGCAGGTGCCCGCCGGGGGCCAGCCACCGCAGGGCCTCCGCAGCGACCCGCCGGTGGACGTCCAGGCCGTCCGCGCCGCCGTCGAGGGAGACGAGCGGCTCGTGGTCGCGGGCCTCCGGCGGCATGAAGCCGATCTCCTCCGTCGGCACGTAAGGGGCGTTGACCACCAGCACGTCCACCCGCCCCCGCAGCTCCGCCGGGAGCGCCGCGTACAGGTCGCCCTCCCAGACCGAGCCCCCGTAAGGGGCCACGTTGCGCCGCGCGTACGTCAGCGCCGCCGGGTCGATGTCGGCGGCGTGCAGTTCGACACCGCCGGGGATCCGGGAGGCGACGGCGGCGCCCAGGGCGCCGACCCCGCAGCACAGGTCCAGTACGACCGCTCCGGGCCGGGTCAGCACGACGGCCTCCTGCACCAGGAATTCGGTGCGCCGGCGCGGTACGAACGCCCCCGCGCCGACCTGTACGCGCAACCCGCCGAACTCGGCCCAGCCCACGACGTGCTCCAACGGCTCCCCGGCGACCCGGCGGGCGACCATGCCGGCCAGGTGTCCGTCGTCGGTGGCGGCCCCGACCAGCAGGTCCGCCTCCTCCTCCGCGAACACGCAGCCGGCGGCGCGCAGCCGTTCCACGATCGATGCCACGGGTGATTCGGTCCTCTTCGGTCGGCGGTGCGGTCGGCGGGGGCCTGCGACGGGCGGTGCTCGCGCCGGCGGTCAGAAGACGTCCGGGCACCACGGCCTGCGCGCGGTGCGGAACACCGCGTCCGCGAGGGCCAGGGCCCCGGGCCGCTCCTCGGTCACCTCGCCCAGCGCCGCCAGCCGTACGGCCGAGGCGTCGCCGAGGTAGAGGGCGCCGAGCGCGGCGGCGTCGAGCCGCAGGTCGGCGGGCTCCTCCGTACGGGAACAGGTGCCGGCGCCCGCGTCGAGGCGGTAGCGGCCCGCAGCCGGGCCGCCGGGGTCGGCAATCTCCAGGACGAGCACGCCGGGAACCTCGTACGTCCGTGCGGTCAGGGCCCGTACGACGTCCAGCACCCGCACCCACAGGAAGTCGGCGGCGGTCACCAGCGCGGCCGCGCGCGGGTCGGGCAGCAGCTGCGGGAGGAGGTCGTCGGGGGCCCGGTAGCCGCTGCGGACCCGGGTCACCCAGTCGACGGAGCACAGGAAGTGCCACAGCGCCCGTTCCGCGGCGGGGGTGAGCGCGATCAGGTCGCTGACGCGCAGCGTGTTCTGCGGGGTCTTCGCGGCGGTCCAGTGCTCGTCGGCGCCGTAGGTGACGAGCCCGGCGACCTCGCCCGCGGCCGTCCGGTACACGGCGTGGAACTTGTCCTTGTACGGGGAGTGCGACATCGCCTGCGCGCCCGTCGCCACGTCCCACCAGCGCGCGTCGCGGTCGACCACGCCGTGCGCGGAGGCCCGCAGCCGTTCGTGCAGGGCGGGACCGATCCGCAGGACCTCGGCGGCGTCCACCAGGTCGATCCGGCCGCCGTCGGCGGGGGCGGACAGCCTGCGGTCGAGTCCGGTGCGCGGTACGTCGATCTCCCACTCGCAGAGCGAGGTCGCGGGGCCGAAGCCGTAGCGCCCGTAGATCGGGTACTCGGCGGCGATGAGGGTGGCCAGGACGTCACCGCGCTCCCCGGCGGCCGCCAGCTCGGCGGCCATCATGCGGGTGAGCACGCCCTGGCGGCGGTGGGTGGGCAGGACGGCGACGGAGGAGATCGCGCTGCACGGGACGACGGCCCCGCCCGGGACGGTCAGCTCCTGGGCGAAGGACCGGAAGCTCGCGACGCAGCGGCCCGTGTCCGGGTCGAAGGCGCCCTGGAGGCGGGCGAGGTCGCTGTGCTCGGCCCGTTGGGCCACGTCGGCATCCGTCACCCGGGTCGCGGTGAGGAAGCCGGTGTTCAGGGCCTGCATCCAGTCGGGGATCTCGGACGCGGCGATCGGGCGGACGTCAGCACTCATAACGGCTCACGCTAATCGCCCCGGCGGCCGGGGTCGCCCGATTTTCGCCCCGCCCGCCCCGCCGGGAAGCGGGCCGGTCCGTCGGGGGCCGGTCCGTCGGGGGCGTGCCGTCGGGGGCGTGCGGTCCCCTCCCTCGGGGAGGCGTCCCGGACCGCCCCGGGGCCGGTCGCCGGTTCGCGGCGTCGGATCCCGGCGTTCCCGGACGTCGGTTCCCGCCGTCAGGTCCCGTCGTCGCCCGCGAGATGACGGGAGTTCGACCACCGGCCCTAGGCCAGCAGGTCGTCCACCTGCGCCTCGCCCTCCCGGTAGCGGCGGGTGATCTCCGCGCTGGAGTCGTCGGCCAGCCGTTGGAGCTGGTGCCGGCGCCGCGAGACCTGCTGTTCGTAGCGGACCAGACGGCCCATCGCGTCGTGCAGTTCGGCATCGGTGCGGGCGTCCAGGTCGGACAGTTCCACTTCGGAGAGCATCTCGGCCGCCAGCAGCCGGAACTCCTCGTTGTGCGGGGTTCCGAGCGTGACGTGGCGGGCGGACGGCCTGCGGCTGGACGGCGCGTCGGCGAGGATCTCGGACAGCCGGTCGACCACCGGCGCCTCGGGGTCCGTCCGGCGGGCGAGTTCGGCCCGCAGGATGTCGATGCGGCCCTGCAGGAGTCTGCGTACGTAGCTCAGGTCGGCCTCGTCGCGCTGCGCGTCGCGGCGCAGCGCGCGCAGCTCCGGCAGGCCGAGCGCGGTGGCGGCGCCGGTCAGGGGGGTCGTGCCCTGGCCGTCGCCGGTGCGCTGGGCGGGGGGCCGCCCGGTGGCGGGCGACGCGGGTGACGCGGGTGCAGGTGCGGAGGTACCAGAGGTGTTCATCGTTCGTATCCGTCCCCTCGACCGGTGCTGGGGGCACCGCCTGCGTGCATCGTGCCACTCTCCGTGGTGTCGACGCAGTCCCACTGCACCCGATCGGCCCCGGACGGGTGCACGCCTGGTACACAGGTGGTATGCGAGCAGTGGTGCAGAGGGTGGACGGCGCGAGCGTCATCGTGGCCGGGGAGACGGTCGGCGAGATCGTCGGCGAGGGATTGTGCGTGCTGGTGGGGGTGACCCACGACGACACCCCGGAGAAGGCCGCGGTGCTGGCGCGCAAGCTGTGGTCCGTACGGATCCTGGAGGCGGAGAAGTCCTGCAGCGACATCGACGCCCCGCTGCTGGTGATCTCCCAGTTCACGCTCTACGGGGACGCCCGCAAGGGCCGCCGCCCCACTTGGAACGCGGCCGCGCCCGGCCCGGTCGCCGAGCCGTTGGTCGACGAGGTCGTGGCGCAACTGCGGGCGCTGGGCGCGACGGTGGAGACGGGCCGGTTCGGCGCGGACATGCGGGTCTCGCTGACCAACCACGGCCCGTTCACCATCGTCATCGACGTCTAGGGCCTGTCGGCGCCTCTTCCGGATCCTGCCGGGCGCTACGGCGCCACGACGACCTCCTGCGCGGCGGCGGTGGTCCCGACGAGCAGCGGGGCGTCCACGGGGACGTTCCGCTTGACCAGGGCGAGGGCGATCGGGCCCAGCTCGTGGTGGCGCACGGCCGTGGTGACGAAGCCGAGCTGACGCCCCTCCTCGCCGTCCGCGGCGAGCCGTACGGGCGTGCCGTGCGCGGGGAGGAGCACCTCGGAGCCGTCCAGGTGCAGGAAGACCAGCCGGCGCGGCGGCTTCCCCAGGTTGTGGACGCGGGCGACGGTCTCCTGACCGCGGTAACAGCCCTTCTGGAGGTGGACGGCGGTGCCGATCCAGCCCAGCTCGTGCGGGATGGTGCGGTGGTCGGTCTCCAGGCCGACGCGCGGGCGGTGCGCCTCGACGCGCAGGGCCTCGTAGGCGAGGAGGCCGGCGGCCGGGCCGTGCGCGGCGGCGAAGGCCTCCAGCCCGTCGCGGGGCAGGAAGACGTCGCGCCCGTGCGGGGTCTCGCGCACGGCGAGGTCCTTGGCGACCTCGGTGATCGAGCCGGCCGGGAGGTGGACGACGGCGAAGTCGGCCGTGCGGTCGGCGACTTCGACGCGGTAGAAGAACTTCATGGCCTCCAGGTAGCCGATCAGGGCCTCCTGGGTGCCGGGCTCGACGTGCGCCCAGGTCGTCTCCCCGTCGTCGACGAGGTAGAGGGCGTGCTCGATGTGGCCGTTCGCGGAGAGGATCAGCGCCTCGGTGGCCTGGCCGGCGGGGAGGTCGGTGACGTGCTGGGTGATCAGCAGGTGCAACCAGCTGAGCCGGTCCGCCCCGGTGACGGTGACGACACCGCGGTGGGAGAGGTCGACGAAGCCTCGGCCGTCGGCGAGGGAGCGCTGTTCGCCGTAGAGCTCTCCGTAGTGGGCGGCGACGCCCTCGTCACGGCCTTCGGCCTGTACGGCGCCGGGGAGATGGAGCAAGGGGCTGCTGGTCATGCCACCAAGCGTACGACCCCGCCGGCGCGGCGCCCGGGGCGCTCCCCCGGGGTCAGGGCAGCTCGGGGCGGGCGTCCGCCGCGCGGCGGGCGGCGCACTCCTCGCACAACCCGAAGATCGCGAAGTGCTTCATGTCGGTCCGGAAGCCGAAGTCGGCCCGCAGCTTCGCCGTGAACTCGGCGGCGACGTCCAGATCCGCCTCGATGACCTCGGTGCAGTCCCGGCAGACGAGGTGGATGTGGTGGTGCCGGTCGGCGAGGTGGTAGGTGGGGGCGCCGTGCCCGAGGTGGGCGTGCGAGACCAGGCCCAGCTCCTCCAGGAGCTCCAGGGTCCGGTAGACGGTCGAGATGTTCACCCCGGAGGCCGTCCTGCGCACCTCGACGAGGATCTCGTCGGGGGTGGCGTGCTCCAGGGCGTCGACCGCCTCCAGCACAAGCTGTCGCTGCGGTGTCAGCCGGTATCCGCGCTGCCGCAGGTCGCTCTTCCAGTCGGTGCTCACCACCCGGCCAGTGTAAGCGCGCGAAGGGGACCGCGGGCGAGTCCGCGGTCCCCTTCATTTCGTACGACTGTCCGCCCGGCCGTGGCGCGAGCCCGGCCGTCGGCTCAGCGGAAGAAGGCGATGCCGTCCTCCGGGAGCTCCGGCAGGTTGCGCGCCATGTCGGCGATCTCCTCCGGGGTGACGACCTTCTTCAGCTGCGCCGACATGTACGGGCGCAGCTCCACGTCGGGCGTGGCCTTCTCGCCGACCCACATGAGGTCGCTCTTCACGTACCCGTAGAGGCGCTTGCCGCCGCTGTACGGGCCGGAAGCGGCCGTTCGGGCGACCGCGTCGGTGACGACGTCGATCTGCGGCTTCTGGTGGGCGAGGTCGCCGTACCAGACCTCGACGACGCCCTGGTCGCGGACCATGACGATCTCGACCTTGCGGTCCGCGTCGATGCGCCAGTAGCCCGACTCGGACTCCAGCGGGCGCACCTTGTTGCCCTCGGCGTCGAGGACCCACGTGTGGGAGGTGTACTCCAGGAAGTCCCGGCCGTCGTGGCTGAAGACGACTTCCTGGCCGAAGTTGCACTTCTCCTCGCCGGGGAAGTCGAAGACGCCCGCGCCCTCCCAGTTTCCGAGGAGGAAGGCGAGGGGGACGAGGCCCGGGTTCAGGTCGGAGGGGATCTGGATCATGGTTGGCTGCTCAGGCGATCTGTTCGAGGGGTTCCGGGGTGGTCGGCTGCGCGGACGCTCAGCGCTGACCCTGGTACAGCTTCTTGACGGCCAGGACCGTGAAGGCCATGACGCCGACGCAGACCAGGACCAGCAGGGAGGTGAAGACTGCCTCAAGCACGGGGTGCTCCTCGGGAGGATTCGATGGCGGGGTACGGGCCGGTCCCCAAGCCTACTGGCCCGCGGACCGGCGCACTCTGCGAGGTGGCCGTACGCCGTCCGGCGGGTCAGCCCAGCAGCTGGTGCTGGAGGATCACCGTCTGGTGGAGCGGGACGGCGGGCACCTCGCCCTTGCGGGTCTGCAGGATCACGGCCTGGACGTCGCCGGACTGCACGCACGCGGCCCTGACCTGTTCGTCGCCGACCGGCGCGGATTCCTCCATGACGGTCACGCCGGTGGTGTCGGGGGCCTTCTGGTCGACCTTGGCCTTGCCCCAGACGGTGTCCGCCTCGATGCGGTTGACGCCGTTGAGGTTCATGTCGGCGCCGCAGCCCGGGAAGGCGTCCGCGAAGCCGGACGAGTGAAATCGCAGCAGGTAGACGCGGGTGCGGGTGCCGTCGGGGGTGGTCCAGCCGCGGCCCACGATCTGGCGCAGGCCGTCGTTGGCGAGCCCCTCCTTCAGCTTCGCGCGCGCGGTGCCCTCGTACTCCTCCAGGAGGGTGTCCACGGTGACGACGGAGTCCTTCTCCAGCTTCAGCCCGGGATCCGGTACGGAGCCCTTCGGCGCGGGCAGCAGCAGCTGGGTCAGGCCGGCGTAGTGGATGCCGTCCTCGTTGTCCTTGGCGAAGGGCAGCGGGGCGCCCGGCGGCAGGGTGGGCTTGACCAGGGTCGGGTACTCCCAGCGGCCGTCGTCGAGCGTGGCGAGCCCGGGGAGGTCGGTGCGGTCGGGCCGCAGGACGCCGTACGCGGTGCCGGCGCCGGCGGCCGCCAAGACGAGGACGGCGGCGCTCCACCGCAGGAACGCGAACAGCTTGCGGCGGTCCTTGGGGGGCGCGGGGGCTGCCGGGGCCTCGGAGGCGGCCGGAGCGACGGGGGCGTCCGGCGTGGCCGGGGTCTCGGAGGCGGCAGGAGTCTCGGAGGCGGCCGGAGCGACGGGGGCGTCCGGCGTGGCCGGGGTCTCGGAGGCGGCAGGAGTCTCGGAGGCGGCCGGAGCGACGGGGGCGTGCGGCGCGGCCGGGGCTTCGGAGACGTCCGGCGTGGCCGGATCGGCCGGGGCGTCCGGGATCGCCGGGGCGGTGACCCCGGGCGACGGCGGATCCGTGGGGGCCGGGGTCGGGGTGGTCTGCGGAACCGTTTCCGCCGGGGTGGTGTGCTGCTCGGTCACGCGGACTCCCCGGGGGACTTCAGGTGGCGCAGCTGGTTCTTGAGGAAGTCGACCGCGTCGGTGGTGTAGAAGCCGGACCTGGGGCCGAAGGCACGGAAGTCGACCATGACGTCGCCCTCGACCGCGACGCAGTACATGGACTCGATCTTCTCGTTCTTCTCCTCCCCGACGGCCAGCAGCGCGCACTTGGCGTCCGGGTACCCGTCCACCTTCGGCGCCTCGCGCTTGTCGCCGAGCACCCCGAAGAACGCCTTCGTGGCACCGGCGAACGTGTTCAGGGCCTTCGGGTCGGCCTGCAGGATCCTGACCTCGACGGTCAGGTTGCCGGCCCACTTCGTGTAGGTGCGTCCCGCCTGCCCCTTGAGGTCGAGTTCTGCCAGCATCTCGTCGCGCTTCTTGCGGTCCGAGGTGGACAGGCCCTTGCGGATCTCCTTCAGGCCCTCGACGGCCTTGTCCCCCGAGATGACGAAGTCGTTGCCCTCGACGCCGAGATCGGGACCGAGTTCGTAGCTCGCGGGCACCGGGAGGAGCTTGGCGGACACCGCGTTGTCGGGCACGGTCGGCGGCTCGGGCGCCTTCCGGGACTCCGTTCCGGCGGCGGCCCAGTAGGCGGTGGGCGCGCTGCGGTCGGCGTCCTCGACGGTGGCGGAGGCCCAGACCCCGGAGCCCACCAGGACTGCGAGGCTGAGCACGCCGACCACCAGCGGGCCGGCCTTGACGCGGCTCCCGGTCGGGGCGTCGGCGGAGGCCGCGGCGACCGGATCCGGTCCGGGCTGCGTCACGGACGGGGCCGTCTGCGTGTCGTTCGTCGGCTCGGTCACAGTCGCTCCAGCTGTCGCTCGGCCAGGTCGATGACGTCCGATTCGGCGATCTTTCCGCCCCGGTTGTCGTTGTAGAAGATCTCCAGGACCACGTCACCGCGCCGCACGACGGCGCGGGAGCTGCGGAACGGCTCGTAGCCGGCCTTCTGCATCGGCTTCGAGTCCACCCAGACGTGGCCGAGGTCGTCGGGGACGCCGGGAATGGCCACACCGGGGTTGCCCGCGTACTTCGCCCCGGGCATGTAGGAGGCCTGCTGCTTCTGGTGCTCGTCCGCACCGGCGAAGTCCCGGAACTGCATGAGCCGGATCTGCACGTGGTAGCGGTCGTTCGTCGACCACGAGGTCAGCGCGACCCTGCGCAGACCGACGCCGACGAGATCGCGCAGGACCTCTTCCGGGTTCTCGTAGTCGGCCGCGTGGAAGTCGAGCGACTCGAAGGACGGCGGGGTGAGGAGCTTCGCGCCCGCCGGCGGCTCCAGCAGCAGGGTCCTCAGGTCGTCGTCGCTCTTGTGCCAGCGGTTGGCGTTGATCGACTTGAGCGTCGTCGCGGCGTCCGCGGCCAACGGTTTCGGCGTGTCCAGCTCCTGCTGCGCCAGCGGGGGCAGGGGGGTCGGTTCGCGGTGGTACTGGATCGCGTAACCGGTGACCGTGCCGGCGAGGGTGCCGAGTACGAGGGCGGCGGCGATCAGGAGCGTGGCACGCCCGCGCCGCCGGCGGCTCGGGGCGATTTCGGCCGCCGGGTCGCCCGAATTCGCGGACGGAAATTCCGGAGTGCCCGGTTCGGGCGCCTTCTCCGCCGGTATGGGCAGCTCGGGCACGGTCTGTTCTTTTTCCAAGGGAGGTCCCCCCACAGGACTGGAGGCGCGGGGTGATTGCCCGCGCACAGCCAAGACGGACCTCGACCGGAAGTAGTTGTACCGAACCCTTATTACGTTTTTGCATAGCTGGGTTTCAGCCGCTTTTCAGCCGGGCTCTATTCGTCCCGACGCCGCTTTCCATCCAGTTCGTCCCACCATTCGTCCGATTTCTGATCGCCGGAGGGGTCGTCCCACCAACGGTCGTCGGGGCCGCGCCGGTTCGCGACCATCGCGGCGACCGGCGGGATCACCATGGCGACCACGCAGAGGGCCACCGCGGCCCCCACCGACCACAGGCGCACGAAGGACCAGGCGGAGACGAACAGGAACAGGCATCCGCCCATGAGCAGGAAGTAGGCGCGTCGGCGCCGGGCGTACATGCTTCCAGGGTAGGTCCGCGACGCCCAGGACGGACCGTCCCGGACGACCCGACCCGAACGACCCGGACGACCCGGACGTCCCGGACGACCCGACCCGGACGGCACGAAGGGCCGCACCCCGTTCCAGTGGCGTCCAACCCCCGGGGGTGCGGCCCTTCGGCCGGTCAATCGTCGTGCCGTGCGGTGCTCAGACCGCGATGGCCACGTCCGTCACGCCGCCGGCCTCGGCGACCACGACGTTGCGGTCGGCCGTGCCGCCCGGCACGAGCGCGCGCAGGGTCCAGGAGCCGGTGGCCGCGTAGAAGCGGAACTGGCCGGTGGCCGAGGTCGGGACCTCGGCGGTGAACTCACCGGTCGAGTCCAGCAGGCGGACGTAGCCGGACACCGGCTCGCCACCCTTCGTGATCTGGCCCTGGATGGCGGTCTCACCGGGCTTCAGCGTCGCGAGGTCGGGCCCGCCGATCTGTGCTCCACACATGTTCTCTGTCCTGTCCTGGAGAGGTACTGCTACTGGCTACGGGTGCCCTGCGCGCCCGGCAGGGTTACTTGTTGGGGCCGAGCTCGATCGGCACGCCGACCAGCGAGCCGTACTCGGTCCACGAGCCGTCGTAGTTCTTGACGTTCTCCTGGCCCAGGAGCTCGTGCAGCACGAACCACGTGAGCGCGGAGCGCTCACCGATGCGGCAGTAGGCGATGGTGTCCTTCGCCAGGTCGACCTGCTCGGCCTCGTAGAGGGCCGTCAGCTCTTCGTCCGACTTGAAGGTGCCGTCGTCGTTGGCGTTCTTCGACCACGGGATGTTGCGGGCGCTCGGGATGTGGCCCGGGCGCTGCGACTGCTCCTGCGGAAGGTGCGCCGGCGCGAGCAGCTTGCCGGAGAACTCGTCGGGCGAGCGGACGTCGACCAGGTTCTTGGTGCCGATCGCGGCGACGGCGTCGTCGCGGAAGGCGCGGATCGAGGTGTCCTGGGCCTTGGCCTTGTACGTGGTGGCCGGGCGGTTCGGGACGTCCTTGCCGTCGACCAGGTCGCGGGAGTCGAGCTCCCACTTCTTGCGGCCGCCGTCGAGCAGGCGGACGTCCTGGTGGCCGTAGAGCTTGAAGTACCAGTAGGCGTAGGACGCGAACCAGTTGTTGTTGCCGCCGTAGAGGACGACGGTGTCGTCGTTGGAGATGCCCTTGGCGGAGAGGAGCTTCTCGAAGCCCTCCTGGTCCACGAAGTCGCGGCGCACCGGGTCCTGGAGGTCGCTCTTCCAGTCGATCCGGACGGCGTTGGTGATGTGGTTCTTGTCGTAGGCGGACGTGTCCTCGTCCACCTCGACGATGACGACGTCGGCGTCGTTCAGGTGGGCCTCGACCCAGTCGGCGTCTACGAGGACGTCGCTGCGGCTCATGATGTTCTCCTCCGGGGCAGTGTGCGGCGGGGTGGTGCTGGTGCTGCTGCGGGGCTGGCAGTGCGGTTGCGCGCCGTTCCGGGTGTCACGCTCGAACCCTGCGCGGGGAGGCGCCAGGGGGGCGGGAGGCGGGTGCGGTCACGCGGCTGAAGGGCCGTCGTCCGGCCGGTGGAGCGGAAGGCTCACACCGCTAGATGGAGCGACAGAGCATGGCGGCGACGCGACACAGGTCTACTGCCCGCCGCTTCGTGAGGTCCGCCTGCTGATGCTTCATAGGCATGGATCGTAGGGACGAATCGGCCGCCCTGTCACCGGTGTGTCATATGTCGAGACAGGATCGTCCGAATGGTGGGATGAGAAAGCCCCGGCGGGCCGCCGCGCGGCCCCCGGGGCTCCTTCTGCGGCCCGTCCATCTGCGGATCGGACCGCGTCGTCTCACGATCCGGCCAGCACCACGTCCTTGCCCGTCAGGGTGAGGTGCACACCGGACTCGTCCGCCGTCAGCGCGGACAGGCCGAGACCGGCCGGCAGGCCGCCGTCGACGTTGCGGTCGAAGTCGGTCCGCTTGCGGACCTCGCGCTCGATCCCGGGGATGCCCTCACCCGGGACCTCGTCCGCGCGCACCCGGACGATCTTTCCGCCCTTGCCGTCCTTCGCGTCGACGAGGGCGACGGTCGACACCACGTGCCGGGTCAGGGACTGGCCGAGGAATTCCAGCGTCGCGGTGACCTTCACCTTGCCGGGCGTTCCGCCGTAGGTCAGGACCACACCGTTCTGGGAGGCCTTGGTGAGGTCCTCGTAGGAGATCAGCGCCGTGCCCTCGGCCCGCCGGGCCGTGCCGCCGGTGTAGTCGCCGTTCAGCTTCACCTCGCGGAAGCTCGCGTCGATCTGCGACAGGCGCGTCTTGCGGCCGTCCGCGGTGGCCTCGACGCCGGTCAGCTTCAGGTTGACCCGGTCGAGGTCGTGGCTGAGGGCCTGGGTCAGGAACGGGAAGCCCTCTATCTCGACCTCCGCCTTGCCACCGGCCCCCTGCCGCTCCTGGATGCGCTCGGCCAGCCGCTCCTCGGCGTAACCGACCGCCCAGCGGTCGGCTCCCACGAACAAGGCCCCCAGGACCACTCCGATGATCAAGACGACGCGCAGGAAACGCACGTGCCCTCCCCCTACTAGTCGGTACGTGCGTTCTAGTTGACCATGACCGGCCGTGGGGGCGGCGTGAGGCCGCCGCCCGGCCGCGCCGGCGTACGCCTCAGCCCACCACCCGGCCGATCAGGTACACGGCGGGCGCCGCGACGGCCAGCGGCAGCGCGACACCGGCCGTCATGTGGACGAACTTCGACGGGTAGTCGTACGCGGCCACCCGCAGGCCGATCAGCGCGCAGATCCCGGCCGCCAGACCGATCAGCGCCCCGCCCGTGCCCGTTCCGGTGACGGTGCCGACCGCGATGCCCGCACCGGCCGCCGCGCCCAGCGACACGGCGACGGAGGGCAGGGTGGGCAGCGGCAGCGCCCGCGTGAACACGGCCACGGCGACGGCCGCGGCGCCCACGCTCACGGCCTTGCCGTCGGCCGCGAGGAAGCCCGCGCAGGCGATGGCCAGGGCGGCGGAGGCCACCGATGCCATCAGCCCGTACATCCGCTCGTCGGGGTCCGCGTGGCTGCGCAGCTGGAGGACCAGCGTGAGCAGCACCCAGGCGCCGAGGGTGCCGATGATCGCGCCGGGGCCGTACGTGTCGTCCACGGCGAGCACCGCCGCGTCCGCGACGAGGGCTCCGAGGAAGGCGAGGGCGATGCCCTGACGGGCGGGCCACATGCCGTTCAGGCGGAACCAGCCGGCCGCGGTGAGGGCCTGGAGGGCGACCAGCGGGAGCAGCAGGGCGAAGTCGCCGAACGCGGCGGCCACGGCCAGCAGCAGCCCGAGGGCGGCCGTCAGTATGGCCGACTGCGGACCGGGGTCGATGATCGGCGAGCGGCCCTCGGCGCGGGCCTGGGCGGGGTCGACGGCGCGGATGGTGTTGCCGCCCAGGGTCGGAGGGGAGTACTCGGCGGCGGGTCCCCCGGCCGCCGGTACGGAAGCGGGTCCGCCCGCGGCGGGGGCGCCGGGGCCCGGGTAGGGCGGGAGGTACGCCGTCTGCTCGGCGGCACCCTCACGCACCGGAGAGAGGTACGCCGTCTGCTCGGCAGCACCCTCACGCACCGGAGGGAGGTACGCCGTCTGCTCGGCAGCACCCTCACGCACCGGAGGGAGGTACGCCGTCTGCTCGGCGGCACCCTCACGCACCGGAGGGAGGTACGCCGTCTGCTCGGCGGCACCCTCACGCACCGGGGGGAGGTACGCGGTCTGCTCGGCGGCGGCGTCGGGCGCGGGCGGCGAGTAGGCCGCGGACTCCGCTTCCCAGGGCTGCGGCTGCGCGTGCCGGGGCTGTGCGTGCCGGGGCTGCTGCGGGGGCTGCGGGGCCTCCTCGCGGAACCACCCGTCGGGCGCGACCGGCTGGGGCTGCTGCGGGGGCTCCTGCGCGGCTCCGGGGCCGGGGTACGGCGGAAGGTACGCCGTCTGCTCGGCGGCGGCACCGGGCCCCGCACCGGTACCGACCCCGGGACCGGCTCCGAAGCCGGTCCCGCCGGACGTGCGCGGGTCGGCGGACCACCGGTCGGCCTGCGGGGCACCCCACTCCTGCGACTGCGGCTGGTGCTCCTGGTGCTGGTGAGGCTGCTGAGGCTGCTGCGGCTGCTGCTGTGGAGCCGCCTCCTCGCGGAACCAGCCCTCCGGCGCCACCGGCTGCTGCTGTTGCTGTTGCTGTTGCTGCGCCTGCGGTGCGGCCGGTCCGGGGTAGGGCGGCAGGTACGCCGTCTGCTCGGCAACGGGCTCCGAGGGCCACGGCGTGGGAGCGGGCTGCGGCACACCCCAGTCCTGCTGCGACTGCTGGTGCTGCTGGTACCCCGGCTGCCCCTGCTGCGACTGCTGGTACCCCTGCTGCCCCTGCTGCCCCTGCTGCTGCCCCGTCTGCGGCTGCTGCGCCCCCTGCTGCGGCGCGGCCTCCTCGCGGAACCAGCCCTCCGGCGCCACCGGCTGCCCGGGCACCGAGCCCAGCGGCGGCTGCACCGGCTGGTAGCTGGTGTCCCAGGTCTCGCCCTGCCAGGTCTGGGTCCACGGATCCTGCTCGCCGGCGGCCTGCTGCTGCCCGCGCTGCTGTTCTTCCGGAGTGCTCATCGGTTCCCGTTCACCCGCCCGCGAAGGGCGGGAGCACCTCTACGGTGCCCCCCTCGGTCAGCAGGACGGCGTCGTGCGGACGCTTGCCCACGGGCTCCTCGTTCACGAGGAAGGAGCAGCGCAGCAGGACCCGTGTCAGCTCTCCCGGGTGGCGTTCCCGCACGGCGTCGAGCGCCTCGGCCAGTGTGCGTGCCGAGTACGGCTCCTCCGCCGTCCCGGCCGCGGCCTTGGCCGCCGCCCAGTAGCGGATGGTTCCGGTTGCCACTGCAGCTCCTATCGTCGCCCCGTCGGCTCTCTACCGTCGGCCTCCATGATGACCCCTCCGGCCACGACCCCCGGCGTACCCCGACGCGCCCCGTGTGCGCCCCGGTTCCCGTGCGGGGGTCCACCGATCCGGTGAAACCGGGGCATACGCCGGAGGAAGGCGTGGTGGGAACCACAGAATGCGGTTCACGAGAGGCCTCGGCCCCGCAAGGACGGGTGGGCTACTCTGGCGGGGTAGAGGATCCGGGCAACGTAGCCCCCGGGTCCTTTTGTGCTTTCAGCACGTTGAACGGACCGAGAACAGTGGTATCCATCCGGACCCCAGGGCGCGGGGGCCGGGCGGGCGCCTGGCAGACGTACGAAGCAGTACCGCTCACTCCCCCAGCCACCGCTGGGAGGTACCCCCGGGACGGGACCGAGGAGGAACCGACGTGATGGACCAGCGAACCGTGCACGTGCACGGCCACCGGAGCTGGGCAGGTGATCGGGCATGAGTTCCCTCCTGCTGCTGACCAACGCCCTGCAGCCGTCGACCGAGGTGCTGCCCGCACTCGGCCTGCTGCTGCACAACGTCCGGGTCGCACCGGCCGAGGGCCCGGCCCTGGTGGACACCCCCGGGGCGGACGTGATCCTCGTCGACGGCCGCCGCGACCTCCCCCAGGTCCGGTCCCTGTGCCAGCTGCTCCGCTCCACCGGACCGGGCTGTCCGTTGATCCTCGTCGTCACGGAGGGCGGCCTCGCGGCCGTCACCGCCGACTGGGGCATCGACGACGTCCTCCTCGACACCGCCGGTCCGGCCGAGGTCGAGGCGCGGTTGCGGCTGGCCACGGGCCGCCGGCAGCTGGGCTCCGACGACTCCCCGATGGAGATCCGCAACGGCGACCTGTCGGTGGACGAGGCGACGTACAGCGCGAAACTGAAGGGCCGGGTCCTGGACCTGACCTTCAAGGAGTTCGAGCTGTTGAAGTACCTCGCCCAGCACCCGGGCCGGGTCTTCACCCGCGCGCAGCTCCTCCAGGAGGTGTGGGGCTACGACTACTTCGGCGGGACCCGCACCGTCGACGTGCACGTACGGCGGCTGCGCGCCAAGCTCGGGCCCGAGCACGAGTCGCTGATCGGGACGGTCCGCAACGTCGGCTACCGCTTCGTCACCCCCGAGAAGGTCGAGCGGGCGGCGGCCGAGGCGGCGGCGAAGGCGGCCGCCGGACCGGGTGGCGCGGCGGAGCCCGCCGAGCGGCGCGACCTCCCCCGGATGGAGGAATCGTCTGTGAGCATCCACTCGGCCGGACGCCCTGCCCAGAGGTAGGTCACCCCGCGTAGACTGCCGCGCGTGGCCAAGGTGACGCGGGATGACGTGGCGCGACTTGCGGGTACCTCTACCGCCGTCGTGAGCTACGTCATCAACAACGGACCCCGGCCGGTTGCCCCGGCCACGCGCGAGCGTGTACTCGCCGCGATCAAGGACCTGGGCTACCGCCCGGACCGGGTCGCGCAGGCGATGGCGTCCCGGCGCACCGACCTCATAGGCATGATCGTCCCCGATGCGCGGCAGCCGTTCTTCGCGGAGATGGCGCACGCGGTCGAGCAGGCCGCCGCCGAGCGCGGAAAGATGGTGCTGGTCGGGAACTCCGACTACCGCGACGAGCGCGAGGTCCACTACCTGCGGGCCTTCCTCGGGATGCGGGTCTCCGGGCTGATCCTGGTCAGCCAGGGCATGAGCGAGCGCGCGGCGTCCGAGATCGAGGCGTGGGACGCGCGGATCGTGCTGCTGCACGAGCGCCCCGAGGCCATCGACGACGTCGCCGTCGTCACCGACGACATCGGCGGCGCGCAGCTCGCCACCCGTCACCTGCTGGAGCACGGGCACCCGTACGTCGCCTGCCTGGGCGGGGTGGAGAACACCCCCGAGGTCGGTGACCCGGTGGCCGACCACGTCGAGGGCTGGCGCCGGGCCATGCTCGAATCCGGCCGCTCGGTGGAGGGCCGGCTGTTCCAGGCCCCGTACAACCGCTACGACGCGTACCGGGTCGCCCTGGAGGTCCTGTCGGGGCCGGACCGCCCGCCGGCGATCTTCTGCGCCACCGACGACCAGGCCATCGGCGTCCTGCGGGCCGCCCGCGAGCTGCGCATCGACGTGCCCGGGGAGCTGGCGGTCGCCGGCTTCGACGACGTGAAGGAGGCGGCGCTGACGGACCCGCCGCTGACCACGATCGCCTCGGACCGTCCGGCGATGGCCCGCGCGGCGGTCGACCTCGTCCTGGACGACGCGCTGCGCGTGACCGGCTCGCGCCGCGAGCGGCTGAAGCAGTTCCCCTCGGCTCTGGTGGTCCGCCGCTCCTGCGGCTGCCGCTGACCCACGGCCCGGCCGGCGGTGGCCGACCGGCACCCCTCCCGCGCCCAGGGCTTTATATCGGGCATACGAGGTTCTGTCGGGCTTCTCAGCCGGGACTCAGGAAGCTCTCATGATCCCCGGGGACAGTCGGAGACATGACCGACAGCTTCCGCCGCGAAGGCGAGTACCCGCAGGAGAACAGCCCGGGCCAGTACCCGCCGTTCGGCGAGGACTGGCAGCGGGGTCGTGAGCGCATGGCGCAGGACGCCGGGGCGGGCGGCTACCCGCCGCCGCCCGCGTACCCGCCGCCCGGCGCGCCCGGTTGGCACGAGGCGCACCAGCCGCCGGTCGTACAGGGCGAAACGGTGTCGCCCGCCGTCGGTTGGGCCGATCCGGAGGCCGTCCCGCAGGGTGGTCCCGCGCACGCCGTCCGCGCCAAGCGGCCGGTCGCGCTGCTGGTCGCCGTCGCCCTGGCGGCGGCCGTGATCGGCGGCGGGACGGCCACGGTCGTGCAGCAGTTCCTGGTCGGCGGCGGCGTCGGCTCCGGCGGGGTGAACGCCTCCAACGTGTCGCAGTCGAACACCGGGACCGTCACGGGGGTCGCCGAGCAGGTCAGCCCGTCCGTCGTACGGATCGACACCCGCACCGGGTCCGGGCAGGGCACCGGGTCCGGCATCGTGATCACCGCGGACGGCGAGATCGTCACGAACAACCACGTCATCGACGGCGCCTCCGAGATCCAGGTGACGATGAGCGACGGCAAGAAGTACACCGCCCGCACCGTCGGCACGGATCCCGACAAGGACCTCGCCCTGATCAAGCTCCAGGGCGCGAGCGGCCTCAAGCCCGCCTCGCTCGGCAACTCCGACGGGCTGAAGGTCGGTGACGAGGTCGTCGCCATCGGCTCCCCCGACCGCCTCACCGGCACGGTCACCAGCGGGATCGTTTCCGCACTGGGCCGCGAGGTGAACGTCCCGAAGTCCGAGCGGCAGCAGTCCCCGCAGCGCGGGCAGGGCGGCTGGCCGTTCTCGTACGACGGTCAGCAGTTCAACGGGGACACCGGCTCGAACACCACCTCGTACAAGGCCATCCAGACGGACGCCTCGCTGAACCCGGGCAACTCCGGCGGCGCCCTGGTCAACATGAACGGCCAGATCGTCGGCATGCCCTCCGCGATCTACTCCCCCTCCTCCGACAGCGCGAGCGCGGGCAGCGTCGGCCTGGGCTTCGCGATCCCGGTGAACACCATCAAGGCCGACCTCGCCTCGCTGCGCGCCGGCGGGAGCGGCACCGGCTCCGGCGGCAACAGCAACGGCAACGGCTCGGGCAGCACCGGCAACGACGGCTTCGGCACCTCCTTCTGAGACGTCCACCGGTCTCCTGAGACCTCCACCGGCCGGCCCGTGCGACGCTGGGAAGCGCCGTCACGCACCGCATCACCTGGCCGACCACCACCCCTGGGGGACCCGAGATGAACGCCGCCGAAGGCGACCAGCAGCGCATCCTCGTCGTCGACGACGAGCCGGCCGTACGGGAGGCCCTGCGCCGCAGCCTCGCCTTCGAGGGGTACGACGTCCAGACCGCGGTGGACGGCCTCGACGCGCTGGAGCGGGCCGACTCCTACGCCCCCGACCTGATCGTCCTCGACATCCAGATGCCCCGCATGGACGGGCTGACGGCGGCCCGCAGGCTGCGCGCCGCCGGCGGCGTCACTCCGGTCCTGATGCTCACCGCCCGCGACACCGTCGGCGACCGCGTCACCGGCCTGGACGCGGGCGCGGACGACTACCTCGTCAAGCCGTTCGAGCTGGACGAGCTCTTCGCCCGCGTCCGCGCCCTGCTGCGCCGCAGCGCCTACGCCGCGCCGCGGCCGGGCGGGGACGGCGGCCACGAGGACGCGCTGGTCTTCGGCGACCTGCGCATGGACCTCGCGACCCGCGAGGTCGTCCGGGGCGGGCGCCCGGTGGAGCTGACCCGTACGGAGTTCACGCTGCTGGAGATGTTCCTCGCGCACCCGCGCCAGGTCCTGACCCGCGAGCAGATCCTCAAGACGGTCTGGGGCTTCGACTTCGAGCCCAGCTCCAACTCCCTGGACGTGTACGTGATGTACCTGCGCCGCAAGACCGAGGCGGGCGGCGAACCCCGCCTGGTGCACACCGTGCGCGGGGTGGGCTACGTGCTGCGCCAGGGCGACGGCGGTCCCGAGTGACGCCGGCCGCCCGGTTCCGCGCCCTGCCGCTGCGCTCACGGATCGCGCTGCTGGTGACGGTCGCGGTGGCGGTGGCCGTCGCGGCCGTCGCCGGCGTTTCCTGGGTGATGGTGAAGTCGCAGCTCAGCGAGCAGCTCGACCGTTCGTTGATGGCGACGGACGTGAGCGCCGAGGTGGGCCGGACCCTGCGCGACGGCTGCGTGACCCGGGTGCGGCAGCCGGAGCAGCAGGTCGCCGAGAACCTGGGCGCGACCGTGCAGCTCGTGCTGGCCGACGGCACGCGCTGCTGGGTGAGCGGGCGGACCGGGCTGCCGGTCACCGCCATCGACAAGGAGATCGCGGCGGGCGTGCGGGAGGAGACCCTGCACGACGTGACGACCACCGACGGCGTCGAGATGCGCGTCCTGACGCTGAAGCGGCAGACGCCCGCCGGCCAGTACTTCGGGATCTCCATCGCCAAGCCCGCCGCGGACGTCGACGATCCGCTGTCGACGCTGGCCTGGATCCTGCTCGTGGTGTCGGGCATCGGCATCGTGGGGGCGGGCGCGGCGGGCCTGTGGGTGGCCCGTACGGGACTGCGGCCGGTCGACGAGCTGACGGCGGCCGTCGAGCACGTCGCCCGGACCGAGGACCTCACGGTGCGGATCCCCGACGAGGGCGACGACGAGATCGCCCGGCTGTCGCGGTCCTTCAACTCGATGACGGCGGCGCTGGCCTCCTCCCAGGAACGGCAGGCCCAACTGATCGCCGACGCCGGGCACGAGCTGCGCACGCCGCTCACCTCGCTGCGGACGAACATCGAGTTGCTGGCCCGCAGCGAGACCACCGGCCGGGCCATCCCGCCCGAGGACCGGCGGGAGCTGCTGGCCTCGGTGAAGGCGCAGATGACGGAACTCGCCTCGCTGATCGGGGACCTCCAGGAGCTGTCCCGGCCGGACGCGGCCCCGCACTCCCCGCTCGGGGTGGTGGCCCTGCACGAGATCGCCGGCACCGCGCTGTCCCGGGCCCGGCTGCGGGGTCCGGAGCTGCGGTTCGGCTCCGAGCTGGAGCCCTGGTACGTCCGGGGCGAGGCGGCGGCGCTGGAGCGGGCCGTGGTCAACGTCCTGGACAACGCGGTGAAGTTCAGCCCGCCGGGCGGCGCCGTCGAGGTGTCGCTGCGCGCGGGCGTGCTGACGGTGCGGGACCACGGGCCGGGCATCCCGGCGGAGGACCTGCCCCACGTCTTCGAACGGTTCTGGCGCTCCCCGTCGGCCCGCGCCCTGCCCGGCAGCGGCCTGGGCCTGTCGATCGTGGCCCGTACGGTCCAGCGCGCGGGCGGCACGGCCGAGCTGCGGGCGGCGGCCGACGGCGGCCCCGGTACGGAGGCGGTGCTCCGCGTACCGGGGGCTCCGGTGCCGCCGCCCGAGGCGTCAGTTGTGCCGGATCAGTGATTCGACCAGGCCGGACCGGGTGTTGGGGAAGTCCATCGGGACGATGCCCAGGCCGGTCCGACCGGCCAGTTCGCCGCCGTTGACGAAGCCGTGGACCTGCGGGTTCAGCCGGTCGGAGTTCCAGCGCGGCGGCATGTAGGCCGCGGTGCTGACGTAGTTGACGAACAGCTTGCCGGGCTGCTGCACGGCCCGCCGGAAGTGGTTCTCGATCTTGCCGCGCTTGGCGAAGGGCTCGGCGTTCCATTCGTCCTGGACGTCGAAGACGTTGCCGTCGGCGTACCGCAGGCCGGGCAGCCCGCCGTTGTCGGCGAGGAGGACCACCTTGCCGCGGGCGGCGCCGAGCGAGGAGGGCAGCGCGTCGGCTATCCGGAACAGGGGCCGCCAGCCGCGGTTGTCGAGGTAGTCGTCGAAGATGGCGCGGAAGGTGGCGTCGCTGTCGCCGGAGTACTCCTGCTTGACCCGCATCAGGACGGTCTCGGAGGGGTGCGCGGCGAGGAAGTTCCAGCAGGCGACGAGCACGTCGCCGAACATCAGGTCCTGGAAGAACGAGCCGTGGTGGATGGCGAACGACCCGCCCGTGACCCGACATCGGACGTCGAGGAAGCGGATGCCGGCGTCGAGCTGCTGGGCGATCGAGGTGTTCTGGCAGGCGACGTAGAGGCCGCCCTTGCGGGCGCCGGAGTCGTGCGTGCCGGGGATCGTCATCCGCTGGAGCGGGGTGGAGTCGGCGAGGCCGGCCATCCAGTCCGTGGTGCCGAGGGCGCGGGCGGAGGCGGGCGCGGCCGTCCCCAGTCCCGCGGCGGCCACCGCGGCCAGTGCTCCCGCCCCCGTGAGGAAAGTCCGCCGGTCCAGTGCCACGCCCATGTCCGCCCCTTTGCCCACCCAGTGATGGGACGGGATTATGGCGTGCCGGGGACCGTCTTTGCTACCCGTCGGTAGAAACGGGTCGGTCGAGCAACTCGGCCATCCTGCGCAGGCCTTGGGCGAGCGCGCGCCCGTCGGGCGCGTGTTCCGGGTCCGTCAGGGCCTGCACCATCACCCCGCTGAGCAGCGCGATGTGCACCGACCCGAGGCCCCGTACGTCCTCCTCCGTCACGGCGTCCTCGGCCACCCCGGCCAGCGCCGCGGCCACCATCCGCCGGGAGCGGCGCTGGCCCTCGGCGAGCGCCGCGAGCAGTTCGGGCGAGGACTGGGCGTGGACGAAGGCCTCGATGTTGGCGATCCAGAGCCAGCGCAGCTCGCCGAAGTCCCGGATCTTGCGGTCCCAGGTGTCGGCGTAGCGCTCCTCGGTGGTGGCGCCCTCGCCGGCGAGCCGGCCCGAGCCGGCCGCCCAGTCGTCCATGGCGGCGAAGAGCGC
This sequence comes from Streptomyces sp. NPDC057939, assembly GCF_042887545.1. Lineage (NCBI taxonomy): Bacteria > Bacillati > Actinomycetota > Actinomycetes > Kitasatosporales > Streptomycetaceae > Streptomyces > Streptomyces sp. NPDC057939. The sequence goes on from NZ_JBHVPG010000015.1 coordinate 128,772, forward strand.
CTGGTTGAGGAGGGCCTCGCGGGATCCGTAGTGGTAGCCGATCGCGGCCATGCTCACCTGCGCCGCCGAGGCGATGTCGCGCACGGTCGTGCGCAGGTACCCCTTCTCCTCCAGGCAGCGCCTGGCTCCGGCCAGCAGGTCCTCGCGATTTCCCATGCCGGGATCGTAGCCGCGCCCCGTTTTGGGCAAGCGCTCTATACGTACGTATTGCACGCTTGCCCAATTCCTGGCAGGCTGAGGGCATCGGAAGATCCACCGGCCACGGAAGGCACCCGGACATGCGCCACGAGCTGAAGATCGACGACCGCACGCTCTCCTACCGGGACTTCGGCGGCCCCGGCCGGCCGCTGCTCGCGCTGCACGGGGGCATGTCCGAGGGGATCGCCTTCAGGGCCCTCGCGGAGGAACTCGGCGACCGCTGGCGGGTCATCGCCCCCGATCAGCGCGGTCACGGCGACTCCGACCGGGCCCCGACCTACGACCGCGAGGGGTACGTCTCCGACGCCGTCGCCCTCCTCGACCACCTCGGGCTGCACGAGCCGGTGGCCCTGCTCGGCTACTCCGTCGGCGGGCTCAACGCCTACCACCTGGCCGCCCGCCACCCCACCCGCTTCCACGCCCTCATCGGCGTGGACGCCGCCGTCGAGGTCCAACCCGCCGAGTCCGGCTGGTTCTCCTTCCTCGACGGCCTGCCGTACACCGCGCCGACCACCGGGGAACTCCTGGCCGCGGCCGGGCCGGTGGGCGGCACCATCGTCGGCGCCGCCCTGCGCAAGCTGCCCGACGGGACCGGCTGGCGGATGCCGTTCCACCCCCGGGACATGCTCGACTCCATCGAGGGCTGCCGCGGCGACCACTGGGACGCCTGGCTCGGCAGCGACTGCCCGGCGCTCCTCGTCCACGGCACCCGCAGCGACGCCCTGCCCCAGGGGCAGGCCGACGCCATGGTGGCCCGCCGGCCCGGGACCTCGTACGCCCCGCTGGACGGCGACCACTTCGTACCGTTCAGCGACCCCGAGGGCTTCCACCGGACCGTCGCGCAGTTCCTGGACGGGCTGCGCTGACGCAGGCCGGTCCGCGGCGGCCCCGTACGGCCGCGGTGACGCCGGAGGGGCGGCGGGCCACCGGCCCACCGCCCCTCACAGGCGCACTGCGTACGGGAGTTACTTGATGACGGTGATCCGGTTCGCCGCCGGCGGGGCGATCGGGGCCGCCTCCGAGGAGTTGCTCGCCAGGTAGGCGTTGAAGCAGTCCAGGTCGGACGCGCCCACCAGCTTGTTCTTGTGCTCCTTCAGGACGGTGAAGCCGTCACCGCCACCCGCGAGGAACTCGTTCATCGCGACGCGGTAGGTGCGGGCCGGGTCGATGGGCGCACCGTTCAGCCGCACCGAGTCGACGACGACGCGGTCCGCGCCCGCCTTCGTCATGTCGAGGGTGTAGGCGAAGCCCTTCGAGACCTGGAGGATCTTCGGGCTCGGGCCGTTGACCGTGCCGCTGACCTGCTGCTGGAGCGCGGTGACGAGCTGCGCGCCGGTCAGGTCGACCACGTTCATCATGTTGGTGAACGGCTGGACCGTGAAGGACTCCCCGTACGTCACCACGCCGTCGCCCTCGGCCCCGGAGGCCTTGTACGCGAGGTCGGCGCGGATGCCGCCCGGGTTCATGATCGCGAGCTCCGCACCGCCCTTGTCGGCGGGGGCCAGCGCCTCCAACTGCGCGTCGGCGATCAGGTCACCGAGGGGCTTCTCCGGCTCCGGCGAACCACGGCCCGGGATGTCCGCCGAGATGAAGCCCTGCGGACGGTTGGCGACCGGGGCGGCCAGCGCGTTCCAGCGCTGGATCAGCTCGGTCATGTCCCCGGCCTTGGGCTGCTCGCGGGTGACGAGCTTGTTGACCGGCTTGGGCGCGGCGGCCGGCGTGCGGACGATGTCCTTGGTCTGCCGGTCGTAGGTGAGCGTGGTGTCCGTGTACAGGCGGCCGAGCGAGGCGGCCGAGGTGACCGTACGCGGGTTGCCCGCCGGGTCGGGGATGTTGCAGCTGTAGGCCTGGTGCGTGTGGCCGGTCACCAGCGCGTCGACCTTCGCGTCGACGTTCTTGGCGATGTCGACGATGGCACCCGAGATGCCGGCGCCGGCGCCCGGGACGTCGCAGTCGTAGTTGTACGAGCCGTTCGCGGGCAGACCGCCCTCGTGGATCAGCGCGACGATCGACTTCACGCCCTGCTTGTTCAGCTCGGCGGCGTACTTGTTGATCGTCTCGACCTCGTCGCCGAACTTGAGGCCCTTGACGCCCTCGGCGGTGACGACGTCCGGCGTGCCCTCCAGGGTGACGCCGATGAAGCCGATCTTCACGTCCCCCTTCTTCCACACGAAGGTGGGCGACATCATCGGACGCTTGGTCTTGTCGTCCGTCACGTTGGCCGCGAGGTACTGGAATTCCGCTCCGGTGAACGTCTTGCCGTACTCGAAGCAGCCTTCGACCGGGTGGCAGCCGCCGTACGCCATGCGGCGCAGCTCGGTGCGACCCTCGTCGAACTCGTGGTTGCCGACGCTGGACACGTCCAGGCCGATCTTGTTCAGCGCCTCGATGCTCGGCTCGTCGTGGAAGAGCCCGGACAGCATCGGGCTGCCGCCGATCATGTCACCGGCCGCGGCCGTGACGGAGTACTCGTGGCCCTTGCGGGCCTCGCGCAGGCTGGTCGCGAGGTATTCCACGCCGCCTGCCGGTATGGCCTTGGTGGTGCCGTCCGCCTGCCGCTCACTCACCGTGCCCGAGGAGCCCTGCGGGGGCTCCAGCGTGCCGTGGAAGTCGTTGAACGACAGCATCTGCACGTCGACGGTCCGGCTCTTGGCCGCACCGCCACCACTCGCGGCCCCGGCCGGTAGTGCGGCGGCGACCATGGCTCCGGCACCGGCCGTGAGGGCGAGTGCGGTGAGGGTCAACCGGCGGGCCGTGCTGGGCCGTTGTGGCGTCGCTGACATTTAGTCCCCTTTGTGGACAGCGAGACAAGTTGGGAGGTCCGCCGCAGCTTATTGTCAACGCGCGTAGCACGACAGGGGGTAACGGGTTGCGAGCTGGTTACGCGCGCACGTCGCGGCGCCCGCGGGACCTCGGGCCGGGCCGGCGGGACACGCAACCGCGGGCCGCGGTCGTAGGCTCGTCGCATGACTGACGCAGCAGCGGCCCCGGAGCCGGGACGGCAGATTCAGACCCTCGACGAGCTGACGGAGGAAGAGGCCGACTCCGTGCTGGAGCTGATCGCGGAGGCGGCCCGCACCGACGGCACCACCGCGGTGTCCGAACAAGGACGGCTCCAACTGCGCGGCGGACCGCGCGAGGGCATCCGGCACTTCCTCCTGAGCGACGGCACCCGGCTCGCCGCGTACGGACAGTTGGAGGACACCGACCCGGTGGAGGCACCCGCCGCCGAGCTCGTCGTGCACCCCGCACTGCGCGGACGCGGCCACGGCCGGGCCCTCGGCTCGGCCCTGTTGAACGCCTCCGGCAAGCGGATCCGGGTGTGGGCCCACGGCGGCAAGTCCGCCGCCCGGCACCTGGCCCAGGTGCTCGGCCTGACCCTCTTCCGCGAGCTGCGCCAACTCCGCCGCCCCCTCACCTCGGGCGACCCGCTGCCCGAGCCGGTCCTGCCGGCCGGCGTGACGGTGCGCACCTTCGTCCCCGGCCCGGACGACGCCGCCTGGCTCGCCGCGAACGCGGCGGCCTTCGCCCACCACCCCGAGCAGGGGTCACTGACGCAGCGGGACCTGAACGACCGGATCGCGCAGCCGTGGTTCGATCCGAAGGGCTTCTTCCTCGCGGAGCGCGGCGGCGAGCTGGTCGGCTTCCACTGGACGAAGGTCCACGAGGCGGAGCAGCTCGGCGAGGTCTACGTCGTCGGGGTCCGGCCGGGCGCCCAGGGCGGGGGCCTGGGCAAGGCCCTCACCGCGATCGGCCTGCGCCACCTGGCGGCGTCGGGCATGCCCACCGCGATGCTCTACGTCGACGCCGACAACCCGGCCGCCCTGGCCGTGTACGAGGGCCTCGGCTTCACCACCCACGAGGTCGACCTGATGTACCGCACCGAGAGCTGACCACCCGGGCCACCGGATCCCCCGGGCGGGGTGACGGTGGCCCGACGGCCCGGTGCGCCGGTGCGCGAGCCCCCCGAACGGCCCAAGGCGCCTCCGGAAAGAGACTGGAAGCCATACGCCATTAACCGGGCATTCAAACGCGCTTGCCAGTCTCCGGTCATGCAGCCCCGACTCCGACTGACAGCCGATGCGTCCGACGCGCCTGTCCTGCCTCGTGCGCGGAAGAATGGGGGCATGAGCCAGAAGCCCGCCGCGGGCCCCAGCGAGGTCCCCGCACAGCACCCGTCCCACCCGTCCGCGACCAGCGCCGCCGCGGTGAAGGCACGCCTGGGATCCATAGCCGCCCACCGCCCCGGCGGACTGGATCCGGACCTGGACGCCGACCTCGACGCGTACGAGGACAAGGACGGGACGGGCGAACTGCCCGCGAACCGGTTCCTCGACCGGGAACGCAGCTGGCTGGCCTTCAACGAACGGGTCCTGGAGCTCGCGGAGGACCCGAACACCCCGCTCCTGGAGCGCGCGAACTTCCTGGCGATCTTCGCGAGCAACCTCGACGAGTTCTTCATGGTCCGCGTCGCCGGCCTGAAGCGGCGCATCGCGACGGGCGTCGCCACCCGTTCGGCCTCCGGCCTGCAACCCCGCGAGGTCCTGGACCTGATCTGGACCCGTTCGCGCGAGCTCATGGCCCGGCACGCCGCCTGCTACCAGCAGGACATCGCCCCGCAGCTGGCCGAGGAGGGCATCCACCTCATCCGGTGGCCCGATCTCACCGAGAAGGAGCAGGCCCGCCTCTTCACCCTGTTCCGCAACCACATCTTCCCGGTGCTGACGCCGCTGGCCGTGGACCCCGCGCACCCCTTCCCGTACATCTCCGGTCTCTCCCTGAACCTGGCCGTGGTGGTCCGGAACCCGGTCAGCGGCCACCGCCACTTCGCCCGGGTCAAGGTCCCGCCGCTCCTCTCCCGGTTCCTGGAGGCCTCCCCGCAGCGCTACGTCCCGCTGGAGGACGTCATCGCCGCGCACCTGGAGGAGCTGTTCCCCGGCATGGAGGTGCTCGCGCACCACATGTTCCGGGTGACCCGCAACGAGGACCTGGAGGTCGAGGAGGACGACGCCGAGAACCTCCTCCAGGCCCTGGAGAAGGAGCTCATGCGGCGCCGCTTCGGGCCGCCCGTGCGCCTGGAGGTCGAGGAGTCCATCGACCCCGGCGTGCTGGACCTCCTCGTGCAGGAGCTGAAGGTGTCCGCCGCCGAGGTGTACCCGCTGCCCGGCCCGCTGGACCTCACCGCCCTCTTCGGGATCTCCTCCCTGGACCGGCCGGAGCTGAAGTACCCGAAGTTCGTCGCGGGCACGCACCGCGACCTGGCCGAGGTCGAATCGGCGTCCGCGCCGGACATCTTCGCCGCGCTGCGCGAGCGGGACGTCCTGCTGCACCACCCGTACGACTCCTTCTCCACGTCCGTGCAGGCCTTCCTGGAGCAGGCCGCCGCCGACCCGGACGTCCTCGCGATCAAGCAGACGCTGTACCGGACCTCCGGCGACTCCCCGATCGTCGACGCCCTGATCGACGCGGCCGAGTCCGGCAAGCAGGTCCTCGTACTCGTCGAGATCAAGGCCCGCTTCGACGAGCAGGCCAACATCAAGTGGGCGCGCAAGCTGGAGGAGTCCGGCTGCCACGTCGTCTACGGCCTCGTCGGCCTCAAGACGCACTGCAAGCTCTCCCTCGTGGTCCGCCAGGAGGGCGACAACCTGCGCCGCTACTCCCACGTCGGCACCGGCAACTACCACCCCAAGACCGCCCGGCTGTACGAGGACCTCGGCCTGCTCACCGCCGACCCGCAGGTCGGCGCCGACCTCTCCGACCTCTTCAACCGGCTGTCCGGCTACTCCCGCCGCGAGACCTACCGCCGGCTGCTGACCGCCCCGAAGTCCCTGCGCGACGGACTCATCTCGCGCATCGACAAGGAGGCCGACCACCACCGGGCCGGCCGGCCCGCGTACGTCCGGCTGAAGATGAACTCGATCGTCGACGAGGCCCTCATCGACTCCCTCTACCGCGCCGCCCGTGCCGGCGTCCCCGTCGACATCTGGGTGCGCGGCATCTGCGCCGTGCGCCCCGGCGTCCCGGGACTGTCGGAGAACATCCGGGTCCGCTCGATCCTCGGCCGCTTCCTGGAGCACTCCCGCGTCTTCGCCTTCGCCAACGGCGGCGAACCGGAGGTGTGGATCGGCAGCGCCGACATGATGCACCGCAACCTCGACCGCCGCATCGAGGCCCTGGTGAGGGTCACCGACCCCGCACACCGCGCGGCACTGGACCGGATGCTGGAGACCGGCATGTCCGACGCCACCTCCTCCTGGCACCTGGGTCCGGACGGCGAATGGACCCGGCACAGCACCGACGCCGAGGGCCAGCCGCTGCAACACGTTCAGGAGATGCTCATAGACGCCCGGAGGCGCCGGCGTGGCTCAGCCAAACCATGACCCGACCGCGGGTGACGTACTCGCCCCGTACCTGCGCCACCAGGCCACCGCGTTCCTGCGCGCGCTGCGCCTGCACGACGAGAGCACCGGGAGCGGCCCCGACGCCGCCGGCAGCGGGGAAGCGGCGCGCGGCCTTCGGGGGGCCGCGCGCCGCATCGCCGGCTCGCTGAGCACGTTCCGGCCGGTGACCGAGCCGGGCTGGGCGGACGGGCTGCGCACCGAGCTGGTGTGGCTGTCCTCGACCCTGGCCGACGAGCACGCGCACGCCGCCCGGCTGTCGCGCCTGCTGGAGGCCCTCCAGCGGCTGTCGGCGGCGCCCGAGGTCCCGGCGCCCCGCGGGGGCGTCACCACGCCCGGGGCGCTCACGGTGGGTTCGGCGCGGGCCGGGGCGCTGCTGGAGCGCCAGCTCACGCTGGCGCGCACCCGCGCCCACTCCACCACCCTCCAGGCCCTCGGTTCGGCCCGCTTCCACGCGGTGGCCGACGCCGTGGCGGTCCTCGCCTCGGAGGTGCCGCTGGACCCGGTGGCGGCCCGCGGCCGGGTGACGGAGGTACTCGCCCCGCTGGCGGCGGTCACCGAGGGCCGGCTCGGCGCGGCCGTCACCGCCCTGCCCACCACGCAGGAGACCCCGTACTCGGCCCACGAGGACGGTGCCTGGCACGAGGTGCGCCGGCTGCTGCGGGTCCACCGGTACGCCCGGGAGGCCCTGGGCGACGACGTGACCCGACTGGTGACCGCGGGCGCGGCCCTGGACGTGCACCGCGACGCCTCCGAGGCGGCCACCGCGTCGGCGACGGCCGCCCGCACCCCGCGGATCGCCCCGGCCACGGCGTACGCCCTGGGGGTGCTGCACGCCGACCAGCGGCACGCGGCCCTGGCGGCCCGCCGCGCCTTCCACGACGTCTGGCACCCGCTCCCGGCCTGAGCGCGCGCCCCGCCCGGGGCCCCGGGCCCGAGAAGATCCCCGATCACCGCCCGGCGGAAATCCGCCGGGCGGTGCCGTTCGTGGAGGCCGGCGCGTCCCCGACCGTCGTGTTCCGGCCACCCGTCGCGGCCCGACCACGTTGGCGCACCGTCGAAAGTCACGGCAGGATAACGGGTGGATAACGTCCCGTTACGTCCGGGTACAAACCGCCCCATCCGCACCGGCCCGTCCGCCACGGTTCACTCGCCGTTCACCGAGCGCCGTCGACCGCTTCACCTGTTCTGCCTAATTTCGGTACTGCAAGGTGCGAGCCGGACCGGAAACCACGGCAACCGCACCGCGTGAACCCGTAGTCCTCCTCGCACGCCGCCCCGATACAGAAAGCGGCCGGCGGCTCCCCGGAAGGAACACCCGAAACAGTGAAGCTTCAGCGCAAGAACATGCTTCGTGCCTCCGCCCTCGGCGCGCTTGTCGTGTCCGGCGCCCTGGTCCTCACGGCGTGCGGCTCGGACGACAACACGAAGACCGGCACCGACGGCTCCTCGAAGGCCGCGGCGCCCGCGCCGGGCGACGTCAAGTGTGAGGGTGCCAAGGGCAAGCTCCTGGCGTCCGGCTCTTCCGCGCAGAAGAACGCCGTCGACCTGTGGGTCAAGAACTACATGGCCGCCTGCTCCGGCGTCGAGGTGAACTACAAGTCCTCCTCCTCCGGTGAGGGCATCGTCGCCTTCAACCAGGGCACCGTCGGCTTCGCCGGTTCGGACTCGGCGCTCAAGCCCGAGCAGATCGAGGAGTCGAAGAAGATCTGCACCGGCGGTCAGGGCATCAACCTGCCGATGGTCGGCGGCCCGGTCGCGCTCGGCTTCAACGTCGCCGGCGTGGACAAGCTGAACCTCGACGCCGCCACGATCGCCAACATCTTCAACGACAAGATCAAGAAGTGGGACGACGAGGCGATCAAGAAGCTGAACCCCGGCGTCACGCTTCCCTCCACCGCCATCCAGGCCTTCCACCGCTCCGAGGACTCCGGCACCACCGAGAACCTGGGCAAGTACCTCAAGGCCGCCGCCCCCGACGCCTGGTCCTACGAGGCCTCGAAGAAGTGGCCGGCCCCCGGTGGCCAGGCCGCCTCCGGCTCCTCCGGTGTCGCCTCGCAGGTCAAGGCCGTCGACGGCGCGATCGGCTACTTCGAGCTCTCCTACGCCAGCTCGCAGAGCATCAAGACGGTCGACGTGAACACCGGCGCCGGCACCCCGGTCAAGGCCACCGGCGAAAACGCCTCCAAGGCCATCGCCGCCGCCAAGATCGCCGGCACCGGCTCCGACCTGGCGCTGAAGCTCGACTACACCACCAAGGCCGAGGGCGCGTACCCGATCGTCCTGGTCACGTACGAGGTCGTCTGCGACAAGGGCAACAAGCCCGAGACGCTCGGCACCGTGAAGTCCTTCCTGGAGTACACCGCCTCGGACGCGGGCCAGAAGGTCCTCACCGAGAACGGCTACGCGCCGATCCCGGCCGAGATCAACACCAAGGTCCGCGAAGTCATCAAGTCGCTGGCCTAGTCCTGAGCCCCGCGATGCCGGGTGGATCCCGTCCGATCCGCCCGGCGTCCGGGGACCCTCCCCCTCCCACCCGGGGGGATCCGGTGCACCGCCGCCAGGGGGCCTGCCCCCACTCAGACCGGAAAGACCATGGCTTCCACCACACCCACCCAGATAGACACGGCTCCGCCTGTCTCCAAGAGCGGAAGGTCCACCGGCCGCGCCGGTGACAAGATCTTCGCCGGGCTCTCCAAGGGATCCGGCATCCTGCTCCTGGTGATCATGGCGTCGATCGCCATCTTCCTCACCTACCGCGCCGGCATCGCACTGTCGAAGAACGAGGGCAACTTCCTCACCACCTTCGACTGGAACGCGTCCGCCAACCCGCCCGTCTTCGGCATCGCCGTCCTGCTCTTCGGCACCGTCGTCAGCTCGATCATCGCGATGGTCATCGCGGTTCCGATCGCCGTCGGCATCGCCCTGTTCATCTCGCACTACGCGCCGCGCAAGCTGGCCGCGCCCCTCGCCTACGTGGTCGACCTGCTGGCCGCCGTGCCCTCGATCATCTACGGCATCTGGGGCGCCCTGTTCCTGGTGCCGCAGCTGGGCGGGCTGAACCTCTGGCTCGACGAGTTCCTCGGCTGGACCTACGTCTTCGACAAGACCCAGGTCGGCGTCGCCCGCTCGCTCTTCACCGTCGGCATCCTGCTCGCGATCATGATCCTGCCGATCGTGACCAGCGTCAGCCGCGAGGTCTTCCTCCAGGTCCCGCGCATGAACGAGGAGGCCGCCCTGGCCCTCGGCGCGACCCGCTGGGAGGTCATCCGCATGTCGGTGCTGCCCTTCGGCCGCTCCGGCGTCATCTCCGCCTCGATGCTCGGCCTCGGCCGCGCCCTCGGCGAGACCATGGCCGTGGCCACCGTCCTCTCCCCGAGCTTCCTGATCTCGTTCCACGTCCTGAACCCGGGCGGCGGCACCTTCGCGCAGAACATCGCCGCGAAGTTCGACGAGGCCAACGAGTTCGGCCGGGACGCGCTGATCGCCTCCGGTCTGGTCCTCTTCCTCCTCACCCTGCTGGTCAACGGCGCCGCGCGCATCATCATCGCGCGCCGCAAGGAGTTCTCGGGGGCGAACGCCTGATGAGCCACGCACTGCAGGACCCGCGTCCCGTACGGGACCGCAAGTCCGCCGCTCCCGCCTCCCTCACCCGAGGCGGCCTGCCCCGCTGGACCCCGGCCGGCATCGCCGTCCTGTCCGCCGCCCTCGGATCCGGCATCGGCCTGCTCTTCGACCTCCACAGCAAGGTCCAGTGGGGCCTCCTCGCGGCCCTCCTGTTCGTGGCCATCACGTACACGGCCAGCGCGATCGTCGAGAACCGCCGCCAGGCCAAGGACCGGGTCGCGACCTCCGTCGTCTGGGTCTGCTTCATCCTGGCCGTCATCCCGCTGCTCTCGCTGCTGTGGACGACGATCAGCCGCGGCATCACCGTCCTCGACGGGGACTTCCTCGGCCACTCGATGAACGGCGTGACCAGCTTCGAGGAGGGCGGCGGCGTCTACCACGCGCTGCTCGGCACCATCGAGCAGGTCGGCCTGGCCACCCTGATCGCCGCGCCCGTCGGTCTGCTGACCGCCGTCTACCTCGTCGAGTACGGCCGGGGCTCGCTCGCCAAGGCCGTCACCTTCTTCGTCGACGTGATGACCGGCATCCCCTCGATCGTCGCGGGTCTGTTCATCCTGACGACGTGGAACCTGATGCTCGGCTTCGGCCCCTCCGGCTTCGCCGGCGCCATGGCGCTGTCGATCCTGATGATGCCGGTCGTGGTCCGCTCCACCGAGGAGATGCTCAAGCTCGTCCCGAACGAGCTGCGCGAGGCCGCGCTGGCCCTCGGTGTGCCGAAGTGGCGCATGATCCTCAAGGTCGTGCTCCCCACCGCCATCGGCGGCATCTCGACCGGTGTCATGCTGGCCGTGGCCCGCATCGCCGGTGAGACCGCCCCGATCATGCTGCTGGTCTTCGGCTCCCAGCTGATCAACGGCAACCCCTTCGAAGGCGCCCAGTCCTCGCTCCCCCTCTACATCTGGGAGCAGTACAAGGTCGGCAGTGACGCCTCCTACGACCGGGCGTGGGCCGCGGCCCTCGTACTGATCGCCTTCGTCATGATCCTCAATCTGGTGGCCCGCGGCATAGCCCGCTGGAAGGCCCCGAAGACCGGTCGCTGACGCGACCACCTGAAAGCGAAGTGACCCCTCATGGCGAAGCGAATCGACGTCAGCGGACTGTCCGCCTTCTACGGCACCCACAAGGCCATCGACGACATCTCGATGACCGTCGAGCCCCGCTCGGTGACGGCCTTCATCGGCCCCTCCGGCTGCGGCAAGTCCACCTTCCTGCGGACCCTGAACCGCATGCACGAGGTCACCCCCGGCGGCCGCGTCGAGGGCAAGGTCCTCCTGGACGACGAGAACCTCTACGGAGCCGGCGTCGACCCGGTCGCGGTCCGCCGCACCGTCGGCATGGTCTTCCAGCGCCCCAACCCCTTCCCCACCATGTCGATCTTCGACAACGTGGCGGCGGGCCTGCGCCTCAACGGCTCGTTCAAGAAGTCCGAGCTGTCGGACATCGTCGAGAAGTCCCTCCAGGGCGCCAACCTCTGGAACGAGGTCAAGGACCGCCTGAACAAGCCCGGCTCCGGCCTCTCCGGCGGCCAGCAGCAGCGCCTGTGCATCGCCCGCGCGATCGCGGTCGAGCCGCAGGTCCTGCTGATGGACGAGCCCTGCTCCGCGCTCGACCCGATCTCCACCCTCGCCATCGAGGACCTGATCGGCGAGCTGAAGGAGCGCTTCACGATCGTCATCGTGACGCACAACATGCAGCAGGCGGCCCGCGTCTCGGACCGCACCGCCTTCTTCAACCTCTCCGCCGTCGGTCAGCCCGGCAAGCTCATCGAGATCGACGACACGGACCGGATCTTCTCCAACCCGTCCGTCCAGGCGACCGAGGACTACATCTCGGGCCGCTTCGGTTAAGCACGGGATGGACGAAACGTCCTGCGGTGCTGCATGGCGGTGCCACCGCAAGGCGAAAGGAAAAGGGCCGGCTCCCCCTGGGTGGGGGGAGCCGGCCCGCTTTCGTACCGGGACGCCGGCGGCTAGCCGACGAAGGCGAGGTTCACGATCCAGAAGCTGACCGCGGCCACCAGGGCCGCGGCGGGCATGGTGATGAACCAGCCGAGGATGATGTTCTTCGCGACACCCCAGCGGACCGCGTTGATCCGCTTGGTCGCGCCCACACCCATGATCGCCGAGGTGATCACGTGCGTGGTGGAGATCGGCGCGTGGAAGAGGAACGCCGAGCCGAACATGATCGAGGCGCCGGTGGTCTCCGCCGCGAAGCCCTGCGGCGGGTCCAACTCGATGATCTTGCGGCCGAGCGTGCGCATGATGCGCCAGCCGCCCGCGTACGTACCCAGCGACAGCATCACCGCACACGCGATCTTGACCCAGATCGGGATCGCGTCGCCCGCGCCCTGCACGTCGGCGATGACCAGGGCCATCATCACGATGCCCATCGTCTTCTGGGCGTCCTGGAGACCGTGACCCAGGGCCATGCCGGCCGCGGACACCGTCTGCGCGATGCGGAAGCCCCTCTTGGCCTTGTGCGGGTTGGCCCGGCGGAACATCCACAGGATGGCCACCATCACCAGGTAACCGACCACGAGACCGACGACCGGCGAGACGAACATGGGGATGACGACCTTGTCGACCACCCCGGACCAGATCACCTCGGTGCCGCCCGCCAGCGCCGCGCCCACCATGCCGCCGAACAGCGCGTGCGAGGAGGACGAGGGCAGGCCGAAGTACCAGGTGATCAGGTTCCAGACGATCGCGCCGACCAGCGCCGCGAAGAGGATCCACATGCCCCGGTTGCCGTGGGGCGTCTCGATGAGACCCTCACTGACCGTCTTGGCCACCCCGCTGCCGAGGAAGGCGCCCGCCAGGTTCATCACCGCCGCCATCGCGAGCGCCGCGCGCGGGGTCAGGGCCCGCGTCGAGACGGACGTGGCGATGGCGTTCGCGGAGTCGTGGAAGCCGTTGGTGTAGGTGAAGCCGAGCGCGACACCGATGGTCACGATCAGCGCAAAGGTGTCCACGTGGTTCAGGACTCCTTGACCGCGATGGTCTCCACCGTGTTCGCAACGTGCTCGAACGCGTCGGCCGCCTCTTCGAGCACGTCGACGATCTGCTTGAGCTTCAGCACCTCGATGGCGTCGTACTTGCCGTTGAAGAGCTGGGCGAGCAGCTTGCGGTGGATCTGGTCCGCCTGGTTCTCGAGGCGGTTGACCTCGATCCAGTACTCGGTCAGGTTCTCCATGGTCCGCAGGTGCGGCATGGCCTCGGCCGTCAGCTCGGCGGCCCGCGCCAGGACCTCGATCTGCTGCTCGACGCCCTTGGGGAGCTCCTCCACGTTGTAGAGGACGACCAGGTCGACCGCCTCCTCCATGAAGTCCATGATGTCGTCGAGGCACGACGCGAGGTTGTAGATGTCCTCGCGGTCGAACGGCGTGATGAAGGAGGAATTCAGCTGGTGGAAGATCGCGTGCGTCGCGTCGTCCCCCGCGTGTTCCGCCGCCCGCATCCGTTCCGCGATCTCGGCCCGGGCGGACGGATCCGCTCCGAGCAGTTCCATCAGGAGCTTGGAGCCCGTGACGATGTTGTCCGCGGAGGCGGCGAACATGTCGTAGAAGCTCGTCTCCCTGGGGGTCAGACGAAATCGCACGTGAGGTCCTCGGGGTGCATTGGGTTCGGTCAGGCTGATGCTAGGCGCATCCCCCGGCCACGGCTAACCGGCCGTTCCCCAGTGTCCTCCATCAGGCACAGTGGGCCGCACGGACCCCTGCCCCGCCGGCCGGGGCCAAGTACCCTATACCCATGAGGGGTATATACCCCCTCGTTCCGGACCACGGGAGGACGCATGACGACCATCGAGGCGGAAGGTTCCGGAGCCGACGCCGGCACCGCCCCTGTCCCGGCCGTGCACGGGTACCACCACCAGAAGGACGAGCACCTCAAGCGGCTGCGGCGCATCGAGGGCCAGATCCGAGGCCTGCAGCGACTCGTCGACGAGGACGTCTACTGCATCGACATACTCACCCAGGTCTCCGCGAGCACGAAGGCCCTCCAGTCCTTCGCCCTCCAGCTGCTGGAGGAACACCTGCGGCACTGCGTCGCGGACGCGGCCGTCAAGGGCGGGGAGGGGATCGACGCCAAGGTCGAGGAGGCCACGAAGGCCATCGCCCGCCTCCTGCGCACCTGAGACGCGCCTCACGCGCGCGTCCGCCCGCCGGACCGACTCCGAGCCCCCGCCTTCCGATTCCGCGCGGGCGGGGCTCCCGGGGCCCGGTTCAGTACCCGATGCCCATCAGGACCTCGTCGATCCGGTCCTGGCTCAGCCGGTCCTCCACGGCGGCGGACGCCGCGATGATCAACTCACCGCACAGCTCGATCTCTGCGAGCGCCACGTGGTCCTGCACCGTCGTACCGCCCGCGGGAGTCACGCGTGTCACCTCTTTCTGCCGTCATCGCCCTTCGACGCCCGGCCTCTCAGCGTAGGGATCGGACCCCGTTGCGCACATGACACGGATGGACCATTTCCGGATAGCGGGACCATGGCCCGGACGCACCGGCCCGGACGGGCCGGCCGGTCAGTCGGCGATCTTCCCCGCGAAAATGTCCCCGCTTGCGGGCAATGCCACGGTGACCGGGGTCCCGAACCCGTAGAGCATCGTGGTCGAGGAGACATCGATCACGCCATTCTTGACGTACGTGAACCGGTGCCGGACCTTGCGGAGCAGCCCCTTCTCGTCGAGGTAGACGTCGAAGGGCACGCTGTCCGTGCTGAACCCTTTCGCCGCCGCTTCCAGGGCTTCCCTCACCCCCGGCGAGGCGGTCCGCGCCGCCCGCCCGATGTCCGTCGTCCCCTGGTAGTGCCACACCCGGGTGCCGGCGACCTCGTCCTCGCCGACGTACGTGACGCCCTGCGCGGCCCGCAGCAGCTCGACGGCGGTCAACGGATCGGTGGCCCCGCCGGTGACGAGGTTGCCGTCGGCGAGGGTCGTGGTGTCGACCCGGACCCACTTGTCGTCGGGGACCCCCGCGCCGCGGTTCTTCATGTAGAGGGCGCCGGGGACGAGGAGCTCGGTGATGGGCCGGTGCTCGGCCTTGCCCGTCACGTCGGCCGGGAGCATCACCAGGAGCTGCCCCATGCGCTTGCGGAAGTCGACGCCGCCCTCGCCCCGGATGGTGACCCGGGTGCCGCCGGTGGCCATCTCCATCGCCGTACGGGCCCGCGCGCTGCCGGCGCCGGCCAGCCCGTCGACGGCCCCGCGGATCGCCGCGGCCGGGTCGCGCGGTGCCCGGGCGTCGTCGCTCGCGGAGGCCTCGCCTGATCCACCGCCACCGCACGCGCCCAGCGCGGCCACGGTCACCGCCATGCCGACCGCGACCACCGCCTCACCCGCACGTCCGCGCCGCCGCCTGTGCTGGTGCACCACCATCGCCTGCCAACCCCCAACGCATGAAACCTGCTTGCCCGAGGCCCCCACCCGCTCCGGTTAACGAGGTCCGGGGTTTCCCGTCACGGGCCGTCGGCTGACGGGGGCCGTACCGGACCGGGGCGCCCCCGGGTACCGTGGGGACGTGGATCCGCACACCAAGGCGACCCCGGCCCCTCCGTTTACCGCTGTGCCGCTTCCGCGTCACCCCGCGGAGCCCGCACAGCCACCTCTCGGTCACACCACGAGCACCGCGGAACGCGGCTCGTTCTGTCTGGCCGTCTGCAGCTGCGGTTGGACGGGCCCCGCCCGTCGCTCCCGCGACCTGGCGAGACGGGACGCCACCCGGCACACCTCCGGGTAGCAGGCCCGGCGCGACCCCCGCAGCCGCGCGTGTCGCCCGTTCGGACGGCCCGGGTGGCCGCGCGGGGCCCGAGCGGATGCCCTGGTCCCATGCCAGGAACCGCACCCCGCTACGCGGCCCTCCTCTGGGCCCTGCTCATCGCGCTCACCCCGGCCGCGGCCTGGGCCCGCCCCGTGGGCTCGGCGGACGGCCCGGCCGACGTGGCGCTCGCCGTCGGGGTCACCACCGCCGCGGCCGTGGCCACCGGGCTGTGGCTGCGTTCCCGCTACCGCCGCGAGGAGCCGACCCGGGACGACGCTCCGGGGCCCGGCGGCGAGCAGTGAGCCCACGCCCCCGCCCGACGGCGGTCCGGCTCTGCTTCGGCGCGGCGGGACTCTGCCTGCTGGTGGCGGTGCTGCTCACGGTGTGGAACTCGTACGCCGGCTGACGGCCCGGCCCCGCCGACCGGCGGAGCGGACTCGGGCGGTCTCGGGCCGCGAGGTCTCGGGAAGCGAGGGCTCAGGCCGCGAGGTCTCAGGCCGCCAGGTCTCGGGAAGCGCGGACTCAGGCCGCGAGGTCGCTCTCCGCCGACCGCTGCGCCAGCTCCACCGGCGTGGCCACCACCCGGTCCCGGGCACGGACGAGCCGGCCGAGGCCGGGCGCGCGGGCCAGCGTGCGGACCACCGGAGTCAGCAGGGCCATGGCGAGCGGCGCGAGGAGCAGGACGACGGCCGTGCCCAGGGCGAAGCCGCCGATCACGTCGGTCGGGTAGTGGACGCCCATGTAGACCCGGCACAGGCCCTCGGCCAGGGCCAGCGCGATGCCGATCAGCCCGAGCCGGCGGTTCACGAGGAACACGCCGACCGCGAGGGCCATCGTCAGGGTGGCGTGGCCGCTGACGAACGAGAAGCCCGCGCCCTGACCCTGGCCGGCGGCGAACACGTCGAGGCCCTCGTGCTGGACGAACGGGCGCGGTCGGGCGACGAACTCACGCAGCGGCACGTTCACGAGCAGCGCGAGCGCAGCGGCGAGCGGGGCCCACACGAGCGCGGCGAACGAATCGACGGCGCCCGCCTCGTCCTGGCTCCGGGCGCCGCTCCAGCACCACAGCACCAACAGGACCAGGGCGAGCGGAAGTCCGTACTCGGCGAGGAGGCCCACGGCCCGGTCGACGCCGTCGGGGGCACGCCGGGCAAGACCGTTGACCTCGTACAACAGGCCGACATCCACATTCGGCCCACCACTTGTGAGTCCAGCCATGCGACGCGGCCCCTTGCCTAGGTCCCCAGCGGGCGCGCTGCGCTGCGCACCCTTCCAAACCCCCGTCGATCAACCCCCGTGTCCATGGAACGCCCGTTCTGGCAGGTCCGTTCCACTCTCCACCGAATGATCACTCCAACGTTATCGAAGAGTGACTCATCGTCGCAGCTCAAGGCCTTTGGTTCACGGAGAGTTGCCGGGGGCGGGGGTTGCGGGCGTCCGCTCCGGAAGCGCCTCGGCACCATCCTTGGTGACCCGCGTCGCACCGAAGTAGTCGGGGGTGTCGATCTTGTCGAAGCGGATGACCGCCCCGGTGAACGGGGCGTTGATCATGTAGCCGCCGCCGACGTACATGCCGACGTGCCGAATCTCGCGGGAGTTCGTCAGATCGTCGGAGAAGAAGACCAGATCACCGGGGAGCAACTCCGCGCGCGACGGGTGCGATCCGGCGTTGTACTGGTCGTTCGCGACGCGCGGCAGCTCGATCCCCACCGTCTCGTACGCCGCCTTCGTCAGCCCGGAACAGTCGAAGCGCCCGTCCTGATCGGGAGTGCCGTTGCCGCCCCACAGGTAGGGGGTGCCGAGTTGCTTCTGCGCGAAGTAGATGGCACCCGCGGCCTGCTGGGACGGCGCGACCCGGCCGAGGGGTCGCGCGAAGCTCTTCTCCAGGGACCGGATGGCCTTCACGTACCCCTGCGTCTCGCTGATCGGGGGCACGCCGCCCGCCTTGATCACGCGGTAGGGACCGGCGTTGTACGCGGCGAGCATGTTGTCGGACAAATTGCCCGGCACCTTCGCCACGTCCTTGGCGAGTTGACAGTCGTACGTCGCCGCCGCCGGGATGGCGTCCTTCGGATCCCAGATGTCCTTGTCGCCGTCACCGTCGCCGTCGACCCCGTACATGGCCCACGTGCCCGGGATGAACTGGGCGATGCCCCGCGCGTCGGCATGGCTCACCACATCGGGCTTCCAGCCGCTCTCGGTGTACAACTGCGCCGCCAACATGGCCGGATTCAGCGCGGGGCAAAGGTTTCCCCACTTCTCGACCAGCGGCTGGTAGATCGCCGGGACGGCCCCCTTGACCAGACCGACGGCGCCCTGCCTACCGCCGTTCACGATCCCCGCCGCCGCCGAGTAGGTGCCCACGACGAGCAGCGCGACGAAGCTCAGGCACACGCCGATGCCGATCCCGCTTGCCATCCAGAACTTGCGCACCCGTCAACACTGCCTCATGGCAAGAGACCTGACAGCGCATTCGTCGGCCTGTGTTCGCATTATTTCACCGGAAAGCCGGTGCAGAAGATGCTGTTGTACTCCTTGATGCCCCTGACGCGGTAGAACACCACCGTCCAGTCACCGGGGTCGTTGGCGACCGGGATCGCCGGGAAGCTCTTCTGCTTCCCCTGGTTGTCCACGAGCTCCGTGGCGAAGTCGTCGGGGTACGTGAACTCGACCTTCTCGCCCGCCTCCGCCTTCGCCGCGAGGTCCACGCTCCTGCTCGTGTAACCGATGGTCTTGTTCTCCACGACGAAGTCGGCGTACGGCCGCCCGGACGCCTCGTCGATCTCGTGCGGGGGCTTGACCCCGACCGAGACGTAGTACGGGCCCTTCTCCTGGTGGTACGGCTTCAGCATCACGTGGATCCTGGCCTTCCCCTTGACCGCGCCCGGCGCCGCACCGGGGTCGTCGGCGTCGACCACCGAGGCGACCAGGTGGCGGGAGGCCTCCTCGGCGGGCAGGTTGCACTGCCCCACCCCGCCGCCCTCACCCGTCCACAGGTCCCGCGACGGGTTCGTCGCCTGGATGCGGCCGGGGACCGCCCCCGTACCGTCGGCGCCCGACGCGGACGCCGCCGCGGACGGTGACCCCGACGCGGACGGGCTCGACCCGGGCTGCCCGGCGGGCGTCGGCCCGGCCGGGGCGGACGCCGACGGCGCGGTCGGCGCAATCCCGTCCGCGGTCACCTTGCCGTCCTCCTCCCGCAGCAGCACGTACCCGCCCGCGACCAGCCCGGCCACGACGAGGCCGGCCACGGCCGCCAGGACCGGGCGCGACGGACGCCGACCACCCGACACCCCGGCGGCGGCGGGCGCGCCGACCGGGAGCGGCGGCACGTACGTCGGCACGTAGCCGCCCGGACCACTGGCGAGCCCGGGACCGACGGTGACGGGCAGCCCGGCCGGCGGCCCCGCGGCCGTCCCGGTCGGCAGCCCCCGCGCCCGTTCGGCGCCCGCCGCCAGGAACGTCGCGTACACCGGATCGTCGACCAGCGCCGCGTCCACCGCGCACCGCCGGATGACCTCCGCGAGCGCCGGGCGCGCGCCCGGCTCCGCCGCCACGCAGGCCCGGACCAGCCCGGCGAGGCCGGGCTCCACGCCCTCCACGTCGATCTCGCCGTGCACCGCACGGAAGTTGACCGCGGTCGGCTCGCCCGTACCGAACGGCGCCCGGCCGGTCGCCGCGTACGCGATCGTCGCCCCCAGCGCGAAGACGTCCGCCGCGTCCGCCACCTCACCCCGCAGCAGCACCTCGGGCGCCGTGTACCCGGGCGTGCCCGGAGCCGTACCGAACTGCGTCAGCGCCGTCTGCGCGGCGGCCCTCGCGATGCCGAAGTCGATGAGCTGCGGCCCCTGGACCCCCAGGATGACGTTCTGCGGCTTGAGGTCCCGGTGCGTCACCCCGTACGCGTGGACGCTCGCGAGGCCCTCGGCCAGCGCGGCGAACAGCCGGCGGCAGGTGTCGGCCGGCAGCGCCCCGCGGTCGCGCACGGCGTCGGCGAGGGTGGGACCGGCGACGTACTCGGTCGCCAGCCAGTACGGCGGCGCCGTCAGCGACGCGTCGATCAGGTTCGCCGTGTACGCGGACCGCACCGCCCGGACCGTCTCGACCTCCCGGCGGAACCGCGCGAGCGCCTCCGGATGCCCGGTGATCTCGTCCTTGATCACCTTGATGGCGACCAGCCGACCGCCCGGCGACCGCCCCAGGTACACCTGCCCCATGCCCCCGGCCCCGATCCGGGCCAGCAGGGTCTGCGCCCCTATGTGGGTCGGGTCGGTGTCTCTCAGGGCCTCCATCCGCCCGAGACTGCCACACCGATTCCCGTGCGCGGCAACCGGGTTGACGCTCCGTCCGGGACCGCCCGGCACCCCGGCCCGGTCCAACCGGGACCGCGCGGCGCCCCGGCGCCCGGTCTCAGCGGCGCGGTGCCACGAACAGGCTCTGCGCGCCGCGACCGATGGGCCCCTTCTCGTCGTGCAGGCGGGAGTCCGCGAGCCCGATCCCCGCCGCGTCCACGCTCGTCCGGGCCTCCACGCAGACCCATTCGCCGACGGGGTGGCGGTGCAGGTGGACGCTGAGGTCACCGTTGACGAAGACGTACCGGCCGAAGTCCACGGCCGAGCTGATCCCGTTCCCGGAATCCGCGGCGACGAGCGCCTGGTCCAGCGGCCGGACCTCCTCCCCGGCCACGAGCGGCACCTTCATCCGCATCCAGCAGGTACCCGGCCCGAGCTCGGTGAAGGCGCCCTCGGTGAAGCGGGTCTCCATCGCCGAGTGGTAGCCGGTCTCCCACGGCACCGGGAAGAACGGCGTCACCGCCACCTCCCCCGGCGGCGGCAGCAGCGCGGCCGGTGCCACCGCCGGCACCGGCTCGGCGGCGACCCTGATCCGCAGCGCCCGCGCCAGCATCACCGGCGCGTCCGCGCCCTCCGGCACGAGCGCCGCCTCGACCACCTCCGTACCGCGACCGGACCGCAGCACGCTCGTGGTGATCTCCAGCCCACCGATCGGGACCGGCCGCAGGATCTCGTACGTGATCCTCGCGATCCGCATGTCCGTCCGCCCGCCCGGCCGCTCCTCGACCGCCCGCCCGAGCAGCGCGGCCGGCGGACCGGCGTGCTGCGACCCCACGTCCCACGGCCCGCGGGTGGCTTCGCCCGCCCGGAACCGTCCCGTGTCGACCCGCTCGTAGAACCCGTCGGCAGCATCCATGCCACGGCACGCTACCGACAGGTAACCCGGGGCACCAGCCCGTCGCGGCGACCGGGTCGGCAGGCCGGGTCAGCGGGCGAACCCGAGCCCGACGCCCAACCCCACCAGCACCGAACCGATCACCCGGTTCAGGGCCTTCTGCGCCTTCAACATCCGCTCGCGCAGCCGCGAGTCCGAGAAGAACAGCGCGACCGCCCCGAACCACACCAGGTGCGCCGCGGCCATGAACAGCCCGTACCCGGCCTGCTGCCACGTCGAGGTCCCCGGGTTCACGACCTGCGTGAACGTCGACACCACGAACAGCGTCGTCTTCGGGTTCAGCACGTTCGTCAGGAAGCCCGACCGCAACGCCCCGAGCGGGGTCAGACCCGGCTTCGACTCCAGGTCCACGGTCAGCTCGGCCCGCGCCCGGAAGGTACGGATCCCGATCCACACCAGGTACGCGGCACCCGCCAGCTTGATCGCCGTGAACAGGGCGGTGGAGGACGCGATGAGCAGACCGACGCCGAGCATCGTGTACGAGACGTGCACCAGCACCCCCGCCGCGACGCCGGCGGCCGCGAACAGCCCCGTCGGACGCCCGTACAAATAACTGTTCCTGACCACCATGGCGAAGTCCGCGCCGGGACTGATCACGGCGAGCAGGGTGATGACGGCAACTGCGATCACTTCTGTCATGTACGGATGCTCACCGCTCCCCGCATGCCGGATCAAGGCATTCCGCCCATCGTTGCCCGCCCGGACCGCACGCTCGGGCGACAATGGACGGGTGTCCACCACCGCCCTTCCCGCCCTTCCCGTCCTTCAGGCCGACTGCTCCAACTGCTTCGCCCTCTGCTGCGTCGCCCTGCCGTTCGCGAAGTCGACCGACTTCGCGGTGAACAAGCCGGCCGGCACCCCCTGCACGAACCTCCGGCAGGACTTCCGCTGCGGCATCCACACCGCCCTGCGCGACAAGGGCTTCCAGGGCTGCACCGTCTTCGACTGCTTCGGAGCCGGCCAGCAGGTCTCCCAGGTCACCTTCGGCGGCCGGGACTGGCGCACCGCCCCCGACACCAGGGGCCCGATGTTCGAGGTCTTCCCGGTGATGCGGCAGCTCCACGAGCTCCTCTTCTACGTCGCCGAGGCCCTGACCCGCCCGGAAGCCGCCCCCGCCCACCCGGACCTGCGCCGCCTCCTGACCCGGACCGAGGCCCTGACCCGGTCGGACGCCACCACCCTCGCCGCACTGGACGTCGGCGCCCTCCGCCAGGAGATCAACGTCCTCCTCCTACGCACCAGCGAACTGGTCCGCGCGACGCTCCCGGGCCGCAAGAAGAACCACCGCGGCGCCGACCTGATGGGCGCCCGCCTCGCCGGAGCCGACCTGCGCGGAGCGAACCTGCGCGGCGCCTACCTGATCGCAGCCGACCTCCGCCGCGCCGACCTCCGCGGCGCGGACCTGATCGGCGCCGACTTCCGCGACACCAACCTCCGCGACGCCGACCTCCGCAACACCCTCTTCCTCACCCAACCCCAGCTCAACGCCGCCCAGGGCAACCCCGAAACCCACATCCCACCCACCCTCACGCGCCCGTCGCACTGGACGTGACCGTGGGCGGGGCATCGGACCAGCCCCACCGGCTCTTCCCCGCCTCACCGGGGTCCCAGCCGCAGGAGTCCCGGGGAGCAGCCCCACTCCCCAGCCACCCTCCCGGCCCCGCCGCTCCCGACCCACTCACCCCCGGCCCGCCACGGACCGGGTCCCGCTCAGCCCCAGTGCCCGCCACTCCCGGCCCCTCCACCACGAGCCCCGCTCGCTCCCGGCCCCCGCCACTCCCAGCCCCGCCGGCGTTTGAGGCGCGGGGGTCCGGGGGCGGAGCCCCCGGGACACGGTGAAAGGGCGGGACGGGGACCGGCCCCGCCCAGCCGCCCACCCCCGCCCCCCCCCCGGAGCCCCCGCCGCCCCC